>NZ_JBFANF010000046.1:0-100010 GCF_040674675.1 Dactylosporangium sp. NPDC049742 | reverse complement strand
GGGGGGGGGGGGTTTCACCCCCGGCCGCCCACCCCCCCCCCGCCCTGCCCGCGTCCGCCGCCCGGGCGTAGAAGGCCTGGATGTCGGCGAAGTTCTCCCAGGTGTACTCGAAGTCGTCGGCATCGCCGGCGCCGCGGTAGTCCGGGTCGTCGATCGCGTCGAACCGCTCGCGCAGCCACGCCCGGTCCAGTCCCCGCACGGCCGCGGCGACGTCGCGGACCTCGCCGGCGGTCACGTAGATGACGTAGTAGTCCTCGTGCAGGTCCCGCCCGCCGAGCACCGCGTGCGTGAGCGGGTACTCGCCGCCGCCCGGATCCAGCGTGCCGTCACCCAGGCAGCGATGGATGGCGTCCCAGGCCTTGTCGGAGTCGACCTTCATGGCGTCGTCGTCCCACTCCTCCTCCAGGTCGCCGACCAGGTCCCCGACCGCGTCGTCGCCCTTCTTGGCGGCCTTCAGCAGCTTGCGTTCCTGCTGCTCGGTGATGGCGAAGTGCACTCCCAGCATGCCGGTGATCGTACGGTCCGGTTGACGCAACCAGTTGATTGCTATACGTTGGATGCAACTGAACGGTTGCTACATGGAGGCGGACATGACATTCCCCGACCGGATCGAGCGCACCCTGCAGCTGGCCCACTCGCCGGAGAAGGTATGGGCGGCGCTGACCACCGCCGAGGGCCTCGGCACCTGGTTCGGCAACCGCGCCGAGGTCGACCTGCGCGTCGGCGGCACGGCCAAGCTCATCTGGGACAGCGGCGACACCGCCACCCTCACCATCACGCGGGTCGAGCCGCCGCACGTCTTCGCCTACACCTGGCCGATCTACGGCCTGCCGCAGGAGGACCCGCGGCGCAACCAGGTGGAGTTCACGCTCACGCCTTCCGCCGACGGCACCACATTGACCATGATCGAGAGCGGATTCGCGCAGGTGCCGGACGAGACCGTGCACAACACCGCGTACACGGGAAACACCAAGGGCTGGACCAGCGAGCTCGGCGAGCTCGTCGCGTATCTCGATGGGCAGGCCTGATCCGGAGGCGGTGGCGCAGGAGGTCTTCGCCGCCCTGGCCGACCCGAGCCGGCGGGGGATCCTCGCCGCGCTCGCGGCCGGGGGGCCGGCCACCGCCACCCAGCTCGCCGGGCAGCTGCCGATCACCCGGCAGGCGATCGCCAAGCACCTGGGCCTGCTGGCCGAGGCCGGCCTGGTGGTCGCCGAGCCGGGCGAGCGTCGGCGGGTCCGGTTCCGCCTCGACTCGGCGTCGATGAAGGTGGCGCAGCAGTTCCTCGCCGCCCTGGCCCGGGACTGGGACGGGCCGCTGCTGGCCCTGCGGGACCGGCTCGACGGCTGAGCGCCGTGCCGGACAAAGACCACATTCCGCGCCGAACGGTTGGGGTCGGGAATCGACTCCGGCCGTGTGTGCGAGTGGCTGGTAACGTCCAGACGTGGATCTGCTGAGGGTGGAACACCGTCACGTAGAATTGGCCGACGTCGACTTCTCGGGCCGTTCGTTCGACACGTTCGGTGCCTATGGCGGAACCTTTCTGCGATGTAACTTCTCGGAAACTTCTTTCGGAAAGTTCAGCGTCGGCCATCAGGGCCAGACGCGATTCGTCGACTGCGTGTTCCGGCGCACGAGGTTCCCGCTGGGCAACACGTACCTCGGCGACGCGCGCTTCGAGCGCTGCCTGTTCGACGGTGCCCAGATCCGGGAGCTTGACACCGAATGCGCGGAGTTCGTGGAATGCGTGTTTCGCGGCCGGGTGTGGCACACCGTATTCAACGGCGCACCCGGCGGGGCGGCCGGCAGCCCGGTCCGCGCCCGCAACGAATGGCGCGGCAATGACTTCACCGACGCGGACCTCGTCGACGTGGACTTCCGCGACATCGACCTGCGGGCGCAGCGCTGGCCCGCCGACGGGGCGGAGTACGCGCTGATCGACGACGTCGACGCGCGGGCCGCGGCGGCCGTCGACGCCATCCACACGGCGCCCGACGGCACGTGGCCGGAGCCGGCGCTCGCCGTGCAGGCGATCGAGTTCGCCCGCACCGGGCGGCCGCGCGACCCGAACGGGTTCGTGCTGCTGCGGCGCCAGGAGCTCGGGAACCGGCTCCCGCCGGAGGTCCGCGAGCAGCTGTGGACCCTGCTGGTGTCCGGCTACAAGAACGACAAGGACGACCGGCTCGTGGCCGGCTACAACGACGACCAGGAGTAGAGCGCCCGCCCCTGCGCGACCGCGGACCTGGCCAGCCCGGCGAGCGCGACGAGCCGCCCGGCCTCCCAGTCCTCCAGCAGGAACCGGTCCGCGTAGCCGCGGATCTGCCCCTCCTCCAGCCGGGTGAGGGTGTCGACGAGCTCCGTGTTGATCCGCACCGTCCACGGGCCGAGGAACTCGGGGTCGTCGACGCCGCGCAGCGGCTCGTCCCGGCCGAACTCGCTCGGATCCCGCCCGTCGATCTCCGCGGCGAACTCCTCGACCTCCAGGATCCAGCCCTTGCAGTCGACATACGGCCAGTCGTTGCCGGCCGGGCCCAGATCGAGGTCGAGGGCGGCCAGCTCCTGCTCGGTCGCGGCGAAGTAGTCCATCATGACGCCCACGGGTCCGAGACTATCGTGACGGCTCGGTCCCGGCAGCGGTCAGCACGCATCCCGGGCCACCGGGGCAGCAGCGGCCAGGCATCGGCTGCTATACATGCCGGCGTGAATCGACGGCACACGGGGTTACTCGTCCGGATCGTCCTGGCAGGCGTCTTCCTGCTGGCCGGATGGCAGATGGTGGCGGCCGGCACGAGCACGGCCGCGCAGCGACAGCAGGAGTCGGCGCAGCGCATCTCGGACTACACGCCGACCTGCGACGGCAAGACGATGCGGCCGCGCGACACGTGCCTGGTCTTCGGCGGCAGCGGCGACGAGGGCGGCTCCTACCAGACGATGGTCGACCGGTACACGAGACAGAACTCCCCGGAGAAGCTCGCCGGCCGGGACCGGGCGTGGCGGACAACCGGCTCCGCGGCGCTGCTGCTCGGCGGGCTGGCGCTGCTGTACTTCGTGCTCTCGCTGATCGAGGTGATCCGGTACGGCGCCGACGAGCCGCAGGCGGCGATCGCCCCGTACCAGACCCGCTTCTTCATCTTCGTCGTCACCGGCGTGACCGCTGTGCTCGGGTGGGGCACGGCCTTCACCGACGGCGGGACCGGCGCGTGGATCGCGGGTATCGGCGGCACGCTGATCTGCCTGATCTCGGGCGCCGGGTTCGTGTCGTCGGTGCGGACGCGGATCGGCCGGAAGCGGTGGGCGAAGCGGCGCGGCTACACCTTCGAACACTCCAACCCCACGCTCGCCCAGCGGCTCGGCTGGTCGCAGTCGCAGCCGTCCGCGGGCGCCGTCGTCAGCGGCACGTACCGCGACCGCGCGTTCTACGTGTTCGACTTCACCGAGAAGGACAACCGGCACACCGCGCTGGTGCTCGCCCTGCCGGGTGACGTGCCGAGCCTGTCGGTGCAGCCGAAGGACAAGGTGGGCGCGCGGCTGACCGGCGGCACCGACCCGCACTGGGCGGACCACGGCCCGCAGGTCGTCGCCGCCGCCGACAAGCACTACCCGTGGGCGTTCATGGCGAACGGCAGGTCCGTCTGGGCGAAGTACGACGAGTTCCTCAGCCCCAGCGGCGCGTCCCTCGACCGGCGGCTCGACGGACTGCACAAGGTCGGCACCGACCTCGTCGCCCTCACCCCGCCGAGAACTTGATCACCCCGGCCCCGGGCGCCGGCCGCGCTGACCAGCGGCGCGGCGCCCACCGGCGGGCTGACGGAGGCGCTGTCCGATTGACACGCCGGAACCGCGTCCGTACCGTCCGAAACATACACGTGACAGTGAACGGAAGCCGGTGCAAGCCCGGCACGGTCGCGCCGCTGTAACCACGCAGGTGGGAGTCAGACCCGGGCACGGTCACGACAACGCTCGATGGGACGCGAAATCCCGCAGGAGGCTGCATCATGGCAACGATCTCGGCTCTTCCCACCCCGGCCACCGCACCGGCCCCGATCCCGCTGCGGCAGATCCTGCCGTGGGCCACGTTCGGCGTCGTCCTCGCCGTCGTCCTGCTCTACTTCGTCGGCGCCGAGCAGGGCATCACCTCGGTCGTCTCGGGTTCGACGGTGCACGAGTTCGTCCACGACGGCCGGCACCTGCTCGGCTTCCCCTGCCACTGAACCGGGGCGCCAGCATGTTGAGTGCCCGGACGCTCCTGGTCCGCGGCATGATCACCGGCCTGGTCGCCGGTGTCGCCGCGTTCCTGTTCGCCTACCTGTTCGGTGAGGGCCCGATCAACGACGCGATCGCGTTCGAGGAGGTCCACGCCACCGACCATGAGCACGGGCCGGTCAGCCGGACCGTGCAGAGCACGCTCGGCCTGGCCACCGCCTCGGTCGTGTACGGCGTCGCCATCGGCGGCCTGTTCGCCATCGCGGTCGCGGTCACGCTCGGGCGGATCGGCCGGATCAGCGCCCGCGCC
This sequence comes from Dactylosporangium sp. NPDC049742, assembly GCF_040674675.1. Classification (NCBI taxonomy): domain Bacteria; kingdom Bacillati; phylum Actinomycetota; class Actinomycetes; order Micromonosporales; family Micromonosporaceae; genus Dactylosporangium; species Dactylosporangium sp. NPDC049742. The sequence goes on along the minus strand of NZ_JBFANF010000046.1, from coordinate 95,500 downwards.
ACGGCCGCGGTCGTCGCTCTCGCCGGGTTCGTCGGGGTGGCGCTCGTGCCGTTCCTGAAGTACCCGGCCAACCCGCCCGCGACCGGCAACCCGGACACGCTGCAGCAGCGGACCGGCCTGTACTTCCTGATGATCGTCATCGGGGTCGCCGCCGTGCTCGGCGCGATCGTCGTGAGCCGGTCGCTGCAGCCGCGCTTCGGCACGTGGAACGCGACGATCCTCGCGGTCGTCGGCGCCGCGGTCGTCGTGGGTGTCGCGATCGCGCTGCTGCCGGCGGTCAACGAGGTGCCCGACGGGTTCTCGCCGGTGTTGCTGTGGCGGTTCCGGCTCGCGTCGCTCGGCACCCAGGCGGTCACCTGGGCCACGCTCGGCCTGCTGTTCGGCTACCTCACCGAGCGCAGCCAGCGCCCGGTCGTGGCCGACGCGCACCCGGTCGCGGTCTGACCTGTTCGTTGCTGAAGGCGGTGGGGCGTTGCCCCGCCGCCTTCAGTGTTTCCCGGCGCGGGGTCTCGCGCGCACCCGCGCCTTCTCTCCCTGGGGCCCGAACATGTGCAGGACCTCGACGGTCTGCTCGCCGGCGGGGCCGAACCAGTGCGGCGTGCGGGTCTCGAACTCGGCGACCTCCCCCGGCCGCAGCGTCAGCTCCTGATCGCCGAGGATGAGCCGCAGCTCGCCGGCGAGGACGTACAGCCACTCGTAGCCCTCGTGGGTGACCAACCTGGGTTCGCCCGGTTCGAGCACCTGCTTGAACACCCTTACCGGTCCCGGGTAGCGCGTCAGCGCGACGACCACGCTGCCTCTCCGGTTTCGCTGGGGCTTCAGGTGTACGCGGGGATCCCCCGTCGCCGGTGCCCCCACCAACTGGTCGAGGGCCACCTGATGCGCCTGGGCCAGTGGCAGCAGCAGGTCCAGCGTCGGGCGGCGCTTCCCGGACTCGAGCCGCGACAGCCCGCTGACGGAGATGCCGGTCCGCGCCGACAGCGCCTCGAGGGTCAGCCCCCGCCGGCGGCGCAGCTCCCGCAGCCTCGGCCCGATCCCGTCGATGAGCCGCTCCACCTCGGCGTCCATTTTGCAATCTTCGCAAATTCTCTGCGGCCTGCACGGGGTGCGCGCCGATCATCGTGGCCATGGACACCGCACGGCGCTGGACCGTTCTCGCCATCTGCTCGACGAGCCTGTTCCTGGTCGGGCTCGACACCACGATCGTCAACGTCGCGCTGCCGTCGATCGGCGCCGGCCTGCACGCCGGCACCCGCGGCCTGGAGTGGACCGTCGACGCGTACACCCTGGTCCTGGCGAGCCTGCTCATCTCCTCCGGCGCCCTCGCCGACCGCTTCGGCCGCCGCCGGATCTTCCAGATCGGACTGGTCGTCTTCGCCCTCGCCTCGGTGGCGTGCGCGGCCGCGCCGTCCCTCGGTTGGCTCGTCGCCGCCCGCGTCGTGCAGGGCGTCGGCGGCTCGATGCTCAGCCCGGTCGCCCTCGCGATCGTCGTCAGCGTCATCACCGACCCGAAGGAGCGCGCCCAGGCGATCGGCGTGTGGGCCGCGATCTTCGGAGCCAGCATGGCCGCCGGCCCCGTCGCGGGCGGCGCGCTCGTCTCCGCCCTCGGCTGGCGGTCGGTGTTCTGGGTCAGTGTGCCGCTCATCGCCGCGGTCCTGGCCCTCACCGCCGTGTACGTGCCGGAGTCCAGGTCCCCGCAGCCCCGCCCGGTGGACGTGCCCGGGCAGGCGCTGCTGGTCGCGCTGGTCGGCGGGTCCGTGGCCCTGCTCATCGAGGCGCCGCACGCGGGCTGGACCGCTCCGGTTCCGGTGGCTCTGGCCGCGGTCACCCTGGCCGCCGCCACCGGGTTCGTGGTCACGTCCCTGCGTCGCCGGTCGCCCCTGATCGACGTCCGCCTCTTCCGCCACGCTCCCTTCACCGCCGCCGTCCTGGGCGCCGTCGTGCTCTTCGCCGGGCTCAACCTGACGCTGCTGCTGAGCACGCTTTACCTGCAGCACACCCGCGGCCTGTCACCCGCCGCCGCGGGGCTGGTCACGCTGCCGATGGCCCTGGCGGCGACGGTGTGCGCGCCGCTGTCCGGCTACCTGGTCGGCCGCGCGGGCCCACGCCCGCCGCTGCTGCTCGCGGGCGCCTTCGTCCTGGCCGGCGGCCTGTGCCTGGTCACCCTGTCCGACCACACCGCCCTGCCGGTGCTGCTGCTCGCGTTCCTGCTGCTCGGCGTCGGCATCGGCTTCGCCAACACCCCGATCACGAACACCGCCGTCGCCGCCCTCCCACCGTCCCGCTCGGGCGTCGCGGGCGGCATCACCTCCACGGCCCGCCAGTTCGGCGCGGCGCTCGGCGTCGCGGTTGCGGGCGGCCTGGTCGCGTCGTCCTCCCCCGCGGACCTGCCCGCCGCGTCCCGGCCGGGCTGGCTGCTGGTCGCCACCTGCGGTGCCGTCCTGCTCGCCGTCGCCAGGCTCTCCCCCACCTTGCGAACCACCCCACAACCCACAACCCGCCCCGCCACCGCGACCAGCCGCGCGTAGGACACCCCCGCACCGCCCCACGCCCGACCACCAATTACCTGCAACCAATTACCGGCAATCGCCTACGAGTAATCGTCAGCAGTCGTGGATCAGCGGACCTCAACTCGACTCGTGTTCGAGCAGCTGGAGCGCGTCGAGGGCGTTGAGACTTGCATCGTAGCCTGGCGACCGCTGGGAGCCGGTCACCAGCAGGAGCGCCCGCATGCCCGGGTGATCGGGGTCGTAGAGATCGTTCTGACCATCGTCGCCTGGGATGGCGTTGGGCTGGACCTCGATCTGGTACGGCGGAGCCTCGGCGCGGTAGTAGATCCCCCGGTAGTCGCTCTCGTGCTCGACAAAGATCAGGCCGAGCCGGTCTGCGACGATGCGAGCCAGCTCGGCGGCAGAGCGCACGTCCGCGCCGTAGGTGTCGTAGACGGTCATGGTCGAGCCGCCACTCGCCCGTCGCCGAAGGCGGCCCCGGCGCGGCTACACGGTCCCTCGGTCACACGGCCATGGTGCCGGACGTTGGCGAACATGGACTCGACCGGGCTCGAGGTGCACAGGTGCACCCAATGCTCGGCCGGGTAGTCGTGGAAACGGCCGCAGCACGTCGAGATCGTCGGTGATGTTCGCGACCGCCCTGGGAAAACTTTTGTGCACCCGTTCGCGCTGCTCACGGGTGCCTGGGAAGACCTCGCGCAGCGCTGCCCAGCACCCCGGCGCACCGTCACCGGCCGCGGGCGCCGCAACGCGCATGCCCCGGTGGAAGCAGTCACGCAACAGATCCGCCCACGAACCGCTCGGCCCGCGGTAGCCGCAGACGAGGGCGACTGGCGCCCTGGAGTCGCCAGCACGAACCCCGACGGTCACCAGCAGGCAGAGCTCGTCCTCCTCGAGACGCACGTTCACGTGGTTCCCGTCGGCCCACCGGTAGACATGGCCAACCTGCGAGGGGTTCCACTGCCACCCTTCTGAACGTGCCGTCACCCGTAGCCCGGCTGTCCAGGACGGACCGGCAACCGCCCACGTGGTCGGGCGGACCGCGACTTGGGGCCGCCTCCGCCCTACCAGACCAATCGCCCACCGGTGTGCCTGGCGACCGCGGCAATGCCACCGTCTGCGCCACAGCCGCCGGCAGATGCCGACAGCTGGGCTGTCCAGGGCGAAGCGCCCCCGTTGACCAGGGCGAACGGCCACCGCCGACTTGGCCGTCTGGAACGAACGGCCACTTCAGCCGGGCGGAGCGCTCACCGGGTGTCCAGCGACGCAGCAGCGCCACCGTCAGCACGGCGAAGGCCAACAGATGACCGACGGCACCGACACCGCCGACGCCGTCGTGCTGCATCTGTGCCGGCCGCGGCCGTCGCACCGGAACCAACCGCCGACCCCGGCCAACCTCGGCACCGACCTGGCCCTGAACAAAGCCGCCACCGGCTCCGCCGATGGGGCTTCAGGACCTGCGGCTGGCCGTCCGAGGCGGGGACGGCCACTGCCCACTGAGCTGTCTGGAGCGAGCCGCCACCTCGGCCGTACCAAGGCCAACCCCGGGGGTGCCCAGAAGCGCGGCGTCACCGTCAGCGCCGCGCAGTGCCGGCAGGCGCCGGCTCAGCTGGCCGGGCGGAGTGGGCACCGCCCGGTTGACCACGGCGAGTGGCCAACCGGGCGGCTGAGTGTCCGAAGCGAGCGGCCGGGCGGCTGGGGCGAAGGTCAGGCTTCCAGGGCGGGGCAGTACTTCGTGGCCTCGGCGGTTGCCTTCTCCATCTCGGTCTGGAAGGCGTCGCTCTCCAGGCTGTCGGACTCGAGGACCTTCGAGAAGGCCTTCACGAAGTTCTGCAGGGCGGCCTTCGCCTGCGGGTCGGCGGCCTTCTCGAGCTCGGTGTTGACCGAGGCGCTCAGGCGGTCGAAGACCACCTTGCCCTTCGACTTCGCCGTGGCCATGGCGGCCGTGTCGTCCTTGGCGGCGGCGGTGAGCAGCTCGGTGAGGACGGCGACGACCGCTTCCTTCTCCTTGTCATACGCCGCGACGACCCCCTTGCACACGGCCTCCGTGTTGGCCTTCAGGTCGACGGACTGTGACGGGGCGGCTGCGGCGCTGGTGGCGGCCGCGCTGGCGGCGGCGTTCGCCGAGCCCTGGGCGGCGGGCGAGGGCTTCTCGGAGGAGCAGGCCGCGGTCAGGGCCACCGTCGTGGACAGGGCCAGGGCAAGGATGGTGCGTCGCAACTGCATGGTGGGTCGTGCTCCCCCGTGAGGAAAACCAAAGCGAGCAGAGCATAGAGGCGACCACCGACATTTTCCGCTCGAGATGAGACTCCCCACAGCGGCGCGTAGGCTCCCGCCGTGACCATCGACATCACTTCAGAAGCAGCGACCACCGACGCATACGACGACGCCGACGACGTCACCGAGGGCACCGCCGAGGACCTGGCCGAGGACTCGGCCGAGGAGCCAGGCGACGGCCCGTCGGTCATCTACACCACGTACTTCACGGCGGCCGAGGACCTCGTCGAGCACGTCCGGGCCGCGGACGTGCTGAACCTCGGCTTCCGCGTCGAGTCCTACCTGGTCGCGTCCGACGACCCGGCCGACGCGGGCCAGATCGAGTACGAGTTCACGCTGCTGAGCGAGCTGCCGCTCAAGGACTAAGGGTCGGCGTACAGCGCGACGACGGCCTCCGCGGCGGTCCGCATCGCGGTGCGGACCGCCGGCGGGTCCACGACCGTCAGCTGGGCGCCGAAGCCGAGCAGGCTGCCGACCGCGTGCGGCACCCCGGCGAACGCGAGCCGTACAAGGTGCGACGGCTCAGACGGAGAGTCGGCAGGGGTCAGGTGACGGGCGAGCACCCGGCGCACCAGCGCGACCGCGGGCGGCGACACCGAGACCAGCACGGTCAGCGGGCGGGGGCGCGCCTCGACCCGGTCGCGCAGCCGGGCCCAGGCCGCGTCCAGGTCGAAGCCGGCGGGCAGCACCGCCGGCGCGGGCAGCACGGTGCATCCGTGGACGCGCGACACGCGTACCAGCGAAGGCTCCGACGTGACCAGATACCAGATGCCCGCCTTCGCGACCAGGCCGGCGGGGGTGACGGTCCGCTGCGATCGGGCGCCGTCGCTGTCCTCGTAGTCCAGCGACAGGCAGCGCCCGCGCAGCAGGCCGTCGTGGACGGCGGGCAGCAGCGGCACCGCCTCGCCGGAGCGCATCCACGGGTCGACGTCGACGATCACGTGGCGGCGGCCCTGGGCCAGGCCGCCGCGCAGCGCCTGCCCGCCGGCGCCGATGATCTTCTCGATGGCGGTGTCGAGGGCGTCGCCGAGGCCCAGCTCGCCCGCGAGGCGTGCCTGCCCGACGGCCAGGCCGGTGCCTTCCGCGGCGTTCAGGTGGGCGAGGCCTGCCCGGTACGCCGGCAGCATCCGGATCCCTCCGCCCCGCCCTCGCTCGGCGTACACCGGAATCCCCGCGGAACTGAGCGCCGCGACGTCGCGCAGGACGGTGCGCACGGACACGCCGAGCCGCGCGGCCAGCTCCGGCGCCGCGGAGGACGGGCGGGCCTGCAGCAGCAGGACCAGGGACAACAGCCGATCGGCGCGCACACGCCGAAGAATATCCGTCGAAACATGACAGGGGTTGTCCGGTTCTACGGAGCACGCTGCACACATGGACGCACACATCACCGGGCCCTACGACCTGGCCAGGCAGAACGAGTACTTCGGCGGGTGGATCCAGCCGGCCGGCGACGACCGCACGATCGTCATGGCGTTCCCCGTCGAGGGCTGGACGCACTCCGCCGCCGTGCTCCTGCGCCAGACCGCACCCGACCGGGTCGAGGGCGAGGTGCGGGGCCCGGAGGAGGCGTGGCGGCAGGCGCTCGCCGTGCTGTCCCTGGACGCCGACGGCAGCGGCTACCCGCAGGTCGGCGAGCGCGACCCGGTCATCGGCGCCCTGCAGCGGCAGCACGCCCACCTGCGCCCCGTGCTCTTCCACTCGCCCTACGAGGCCGCCTGCGCGTTCATCGTCGCCCACCGGATGCGCATCGAGCAGGGCCGGGCGATCCGGCAGCGGATGGCCCGCGAGCACGGCGAGGCGTTCGAGATCGGCGGCGTCACCGCGCACGCGTTCCCGTCGCCGCAGCGGCTGCTGCGCATCACCGAGGTCCCCGGCATCGACGGCGAGAAGGTGCGGCGGCTGCACGGCGTCGCGGAGGCGGCCCTCGACGGGCGGCTCGACCGGGCCAGGCTGCGCAGCCTCCCCGTCCCGCAGGCCCTCGCCGACGTGCGGCGGCTGCGTGGCGTGGGCGACTTCTTCGCCACGGCGATCGTGATGCGCGGCGCGGGTCTCGTCGACGCCCTGCCCGGCGACGAGATGACCATGTCCGGGATGCGGCGTCGGTACGACCTGCCGGCCGCTCCGACCGGCGAGGACATCGCCCGCGTGACGGACGCGTGGAGGCCGTACCGGATGTGGTGCTCCGTCCTGATCCACGCGGCGGAACGGAGGGCCCGCGCGGCCGCTTGACTACATAGGTAGAGTTATCCCGTGCAGCGAGTCAGGCGCCCGTCCCCGCAGACCGCGGCGGTGCTGCGCGCGCTGGCCGTGGACCCCGCGCAGTGGCGGTATGGCTATGAGCTCGGCCAGGAGGTCGGGCTCAAGGCCGGCTCCCTCTACCCGATCCTCATCAGGCTCTCCGACCGCGGCCTGCTCGAGGCGTCCTGGGAGACCGACCCGCCGCACGGCAGGCCGCCGCGGCACCTGTACCGGCTGACCGGCGCCGGCGTGACAGCGGCGGCGGACCTCGAGCCTCTCGCGGCGCCCGCCCCGCCCGCCCGGCCCGCTCGGACCGAGCTGAGGGCCGCCTGGTGAGCGCCACCCTGCTCGCCTTCGTCGTACGGCTGCTGCCCGCGTCGCGGCGCGACTGGGGCCGCGCGATGCTGGCCGAGTCCGCCGCGATCCCGCCCGGGCGCGACCGGCGCAGCCACGCCCTCGGCTGCGCGGCGGTGGTCGTCTGCCAGCCGGCCGTGCTGCGGACGCTCGCCTACCCGCTCGCGGCGGTCGCCGTCCTCGCCGGGGTGCTGCGGTGGTCGGCCGGCATCGCGTACCAGCCGCTGCGGTGGGGCGTCGTCGGCGTCATCGCGCTCCTGCTCGCGGTCGCCCTGGCGGCCCGCGCGCTCGGCCCGGTCGCCGCCGGCCGGACCGCCCGCGCCGTCCGTGCCGGCGGCTGCCTGCTGGTCGCCGCGTTGACCGCGGCGTTCGCCGCCGCCGCGGGCCACCACGGCCCACCCGACGAGCAGGCCCGCACCGCCGTGCCGATCTTCGCGGTGCTCCTGACCAGCTACCTGATCGGGTTCCTCGCCCTGACCGCCGCCCGCACCGCCGTCACCGGCCGCGCCCTGGCCGCCGGCGTCGCCGCGGCGTGCGCCGCCGCCGGGGTCTGGCTGGCGCTGCAGGTCGCGTTCCCGCCGCTGCCCACCAACGTCGGCGGTGCCCTGTTCACGATCGGCTGCGGCGTCGCCGCCACCCTGCACGCCCGCGGCGGCGCCCTCGCGGCCCTGTCCGTCGGCGTGCTCGCCCCGCTGCTGGTGTTCGGCGGTGTCGTGCTCCTGTCGGTGTACGGCCCGCCGCGCCTCATCCCCGACCTGGTCCCGGCCGCCCTCTCCCCCGCGGACGACCTCGCGAACAGCCGCATCGAGATCCAGGACCCGTACGTGGCGATGCTCTTCCTCGCCTGCCTGTCCGCCCTCACCCTCACGGCCGCCGCCGTCACGACCCGCCGCCCCGCCGCTACGATGGCCGCGTGCTGATCTTCGGCTGGGGCTGGCGCGTGACCCACCTGCGTACCCTGACCCTGCGCTGCCCCCACTGCGGCAACACGGCCGCCCACCCGCTCTACAAGCGGGTCCTGAAGCTGTCGCTGTTCTTCATCCCGCTGATCCCGCTGCGCGTGAAGCACACTGTGCAGTGCACCGCCTGCGCCACCTCCCGCGACGTGGACCCCGCCAACGTCCACTGAGTCGCCATTACCGGTTTCCTGCAATCCGCTAATCGGTAATCGGTCGCGCGCCGGCGCCGCTGCCGTTTGCCCGGCCGGTTGCGGGCGCTCATGCTGTACAGCGGGATGAGCGCCGACGGGACGACGGCCGGCGACGACGGCGTCGGCGACGAGCTGAGGGGGCCTTCCGACATGGCGCGCTGGACATGCCCGACCACGCGGTAGCGCTCGCGGCGTTCGGCGAGGAGCTGCGGGCGCTCGGCTGGGTCACGGACCTGCTGGTGGCCGGGTCGCTGGCCACGGGTGACTACGTGCCGGGCGTCAGCGACCTCGACCTCGTCGCGGTCACCGACGGCCCGGTAGGCGACGACCGGCAGGCTCAGCTGGCGGCCCTGCACCGCCGTCTGGACGCCACGACGGCCGCGGGCCTCGACCTCGGTTGCGTCTACGTCGATGCCGGCCGGCGCGACGACATCGGCGTACAACACCCGACGTGGACACACGGATTGCTGGTGCTGAGAATCCTGTCCCTGGTCTCCAGGGCCGAGCTGGCGCACCACGGGTATGCCGTGTTCGGGCGGGCGCCGCAGGCGCTGTTCCCGTCGGTGACCGGCGACGACGTGCGCGAGGCGGCCCGCGCGGAGCTGACCGGCTACTGGGCGTGGGCGTCGCGGCGGCCGTGGATCTTCCTGAGCCCGGTCATGATCGACCTCGGCCTCACGTCGATGGCGCGGGGTCGGCACGCGCTGCGCACCGGTGAGCTGCTGACGAAGTCTCTCGCCGTCGAGCGGGCGGCCGCGCCGGCGTGGCTGGTCGGGCAGCTGCGCGCCCGCCGCCGCGGGGAGGCCGTCACGTCGCCCCGGCTGCGGGCGGCCTGGATCGCGTGGCGCGACACCCGCCGCACCTGCAGGGCCGCGACCGCCAGGTAGCCGCCGGGTTCTTGTCGTACCCCGGCGCTATGTTGACGGCGTCGGGTTCGGGGTGTGTTTCGGAGGTGCTCGGTGCTGGCACAGGATTCGCCGTTCCGTCCGTTCTGGTGGGGCGTCAGCAGGACGCCGATGAGCACCTACGGCAGGTATGAGTTCGCGGAGCTGCCGCCCGTGCCGTTCGCGATGTCCGGGGACCTGGGGTGGCTCGCCGCGCAGCCGGCACCCGACGCGTGGGGCATCGGCTCGGCCCCGGCGAAGGAGCTTCCCGCGCTGCTGTCCGCGTGTGCGGCGCTGGGCCTGTCGCTGCCGCCGTCGTTCGTGAAGTTCGCGGGCGACGGCGAGTTACAGCGCAGGATCCGTTCGTGCACGGCGTGCTTCGTCGACGTCAGCGCCGCACCTGTCCCGGCGCCGGCCGCCGACGGGTATCTGGTCAGGTTCCTCGCCGACCAGCAGGGATGCCTGTACTGGTACCTGTACGTCGCCGCTGACGGCAGCGACCACGCCGTCGTGTGCTCGCCGAGCCACTTCGGCCCGTCCGCATACGACGACCCCGACGTTCCGGAGGACTGGGACGACCCGGACGGCGAGCCCGGACCGGACGAGGTCGTCTACTGCGGCGAGTCGTTCGAGGCGTTCCTGTGCCGCTACTGGTTGGAGAACGAGCTCTGGTTCGCCGACAACGAAAGCTTCCCGCTGCCCGCCGTCGACGCCGCGTACATCGAGGACTTCCGAACCTTCAGCGCGGCGGAAGGATCCGTCACGGGCTAGGCCACGCGTTCACCCACGACGGCGGCCGGCTCGCGCGCGGACCTCTGCCGATGCCGCGTTCGACCTGGTTGCGGTGCCGGCACCAGACCGGGGGTCGAACGCGGAAGGCCGCCCGCCGCGTTCGATCCCTCGTTACCCCGTGGCAACACGGTCCCTGCCGCGCCCGCGGAACCTTGTCGTACCTGCTCGCGAGTCTTCGCCACTGCATACGGCAGCCGAACCTGCGTTCGACCTGGTTGCGGTGCTTGTACCGGGCCGGCCGAACCCGGGTGACTGGCCGCCGCGTGATCCAACGCCGGCCGCGCCGGCGGCGCCCGCTCACCGGCCTCCATTCCTTGCCCGGTTGGCGATCTGGTCCCTCGGCTGCGGGATCACCTTGGTCGTCAGTCCCCCGCGAACGTGACCCAGACCTTGCCGCGCCTGCGAACCAGCGGCATCGGGCCCCCACGGGCCCGAGCCGCATGTTGATGCGCCCGCACCACTGTCGAGCCGGCCTGCGCGTCCCGGTCCACGTCACCGGCAGCCTCGGCCATCGCGATCACCTGCTGCTTCAAGCGCGCCCAGGTCCCGGCGTCGGTCCACCGCCCATACCTGCAGATGCGCCATCCGCCGCAGCCCGTACCGCTCCGGCATGTCCCGCCACGGCGGCCCAGTCCAGTTCACCCCGCAGATTCCGTTGATCACCTGCCGCTGGCCACGCCCCGAGCCGCATGTTGATGCGGCCGCACCACCGGCGAGCCGGCCTGCGCGTTGCAGTCGAAACCGCCGGCGGCCTCGGTCTGCGTGAGCACCTGGTGCTGCGCCGGCCGGACCTCGCGATCGGCTGGCTGTGACTCAGTCGGCCTGGCCAGTCGCGGTGCGGGAGAGGCGGGCCGTGATGTGCGGGCCGGCGTCGAAGAACGACCGCCACTCGATTGCCTGGCGGGCGGTGGGGTTGCCGGCGAGTGTCACCGCGTGCAGGTTGTCGAGGCGGTCGAGCGCCGGGCGGAGTCGTTGCCACTGGTCGAATGACAGCTCCAGGTACCACAGGCCGGTCAGTTCGGCGATGGTCTCCAGGTCGGTGACGGTGGCGGCGCCGGACAGGGCGAGGCCGTGCAGGTTCGGCACGTCGCGCAGCGGGGCGAGGGTGACCGGGGTGGCGCCGGGCCACAGGGTAATTGTCCGCAGGGTCGGGTGGCCGGCCAGCGGGGCGAGGGAGCTGCCGACGTTGATCTGCAGGCACTCCACCGGCAGGTGTCGCACGGGGGTGAGGTCGATCGGGCCGCTGGACCACAGCCGGCGCAGGTGGCGCAGCCCGGCCAGCGGTGCGCTGTCGATGCCGGCCCCCTTCAGCCGCACGGTCTGCGCGGTGGGCCGCAGGCTGAGCGGGCCGACCACCACCGGTTCGACATCGGCGTCGGGGGCGGCGGCGGCTCCGGCGAGCAGTGACGTGACCGAGTCGGCCACGTACTCAGGGCCGTCGGCGTGGGAGTTGCCGATCCGGATGACCTGGCCGGGGCGGCCCAGCCGGGCCGGCGCCAGGTCGACGGCGAGGAAGTTGCCGTCGGAGTCCTCGGCGAACGGGATCCATCCGGGGCAGCCGGTGGCCCGGCGTACGGTGTCGAACGGCTCCGCGTCGAGCACGACCCGGTCCCAGCGGGTCGTCCAGCCGCCCGGCTGCGGCGCCGAGGTCAGGTCGGCGTTGCCGAGCTCCGCCAGCGTCAGCCACCGCAGGCCGTCCATGATGTCGTCGTCGCCGCCGTCGGCGACGGTGTAGAGCGCGCGCAGGTCCGGCGGTAGCGGGAAGCCGAGCGCCGCCTCCGCCGCGGCGACGGCCTCCTCGGTCGCCGGGGCGTTCAGGTCCGCCTGGTCCAGTGCGCGCAGGAGCGACACGGCCCGGTCGGGGTCGCCGGCGTACGAGGGGTCCGCCACCACGGGCTCCGGGTCGAGCGACTCCGGGGGCATGCCGTCGCGGAGCACCGCGGTGTAGGTGTTGCCGACGTTGGAGCCGCGCAGGTTGAACCGGGCGGCCGCGTCGAACCGGCCGGCGGCGTCGAGGGTGAGGTGCGCCAGCACGTTGCGGAACCGTTCGCCGGCGGCGAGCCCGTGGAAGAGTTCGACGAGGGCCGGTCCGACCGCCCGATAGTCCATCGACGGCTGGTAGATGCCGGTGCCGTCCTCGCGGAGGTAGCGGACCCCTTCGCCGCCGTGGCCGTTGCGCACGATGTCGGCCGACAGGACCGCCGTGTGCCAGCCGTCGGGCGCCTGCTCGTACATGTGCCGCGCGAACCGCTCGAATGCCTCAGTCACCCCGTCTGCCGCCATGGCACGAGATCTTAAACGCGACAATCCGGGAAAGGTGGCTGCGCCCGGGGACCGGCTCACCGGCCGCAGCCACGTCATGTGCCCCGCGGCGCAGGTCAGCTGTCGGGGTCGAACGCGCCGTCGAACTCGAACGCCGGGTTGGTCACGTCGACGCCGCGGGTGTCGGTGATGGTGGCCAGGCCGACCAGTTTGGACGGGCCGCCGGCGACGTAGGTGGCGTCGGCGTTGGCCGTGACCTCGAACTTGCCGTCCTGCCGCTGGCCGGCGTCGTCGGTGAACGTGATCATGCAGATCCAGTTGGCGCCCGGTCCGGCGTCGGGCACCTTCGGGCCGCCGCGGTCGCAGGCGGCGTGCGCGTCGATCGAGGCGACGGTGACGCCGGTCTTGCCGAGGATCGCGGAGCGCTGGACGTAGAGGTTGGCGAACGTCGGGGCGATCGCGCGTTCGAGGCGGGGCTTGGTGATGTCCTCGCCGCCGTGGCCGGCGGTGGCGGCGAACACGGCCGCGACGACGGCGAGGACCGCCGCGGCCGGGCCGAGCCTGCGGATGCGCAACGTGGTGCGGTGCATGTCGGTCAGCCTCCGATGACGTCGCGGCGGCGCAGCGCCAGGTAGCCGATGAGCAGGGACACCGCGGCCCAGCCGGCGGCGACGGCGCCGGCCTGCACGATCGGGCCGGTGAACCGCTGCTGCGTGAACAGGCCGTGCCAGGCCTCGAAGCCCGTGGTGAGCAGGAGCCGCCGGGCCAGGTCGAGGCCGCCGAGCGTGGACAGCAGTTGCATGGCGAAGCCGAGCACGACCGGTGTGGCGACCCCGGCGGTGGGATTGCGCGACAGTACCGACAGCAGCAGGGCCAGCGCGGTGAAGCCGAGCAGCGGCGCGATCGCCGTCGCCCAGGCGGCGGCGACCAGGGGCAGCGCGGTCCCGGCCGGAATGAGCTGGCCGGACAGGCCGGGCAGCGGCTGTGTGCCGACGATGAGCAGGCTCCCCGCGATCGTGCTGGCGGCGAGGACGAGCAGGGCGAGGAGGTTGAAGCCGGCGGCGGTGAGCATCTTGGCGGCGAAGATCTGGCCGCGGCTCGCCGAGCGGGTCAGGATGGTCTTCCAGGTGCCGTGGCCGTCCTCGTTGGCGAAGATGTCCCCGGCGACCAGCGACGCCAGCAGTGGCAGCAGCCACTGGTGGGCGAAGGCGAGGATGAGCAGCGCGTCGGCGAGGCCGCTCTCGTGGATGTGCCGGCCGTAGATGGTGTCCGACGGCGGCTGCTGGCCGGTGAACACGGCCACGATGACCGGCGGGACGATCAGGCACCCCAGCAGGAGGTAGCGGGCGCGGGCCTGCGCGGCGAGCTTCGCGACCTCCCAGCGCAGCACGGTCAGGGTGCCGGGGCGGCGGGCCGGCGCGTGGTGGCCGGCGGTGTGCGTCGCGACGGCGTCGGCCCCGCGGCCGGTGTCAGCGTCGCGGCCGGTGTCAGCGCCGCGGCCGGTGTCAGCGCCGCGGCCGGTGTCAGCGTCGCGGCCGGTGTCAGCGTCGCGGCCGGTGTCGGTGTGGGTCATCGGCGGGCTCCGGACGTGACGGCGTGACGGCCCTGGTCGGCGGTGGCCGCAAAGGGATCGGTGGACGCGGTGGGCTCGGTGGACGCGCGCTCGGTGAGCATGAAGAACAGCGCCTCCAGGGGCGTCTCGGACATGGCCAGGCCGCGCAGCCCGATCCCCGCGCCGACGAGGTCGGCGATGAGCGCGTCGAGCGCCTTCTCGTCGCCGCGGACCGCGAGGCCGCCGACGGCCAGCTCGGCCTCGAGGCCGCGGGCACTCGCAAAGACGGCGGCGCGCTCGTCGTCGGTGGTCGTCAGCCGGTGCGCCGGGGCCGGCGCCCGGTCGCGCAGGCCGGCGATGGAGCCGTGGTAGACGACCTGGCCGGCCCGCATGATGGTGACGTCGTCGCAGATCTGCTCGACCTCGGCCATGTCGTGGCTGGACAGCAGGACCGTCATGCCGCTTCCGGCGAGGCGTTTGACGAGGGCACGCATGTCGCGGATGCCGGCGGGATCGAGGCCGTTGGCGGGCTCGTCCAGGACCAGCAGGCGGGGCGCGCGGAGCAGGGCGGCGGCCACGCCGAGGCGCTGGCGCATGCCGAAGGAGTAGCCGCGGACCTTCTCCCGGTCCCGGCCGAGCAGGTCGACGGTGTCGAGGACCTCGTCGACCCGCCGGGTCGCGGTCGCGCCGTCCAGACCGTCGAGGCCCGCGAGGAGCTGCAGGTTACGCCGTCCGGACAGGCCGGGGTACAGCTTCGGGCTCTCGATGAAGCCGGCCACCCCGTCCAGGGTCCGCACCCCGTCGCGGGGCCAGGAACGGCCGAACACCTCGAGGACGCCGCTGTCGGGGCGGATGAGGCCGAACAGCATGCGCAGCACGGTGGTCTTGCCGGCGCCGTTGGGGCCGAGGACGCCGTAGACCTCGCCCTGGGCGACCTGCAGGCTGATGTGGTCGACCGCGGTCAGCGGGCCGAACGTCTTGGTGAGGTCGACGGCGTTGACCGCCAGCACATCGCTCATGGCCGCCGACGGTACGGAGGCGACATGAAACAGACATGAAGCCGCACGGCAGGCCGCAGATAATGCGGGCCGCGCACCACCCGGCCATCGGACGGCAGGCCGCCGAAGATGAAAAGCGGATGAACGTCCGCGGCGGCATGGTGCACTGGGCGGCATGCGCGTACTGGTGGTGGAGGACGAGCGGCGCCTCGCTCAGCTGCTCGCCCGCGGCCTGACCGAGGCCGGCCACGACACCGAGACCCGGTTCACCGGCCCGGACGGGCTGCTCGCCGCGGCGGGTGGCCACTTCGACGCCGTGGTCCTCGACGTGATGCTGCCCGGCCTGGACGGCGTCACCGTCTGCCAGCGGCTGCGGCAGGCCGGGCACCGGGTGCCGGTGCTGATGCTCACCGCCCGCGGTGAGGTCCCCGACCGGGTGGCGGGCCTCGACGCGGGCGCCGACGACTACCTCACCAAACCGTTCTCGTTCGACGAGCTCCTCGCCCGGCTGCGGGCCCTGCACCGGCGCAGCGCCGACGCGGCCTCGGCCACGCTCACGGCCGGCGACCTCACCCTCGACCCCGCCACCCGCCGGGTCGCCCGCGGCGGCACCGAGATCGACGTGTCGGCCCGGGAGTTCGACATCCTCGCGCTGCTCATGGCGCGGGCCGGGCAGTGCGTCACGCGGTACCAGATCCTCGACGAGGTGTGGGACGGCGAGACCGACCTGCGTTCCAACGTCATCGACGTGTACATCGCCACCCTGCGCGGCAAGGTCGACAAGCCGTTCGGGCGGCACGCCATCGAGACCCTGCGCGGCGCCGGTTACCGGTTACGCCCGGACGGCGGCTGAGGTGGCGGCTGAGGTGGCGCCCGGGTCGGTGCGGTGGCGGCGGCTGCCGCTGCGGGTCCGGCTCATCGCCGGGTTCGCCGCGGCCATGCTGGTCGTGCTCACCGGGGCGGGCGGGTTCGTGTACCTGCGGGTGCAGTACGCCCTCGACCGCCGTCTCGACGCCGACCTCGCCACCGAGAGCGCCGCGGTCACCGCCGCCCTGCACGACGGGACGCTCGGCCCGCGCAACCCTGCCGTCGTCTCCGGCGGCCTGTACGAGATCCTCGACCCTGCCGGGACCGTCCTGCAGGCCAGCCCCGGCCTGGCCGGGCGGCCGCTGCTCACCGCCGGGCAGGTCGCGGCCGCGCGGCGCGGCCCGGTCCGCGCCGATCACGGCACGCTGCTGCCGATCAGCCCCGAACCGTTGCGGGTCCTGGCCACCCCGCTGTCCACGGACCCGGCACCGCCGGCCGGGCGGCCGGCCGTCGTGGTGGTCGCCGTGCGCCGGGACCAGCGCGACGAGGCCCTGCGGGAGCTCATCGCCCAGCTCGCGCTCGCGAACCTCGCCGCCCTGGCGGTCGCCTCGTTCGTCGGTTACCGTCTCGCGCGGGCGGCGCTCGACCCGGTCGAGCGGTACCGTGCCCAGGCCGCCCGCATCACCGACGGCGCCGCCGGTGTACGCCTGGACGTCCCCGCCGGCGACGACGAGCTCACCCGCCTCGGTCGCACCCTCAACGACATGCTCGCCGCGCTGGACGCGGCCCTGGAGCGGGAGCGGCGCTTCGTCAGCGACGCCAGCCACGAGCTGCGCACCCCGCTCACCCTGCTCGCCGCCGAGCTCGAGCTGGCCCTGCGACGTCCGCGCCCCGCCGCCGAGCTGGAGGAGGCGCTGCGCGCCGCCGCCGCGGACACCGCCGGGCTCATCGCCCTCGCCGACTCCCTCCTGGACGTCGGCGTGCAGCCCGCACCCGCGGCGGGCACCCCGCCGACCGACCTCGCCCGCACGGTCGCGCCGACCGTGCGGCGGCACCGCACCGCCGCCGGCCTCACCGACGACGCCGTACGTACCGACCTCGGCCCCGCGCCGCCGGTCCGCATCGACCCGGGCCGCGTCGACCGCATCCTCACCAACCTGCTCGACAACGCCCTGCGCCACGGCGCCGCACCTGTCACCGTCGCCGTCTCCACGACCGACGGCTGGGTGCGGCTGACCGTCCACGACGCCGGCCCGGGCATGCCGGCCGAGTTCCTGCCGCACGCCGCGGAGCGCTTCGCCCGTGCCGACGCCGCCCGCACCACCCCCGGCACCGGCCTCGGCCTGTCCCTCGTCGACGCCATCGTCACCGCGCACGGCGGGTGGCTGCGCTGGTGTTCCGCCGCGGAACACCATCACCCGCAGCCCACCGGGGTCCCGTGCACCCACCCCGGCACCGGCACCACGATCACCGTGCTGCTCCCCGCGGCACCCGAACCGGGCGCGGCCGACGCCCTTACATGAAGGCGAACGCCGGCGGGAAGATCAGGACCACGACCCACGCCCAGCCCGCGTACACCGGCAGGAAGCGGGTCTGCCACAGCTCCAGCGCCGCGAACCGGCCCTGCCGCCGGATGAACCGCAGCAGCAGGATCGCCGACCAGGCCAGGTTGACCAGCAGGATCACGTTCTCGCCGAGCGCCGCGGCCTTGTTGGGCGTGGTGCCGAACTCGGTGACCCGGCCGGTGATCTCGATCAGCACCAGCGCGTCGATGGCCAGGGCGCTCACGACCAGCGCGAGCTGCAGCTTGTCGAACAGTCCGGGCGGGGCGAGCGGGTCCCGCGCCGAGATCGAGTACAGCAGCAGCCCCAGCACCACGACCAGCAGCAGGTCGAACAGGATCAGCGCCTCACGCTCCACGTCGATGCGGGCCGCGGTCACCCCCACGGCGACCAGGAACGCGACCAGCACCGCCGTGAACAGCGGCGTGAACAGCCGGGTCAGCACCGGCGCGATGTTCTCCACGACGCTCTGCTTCGCCTCGACGAGCCACCCGGCCACGACGACCGACGCCATCGCGCCGCACGGGACCATCCACTCGACGACGAACCGCTCCGGCTGCACGCCGATCGCCTTGAACGTGCCGACCATGAACGCGACCATCACCACGCCGCCGAGCGCGATGAGCACGAAGTAGATGACCACCTCGCCGGTGAACCGGATGAAGTCCATGTGCCGGCGGGTCGAGCGCCAGTCGTCCGCGACGTACGCCAGCCCGACGACCAGCCAGAGCGCGATGGGCAGGTGGATGGCGGTGATGACCAGCGACTGGGACCCCTCGTCCAGCGGGTAGACGTTGGCGGCGGCCGCGCCGAGCACGAACAGCGCGGCGATCAGCGCGATCAGTCCCGGCCGGGCCCGCCGCCGCCAGGCGAGGAACCCGGCGAGCCACGGCAGCGCGAACAGGCTGATGTTCGTCGCGTAGAACACGCCGTCCTCGTCGAGGTCGGCCCCGAACAGCTCCGGCAGCTTGAACGTCGCCGCGGCCCCGGCCGCGCAGCCGGCCATCACCCACAGCGTCTTCCGCGACCCCGTGTCGCCCGCGGCCGCGTCGTCGTCCGGTCCGGTCAGCACCAGCTGCTTCCACAGCCGCTCGGAGTGCTCCCGGGCGAACTCGCGGGACAGCTCGTCGAGGCTGCCCATCCGCTTGACCGCGACCAGGAACGCCTCGTCGCCGCTCAGCCCGGCCTCGGTCAGCTCGTCGACGGATCCGCGGAGGTGGTCCTCGAGCTCGTCGGCGTCGGCGGTCTTCAGTTCGCGGCGCCGCTCGACGTACTCCCGCCACTGCGCGATCTGCGCTTCGAGGGCCTCGTCGGGCCCGTCCAACGCTTCGAACTCGGTCATGACGGGCACTCCACCGGCGCGACGGCCAGCGGGGCCCGCCAGATTTCCCGCAACGCGTCGACGACGGTGTCCCATTGCCGCCGCTGCTCCGCCAGCTCCGCGAGCCCCTGCTCGGTGATCCGGTAGTACTTGCGCCGCCGCTCGCCGGTCACCGCCTTCCAGTTCGACTCGACGTGCCCGAGCCGTTCGAGGCGGTGCAGCAACGGATACAGCAGTCCCTCGGTCCAGTCCAGCTCCCCGCCGGACAGCTCGTTGATCCGCTTGAGGATGGCGTAGCCGTAGCTGTCGCCCTCAGCGAGAATCCCGAGCACCATCGGCGTCGCCGACGCCGCGACCAGGTCCTTCGCCACTTTCATCAGGACCACCCCTGGATGCCCTAGAAGTATGATGCATAGTACTGCTAGGTAAGACCGTCCACAATGGCGTCACGGTGGCTCGCTACTCGTGCTGGTTGCGGGCGCGGGGCAGGTCGCGGAAGTAGCGCAGGTTCTGGCAGACGTCGCAGGCGCACCGGCCGGTGGCGATGAGGTCGGTGAGGCGCGGGCGGTCGGCGCCGGTGTCCTTCAGGGCGCGGGTCGCCTCGTCGAGGGCGTAGAAGCGCAGTTCGTGGTCGTCCTGCGGGGCTTCGGTCGTCAGGGCGTGCCCGAGGCGTTCGTGGTGCTCGTCGGTGAAGTGGTGGAAGAAGACCCGGTCGGCGCCGCCCGCCAGGGTTTCGCGCAATACCGTCTCCGCGTCCGTGGCGAACGGCGGGACCAGGTCCGTGCCATGGTCTGCGGCCAGGGCGGTCAGGGCTGGCCAGCGGTCCAGGACGGTCAGGGACGTCCAGTGGTGGCAGGCGTACATCTCCACGACGCACAGGCCGGCGGCGTCGGTGAAGGCGAACTGCAGGGCGCCGGCCGTGGCGGACCAGGTGCCGTCGGCGAGGCCGTCCGAGGACTGGAACGCCAGGTAGTACGCGAGGATCTCCTCGCTGGGCGCGGTGTCGGCGAAGCGGGCCATCCGGTCGGCGAGGACGTCCCAGACGTCGCGGAGCAGTACGTCGCCGGCGGCCGGCGGGATCGTGAGGCCGAGGTGCAGCCCGAGAGCGCCCATGGCGGCACACCGTACCGGCGCCGCGGACGCCGACGCGAGAGCGGGGTGCGGTAGCATCGACGGCGCGCGATGCCATGGGAGCCGGGCAGGTGCTGTTGCACGTCCGTCTTGCCTAGGAAGTGTGCTCTCATGTCGCTGCGTTCCATCATGTACGCCACCCTCGCCGCGTTCCTTGTCGTGGCGTCCTTCGTCGTTGCCCGTCCGGCCGTGTCGGCGGCGGCGGCCGTGCGGGTCATGCCGCTCGGCGACTCGATCACCGCCGGGCCGGGGTGCTGGCGGGCCAAACTGTGGCACCGGCTGCAGACCAGCGGATACACCAACATCGACTTCGTCGGCGGGGTGTCCGACGGCGGCGGGTGCAATCCCGGGTACGCCTACGACTTCGACCACGAGGGTCACGGCGGCTTCTCGGCGACCGGGATCGCCGACAACAACCAGCTGCCGCCGTGGCTGGCGGCGGCCCGGCCCGACGTCGTGCTCATGCATCTCGGCACGAACGACATGTGGGGCGGGTACATCCCGACCGCCACGAAGCTGGCCGCGTTCACGAAGCTGGTCGGCCAGATGCGAGCGCAGAACCCGGCGGTGCGGATCGTGGTCGCGCAGATCATCCCGATGAGCGCGT
This sequence comes from Dactylosporangium sp. NPDC049742, assembly GCF_040674675.1. NCBI lineage: Bacteria > Bacillati > Actinomycetota > Actinomycetes > Micromonosporales > Micromonosporaceae > Dactylosporangium > Dactylosporangium sp. NPDC049742. The sequence goes on along the minus strand of NZ_JBFANF010000046.1, from coordinate 75,055 downwards.
CGGCGTGCGCGACCTGCCCGGCGGACGTGGTCGCGCTGAACGCGGCGATCCCCGGGTGGGCGGCGGGGCTGACGACCGCGCAGTCGCCGATCGTCGTCGCGGACCTGTGGACCGGGTTCGACGCGGCCACGGACACCGGCGACGGCGTGCACCCCAACGACGCCGGCTTCCAGAAGATGGCCGACCGCTGGTTCCCGGCCGTGACGCAGGTCCTCTCGGGCGTCACGCCGTCACCGTCCGGTTCCCGTTCGGTCTCGCCGTCACCGTCCCGGTCGGTGTCACCGTCGGCGTCCGCCTCCGCGTCCCGGTCGCCCTCGGCGTCGGCCTCCGCGTCCCGGTCGCCGTCCGCGTCGCCGTCCGGGTCGCCGTCCGCCGGCGGCGCGAAGTGCGTCGCCGAGTACAAGCTGGTCTCGCAGTGGAGCGGCGCGTTCCAGGGTGAGGTCACCGTCCGGAACGCGTCGGCGGCGGCGTCCTCGGCGTGGACGGCGACGCTCACGTTCAGCGGCGGGCAGCAGGTCAGCCAGGCCTGGAACGCCACCGTCACGCAGGCCGGCGCGGTCGCCACGGCGCGCAACGCCGCCTACAACGGTGCGCTGCCGGCCGGCGGGTCCACGTCGTTCGGGTTCATCGCGAGCTGGGCCACCACGAACCCCGCCCCGGCGGTCACCTGCGCGTTCGCCTGAGCGGTCCGGTGTCACCAGTGTGCCGGCCCGGGTGTTCCACGGGTCCGAAGGACCACCCGGGCCGGGCACGCTGTCGGTGGCCGATGCAGTTGTCGGCAGCCGATGAACAGGAGCGCGACATGTCCACCATCCACCTCAGCGAGACCACCACCGCGACGCCGGAGCAGTTCGTCGCCGGGCTCACCGACTTCGGCCCGGCCCGCCAGCGGCTGTTCCCCGCCAGCTCCGACGAGTACCTCAAGGTGCACGAGCTGGGCCCCGACCACGCCGACGTCACCGAGGGCTCGGGCGGCGTGTGGGAGCGCCTGCGCTACGACTGGTCCGACCCGCACCGCGTGACGATGCGGACCACCGACTCCAACGTGTGGGGAGGCGCGTCTGGCCACACGTACACGCTGACCAGGCGCCCTGACGGCACCACCGCCGTCGACGCGGTCGTGGTCCGCGAGGGCAGGAACCTCAAGGGCCGGATCATCGGCGTCCTGCTCGGCAGCGTCGCCAAGGGGCAGCTGCGCAAGGCGCTGCGCAGCACCGTCGCCGCGATCGAGGCCCGCAACCAGGACGGACGGCCCGCCGCCGGGGCCGCCCGCCCATGACCTGGGCCGGTCGGGGAACCTCAGATGTAGGTGAGCGGGCAGCCGTGCCGCAGCGAGTGCTCCGCCGCCTGCCGGTACATCGCCACATAGAACGCAACCGGATCGTCGATGCCGGTAACGAGCGCGAGCGGGCCGCGCGGCAGGGGCGACGGCAGCCGGACGTCGGCGACGAGCGGTGCCACCAGGTCCCGGAGCCGGTGCGAGCTGAGCACCACCGTGCGCTCGTCGTCGTACGCGTTGCCGACCGGCAGGGTGATCAGCCCGTCGAACGGCACCGGCACGAACAGGGCGGCCTCCAGCACGTCCGTGGCGCCGTGCCGCTCGCACAGCTCGGCGAAGCCGTCCATCGGCGGCGACAGCTTCTCCTCGAAGCGGTCCGCTGTCTCCTGGCGGGGACCCGGGTACGCACCGAGCCCCCGCTCCGCGAGGGCCCGGTCGAGCTGCGTCGCGTGCTCCCAGTTCCCGGGCCGGACGTCGACGAGGTACATCCCCATGCGGGGCACCGTACCCGGCCGCGACAAAGGTGTATCGCGTTCGGTCGCCGGGTGGTCGCCGGCCGCCATACGCTGGAGGTGGTGAGAGTGGGTGGCGCGCTCATGGTGTGCGGACCATGGCGCCGCCGGTCACCAGTGGTAGGCCACGTTCACGACGAGCGTGGCCACCATCGTCACGAAGAACACCGCCCACCCGACGAGCTGCCGCGACCCTACCCGCAGGTGCGCGATCAGCGCCCCGGTGAAGTACAGCACCAGGCCGGCCGCGGCCAGAGTCCCGACGATCGGCACCGCGAACCCGGCGAGCAGCCCCAGCGACCCGGCGGCGAGGGTCGCTCCCAGCCGCGGCACCCACGACTGCGGCAGGCGCTTCATCTCCGCCTGGGCCTTCGGGTAGTCGTGGCCGATGAGGTACGTGACGGCGGCGCTCCCGGCGAAGAACGCGGCGACGATCGTGAGCGTGACATAGGTTGCGAACATGCGCTGTCAGACGTGCCGCTCCAGCGGAACGTGACACGCCCCGATGTGACCCGCCGCACAGCTCCTACCGGGTCACGCCCGCTGTAACACCGGCTCCGTCGCCTCGGCCAGCGGCTCGAGCTCGGGGCGGGGCGGCAGGACCAGGGTGTAGCCGACCTGGCGCACGGTCCCGATCATCGACTCGTACTCGCTGCCGAGCTTCGCCCGCAGTCGCCGCACGTGGACGTCGACGGTCCGGTGGCCACCGAAATAGTCGAACCCCCAAACCTCCCGCAGCAACTGGTCACGGGTGTAGACCCGGCCGGGGTGCCGCGCCAGGAACCGCAGCAGCTCGAACTCCTTGTAGGTGAGGTCCAGCGCCCGGCCCTTCAGCTTCGCCGCGTACGTGTCGGGGTCGATGTGCAGCGCACCCGCCGTGATCACGCTCGTGGCCGCCTTCGCCGCGACCGCCGCCGCCTGCGTCACGAGCCGCAGCCGCGCGTCGATCTCGGCCGGGCCGGCGCCGGCCAGCACCACGTCGTCGAAGCCCCAGTCGGCGGCGACGGCGACCAGCCCCGCCTCCTCGACCACCACGACGACCGGCGTCCGCACCGCCGAACCGCGCACCGCCCGGCAGAAGGCCCGCGCCTCCGCCAGCTGCCGGCGCGCGTCGACCAGCACCACGTCCGGCTCTGTCCCGGTGAGGCACGCCTGCACGTCGTATCCCGCGACCCGCCGACCGTGCGTCAGCAGGTCCAACGCCGGCAACACCCGCCCCACCGGCTGCATACCCGTCACCACCAGGATCTCCACGCCATGCAGCGTCCCCCATCATTGTTTCGGGCCTGTCTCCGAACGCCCGACATGTCGCAGTTCCGTTTCCGGACTTCCGCCCGCCCCGCGCCGCCGGTGTGCACCGGGGCCCGACCCGGGTGCCCGCCAGGGCCTCCACTGGGGCGACCCCGGGTGCTTCCGCGCGACAGTCTTCAGCAGATGCCGTGGGGCATCGCGGGGGTACGGCAAGAAGGAGCGGACAGATGGTCGACTACAAGCTCGAAATCGTGGTGCTGCCGGTTTCGGACGTGGACCGGGCGAAGGAGTTCTACACGCGGATCGGGTTCCGGGAGGACGTCGACTTCAGCGGGCCGGAAGGGTTCCGGGTCGTGCACTTCACCCCGCCCGGCTCGGCGGCGTCGATCATCGTCGGGTCCGGCGTGACGGACGCGGCGCCCGGGTCGGCGAAGGGCGTGCACCTGGTCGTCGACGACATCGTGGCCGCGCACGACGACCTGGCGGCGCGCGGGGTCGCGGTGAGCGAGGTGTTCCACGACGCGGGTGGGGTGTTCCATCACGCGGGCACGACGGCCCGGGTCGCGGGACCGCATCCGCAGCGGCAGTCGTACGGCTCGTTCCTGTCCTTCGAGGACCCCGACGGCAACACGTTCGTGCTGCAGGAGGTCACCTCCCGGCAGCCCGGGCGGGTCAGCCAGGTCGTGTACGAGTCGGTCGCCGAGGTCGAGCGGGCGCTGCGGGACGCGGCCACCGCGCACGGCGAGTACGAGAAGGAGCTCGGCCACCACGACGACGACTGGCCGACCTGGTACGCCGCCCACATGGCCCGTTCCGCGGGTCTCGGCGCCTGACCGCAACCGGGCGTTCGCCGCGATCGTGGGCGGCGCCGGCGCGCGGCGGTGAGATCGCCGCCGCGCCGGCCGCGGCCGAATGTACCCGTCGGCTTCTCGACACAGGGCTCCCGCAATGCCGGGATGCACGTGCGTCATGGCGACGGGAGGTGAATGACGGTGATACGAATCCGGTTGCTGGGCGACGTGGGGGCGTGGACCGAGGGCGATCGCGGCGGGACTGTGGACGTCGACATCGGGCACGAGCGGCAGCGGTGCGTGCTGGCGGCGCTGCTGGTCGAGCCCGGGCGCCCGGTCCCCGCCGATGTGCTGCTGGACCGGGCGTGGGGCGACCGGCTCCCCCGCCACCCGCGGGAGGCGCTGTATAGCTACGTGTCTCGGCTGCGGCAGAGCCTGGCGCCCGGTGGGTGGACGGTCGTGCGCCGGCCGTCCGGGTACGTGGTGCAGATCGAGCCGCTCGCCGTGGACCTGCACCTGTTCGACGATCTCGTCCGCCGCGCGGCAGGCACCGGCGACGTCCCGGCGGCGGCCTCGCTGCTCGACGAGGCGCTGCGCCTGTGGACCGGCGACGCCTTCGGCTGCCTCGACACCCCCTGGCTGAACACGGTCCGCCGCGACCTCCACCGGCGCCGACGGACCGCCGAACAGCGCCGCGACGATCTCGCGCTGCGGCTCGGACGGCACGCGTCGGTCGTCGACGGCCTGCTCGACCGCGCGGACGCCGACCCGCTCGACGAAGCGATCACGGCGTCGGCGATGCTGGCGCTGTACCGCTGCGGCCGCCGGGGCGAGGCGCTCGGCCGCTACGATGGGCTGCGCCGGCAGCTGGCCGGCCAGCTCGGCATCGAGCCCGGCGAGCAGCTGCGCCGCCTGCACCGCCAGATCCTGCAGGCCGACCCGGCCCTGTCCCCACCGCTTTCCAGCATTGCCATTACCGACAATCCACTAATCGGTAATGACCCGCAGACACCCGCCACCAACGGCATTGCCACAACCAGCGATCAGCGACCCACCGCCCACCTGCCGGTCAGGCGGAGCTCCCGGAGCACACCGCTCGCAACGGAGACACCCGGCACCCCGACCATACAGGTGGACGAGCCCAACCCATGCACACCGGCGGCGCGGCCGGTCGACAACACGCCGGACCGCCCGACGGCACAGGGTCCGATGGACGTGGACGGCACCCCCAGCCGGCAGGAACCCTCGAACGTGTCGGTGGTAGCAGGCGAATCGAGCGAAGCCGACGGATCAACCACCGCCGACGGGCCGGGCGCAGCGAACCGGTCGACCACAGGTGGCGGGTCGAGCGCTGCCAGTGGGGCGAATGCGTTTCCCGCAGCTGCCGTGCACGGCGCGCGAGCCTTGCCGGATGTGTCCGTCACGGCTGGTGGGCAGCGAGCGTCCGGCGAACCGAACACGTCCGGCGAACCCGGCGTGCAGGACGTGCCTGGCGCGCAGGACGTGCCTGGCGCGCAGGACGTGCCTGGCGCGCAGGACGTGCCTGGCGCGCAGGACGTGCCTGGCGCGCCGGGCAGGCCCGCAGCCTTCGAGCCGCACGATCGGCGCGGGGCGTCGAACCCGCCCGCGGCGGTCGAGCAGCTCGGTGGGCGCGGGGCGTCGAACCCGCCTGCGGCGGTTGAGCAGCTCGATGGTCGCGGGACGTTGAGCACGCGGGTCGCGGTCAGCGTGCAGGATGGGCGCGGAATTCAGGTTTTGCCTGCGGGGCTCGGGGTTGCGAGCGTGCCGGGGGTGTTGGGGTCGCCGGGGGTGTTCAGTGGGCGGCAGGCGCAGCTTGCGGAGCTGACGATGGCGTTGCGGGGCGCCAGCGGAGAGGGTGGCCTCGGTGGTGAGGCGGGCGCTGACGGTACCGACGCGGCGAACGCGACCAGCGGGATTGTCGTCATCGGTGGGGCCGGCGGGATCGGCAAGACGTGGTTGGCGTTGCGGTGGGCGCATGAGCACCGGCGGATGTTTCCCGACGGGCAGTTGTACGTGAACCTGCGCGGGTTCGATCCGGCCGGGGAGCCGCTGTGCCCGTCGGTCGCGACCCGGATGTTCCTGACCGCGCTCGGGGTTGCCGCGGATGCGCTGCCGGCGGGGCCGGAGGAGCAGGCGATGCTGTTCCGGAGGCTGGTGGCGCACCGGCGGATGCTGGTGCTGCTGGACAACGCTCACGACAGCGCGCAGGTGGTGCCGCTGCTGCCGGGGACGCCGACGGTCGCGGTGCTGGTGACCAGCAGGCGGCGGCTGACCGGGCTCGTCGCCGCGCACGGCGCGCATCCGGTCACGCTCGAGTGCATGACCGATCCGGACGCGGCCGAACTCTTACGGGCGCGGCTCGGGGCGGCGCGGGCGGAGGCCGAGCCGGAGTCTGTCCTGGCGTTGCTGCCGCTGTGCGGCGGGCTACCCCTGGCATTGGGAATTGTCGCGGCGCGGGCTGCCACCGACCCGCACTGCCGGCTCGCCACGCTCGTGAACGAGCTGCGTGCCCGGCGGACCCGGCTCGACGCGCTCGACGCCGGGGACCTTGCCGTCAGCCTGCGCGCGGCCATCGCCGGTTCGGTGCGGCACCTGTCGGCCGCGGCGGGCGCGCTGTTCGGGCGGCTGAGCCTCGCGCCCGGGCCTGACATCGGCGCGGAGGCGGCCGCCGGCATGAGCGGGTGCGGGCCGGCGGCGCTGCGGCCCGCGGTCCGGGAGCTGCTCGACGCGAACCTCCTGGCCGAGGAGACGCCGGGGCGATTCCGGATGCATGACCTGGTCCGCCTGTACGGGATGGAGCTCGCCGCCGGGACCGACGGCGCGCGGCCGGCGGTGGAGCGGCTGCTCGACCATTACGTGCGGCAGGCCTGTGCGGCGGCGCTGCGGCTGGAGCCGTTGCGGGACCCGCTGCCGGGCGTCGGGGCGCAGGCGTGTCCGGACCGGCGGGCCGCGCTGGCGTGGTTCGCGGCGGAGGACCAGGTGCTGGCATCCGCGATTCGGTACGCGGCCGGCGCCGGGTTCGACCGGCACGCGTGGCAGCTCGCGTGGGCGCTGGTGTACGTGCTCGACCAGCGCGGCGACTGGCACGCCCAGGCCGACGTGCACCGCACCGCGCTGCGGTCGGCGCAGCGGCTCGGCGACGACGCCGCGATCGCGCACTCGCTGCGAGGGCTGGCCCGGGCGTACACCTGGCTGCGCTGCTTCGATCAGGCGCGGGACCAGCTGCGTGCGGCGCTCGAGGCGTCGCGGCGGCTCGGAGACCTGGCCGGGCAGGGGTTCGCGTTCCGGGGGCTGGCCCGGGTGTCGGCGTGGCAGGGCGAGCCGGGCCGGGCGCTGGCGGACGACCGGCGGGCGCTGGCGATGTTCGAGGCGGCAGGCCACGACCACGGGCGCGCGCAGACCCTCAACGCGCTCGGCTGGCACCTCGCGCACCTCGGCGAGCACGAGCAGGCGCTCGCCTGCTGCGCCCAGGCGATCGAGCTGCACCGCCGGCTCGGCGACCGGCACGGCGAGGGCATCACGTGGGATACTCTGGCGTACTCCCGGCACCGCAGCGGCATGCCCGACGAGGCGGTCGAATGCTACCGGCGCGCCGCGGCGCTGCTGCGTGAGCACGGCGACCGCTACCAGGAGGCGGTCGTGACGGGCCACCTGGGCGACACGTACGCCGCGCTCGGCCGGACCGTCGAGGCCCGCACCGCCTGGCTGCGCGCCGCCGCGCTGCTCGACGCGCTCGGCCACCCCGACGCCCGGGTCGCCCACGCGAAGACCGCGATTGCCGGTAATGACAATCCGGAAATTGCCGAGGGCGGCAGGCGCACGGCGAACACCGCGCGCGCCGTATAGAGCGGCCCGAGGAACCAGAGCCCGAAGAACCAGGGCCCGACAAACCAGAACCGACAAACCTGAATCCGACGGACCACAGCTCGACGGACCACACCGCGACGAACCGGAGCCCGACGTACCACGGCGCGACGAGCGGCAACGGGACGAGCGGCAACGGGACGAGCGCCGAGAGAGTGGACACCCGGCACGCATAGACGGATGCCCATGGGGTGTGGAGACTGGACGGGATGGAGCGGATCGGGGTGCGGACCGTCGTCTCGTTGCTCGCGGGCCGTGGGGCGTACCGGGCCGCGCAGCTGGTGGCGACCATCGCGCTGCTGCCGCTGTGGGGCACCGAGCGGTATGCGACCTACGCGGGCGCCGTCGCCATCTGTTCGTGGGTCGTCGCGTTGCTCGTCTCCGGACCGGAGAAGACGGTCCTGAAGCTGCTGCCGCGGGCGCCGCGGACCGGGCCGCTCATCCTCCGTGCCGCCGCCGCGCTGCTGTGGGTGCTGCCGGTGCCGCCGCTCGTCGCGTTCGTGGTCGCCGCGCTGGTCGCGCCGGGCGGGCCGGTCGCGGTGTTCCTGGGTGTCGCGGCGCTGTGCACGATGACCGGGACGTTGCTGCTGCTGGTCGGGCTGCATCGGGCGGTGGGCCGGCCGTGGTACGACGCCCGGGCGTTCTTCCTGCTGACCGTCGTGCAGGGGGTGCTGCTCGGCCTGGTCGCGCTCGGGCTCGGCCCGCTCGGGTACGTCGCCGCGCTCGTCGGCACCGAGACCGTGCTGTGCCTGCTGCTGCTGGTGCGGCTCGGCCGGCCGTCGCTCGCCATCAGGCACCGGCCGGCGTTCCTGCGGCGGATCTGGTGCACGGTGGCGCTGATGGGCGGCCCCGAGGTGTGCATGTACCTGTGCACCGGCGTTCTCGTGGCGCTGCTGACGGTGTCGGCGTGGAAGGACCAGGTCGGACCGTTCGTCGCCGTCGACGTCGTCTGGTCCGCCGGGATCAACTTCCTGCTGTACCTGCTGCGCGTCTACACCCCGTGGGCGTCGGTGCGGCTGCTCGGCGCCCACGGCGCGGCGGGCAGGGACGCGGCCCGGCGGATCACGCGCTGGGTGATCGCCGCGGACCTCGCGTATGTCGCCGCCGCAGGTGTACTGGTGTCCGCCACCGACGCCCGCCAGGGCGTGGTGCTGTGGGCGGTGCTGTTCGCCGCCCGGACCCCGATGCTGGTGGCGACCATCTTCGCCGGCTACCTGGTGGAGAACTCCGACGCCCGGTCACCCCGGATCACCGGCCTGGCCGCCGCCATGGGCCTGGCCGCCGCGGCGGTCACCGGGCTCGTCGCCGTCCCGTACAGCGGCGGCGTCGGGCTGCTGATCGCGCTCGCCGCCGCGGAGATCGCGCAGGCCGCCACGCTCCACGTCCGGCTGGGGAAGCGCGCCCGGCCGGCCCGCCGCACCCTCGTCGAGGAGGACGTCCATGTTGCTGCGTGAGATGGCGTACGTGCCGGTGACGCTGCTGCGGCAGTACGGCACCCGGTCGGGGCTGCGGCGGTTCCAGCTGCACCGGCTGAACCGGTTCCTCGCCCACGCGAACGCGCACGTGCCGTACTACCGTGGCAGGCTGCCGCGGCTTGCCGGTATCGAGGACCTGGCCCGGTTGCCGCTGCTGACCAAGGCGGTCATGCGCGCCACACCCAACCGGGAGTTCGTCGCGGACGGCGTCGACACGGGCGGATGCGTCGAGTTCTCCAGCAGCGGCACCACCGGGCACCGGGTCACCGGCTGGCACGACATGAACGCGCACGACTACCACATGGCCGCGTGCGTGCGCCGGTTCTTCGCGACCCGCCGCTATCTGCCCTGGGACCGGCTCGCGCACCTCAAGCCGTTCCCGATGCCGGGCCGCCTGGTGGAGAAGGTGGGCCTGTTCCGCCGGCACGTCATCCTGACCACGACGCCGCCGGCCGACTGGGTCGCAGGGCTGCTGGCGTACCGCCCGAAGGTGCTGATCGGCTACCCGGTGCACCTGCGCGAGCTGGTACGGACGATGACCGACGAGCAGCGGGCCGCGCTGCGCAAGGACCTGCGGCTGGTGCTGACGGAGTCGGAGCTGCTGGTGCCGGCGTGCCGGGCCATGCTGGAGGAGCGCCTCGGGGTGCCGGTCCGCGACGAGTACTCCGCGTACGAGACGCTGAACATCTCCTTCGAGTGCCACCGCGGCGGGGCGCACCTGGCCGAGGACCGCGTGCTCGTCGAGATCGTCGGCGAGGACGGGACCGTGCTGCCCGACGGCGAGGAGGGGCAGGTGGTGGTGACCGCGTTCGGCGAGCGCGCGATGCCGCTGGTCCGCTACGCGCTCGGCGACATCGGCGCGATCCAGCCGGACCCGTGCGCGTGCGGCCGCCGGTTCCGCACCTTGAAGCTGACCAGCGGACGGATGAACGACGCCGTGGTCCTGCCGAACGGCCGGAAGGTTTTCGGCGACGTGTTCCTGGGGGTCGCGATGTACGAGCCGGGCGTCGCGGAGATGTTCGTGCGGCAGGACGCGGCCGGGACGATCCGCGTCCATGTGGTGCCGGACGGCACGCGGCCCGCCGAGACCGTGCTGGCCGGCACCGAGCGGACGCTGCGGGAACGGGCCGGCGGCGACCTGCCGCTGGAGATGCGGCTCAGCGACCGGATCCCGCTCACCGCCGGCGGCAAGGGCCAGCTCGTGCAGAGCGAATACGCGCCCGCGGTCGCCGTCAACCGGTCGGCCGCGGCCTGACGGATCAGCGGCCGGGGAACCTCCAGGGACCCTCCGGGCAGAAACAGGGCATGAACGCACTGACGACCGGGGCGCGTGACGTCTCGCCACCGGATGTGGCGGCCTTGTTCGACGCATACAGCGAGCGTGTCTACCGGTACTGCGCCCACCGCGTCGGCCCGGTCGCCGCCGAGGACCTCGTCGCCGAGGTGTTCCTGGTCGCGCACCGGCACCGGGACCGTATCGCCGGGCCCGGCGAGCCCCTCGCCTGGCTGTACGGCATCGCGACCAACCTGCTGCGCCGGCACCGGCGGGACGAGGTGCGGGCCTACCGCGCCCTCGCCAGGGCCGGCGTCGACCCGTTCGGCGGTGCGACGGGGGTGGTCGACTCGCACGACACCCGCAGCGCGGAACGGGTCGACGCGACCAGGACCGGCCGCCGGCTCGCCGGCGCCCTCGCCGCGCTGCCGCGCCGCCAGCGTGACGTCCTGCTGCTGTTCGCGATCGCCGAGCTGTCCTATGCCGAGATCGCCGTGGCGCTCGACATCCCGATCGGCTCGGTGCGGTCCGCGCTCAGCCGGGCCCGGGCGAGCGTCCGCGCCGCGATCGACCTACCGCCCGACTCCGACTCTGACGCTGACTCTGGGAGCACATCGTGAACGACGTTCGTGACATCGATGCGATCCGCGCGCTCCGGGCCCGGTTCGACCAGCCGGCCAACCTGGCCCGCGCCCGGGCACGGGTGCTCGCCGGCACCGGCGAACGAGCCGCACGACGCTCACCCATCCGGTCGTGGGCGCCCGCGCTCGCCGGCGTCGTCGTGGTGGGCCTGGTCGTCGCCGTCGCGCTCGTCGCCCGCGGCACCGACACGGCTCCGCTGCGGCCCGGGGGCGCGGGCACGCCGAGCCTGCCGGCCTCGGCCGAGGAGTGGGCGCGCCCGGTCGACGCGCTGGTCCGGCTGGCGATGGCCGGCCCGGCGGCGGCCGAGGTCCGTGCGGGGCAGCACATCAGGTCGGAGGTGCGGCTGTTCGACAACGGGATCCGCCGGACCGAGACGTCGCTGTACGAACCCGAGGGGCTGATCCTGACCACCACCGCCGCCGAGTACGTGCAGCAGCAACGGACCACGTTCGCCAAGGACGGCCCGTCGCTGCGCCAGCCGACACCCGAGTACCTGGCGGGCCTGGCCGCCGACCCCGGCCGGCTGCGCACGATGCTGCTGGACGCGCCGTGCCCGCCCGGTGGCTGCACCGACGAGGTGCGGGCCTGGTTCGCCTGGAACCTGGTGAGTGACCTCGCCCGCACCGCCGACGTGATCGTCCCGCCGGTGCTGCGGTCGGCGCTGCTGCGCATCCTGACCGGCCTGCCGGGCGTCACCCTCGGCCGGGAGACCATCGACGACGTCGGGCACAGCGCCCTCTCCATCACCGTCAAGGGCGACCAGACGCACCGGCTGGTTCTCGGCGAGTACGCCCGGATCGTCGGCGCGATGACCGTGGCCGGCAGCTCCTACTCGCTGTCGCTGTGGACGACCACGCTCGTCGACTGACCCAGTTGGCCGATCGGGACCCTCGCCGTGAACTCCAGCCGGAGCACGGCGAGGGCGGCGTCCAGGCGGACCTGGGCGGTGGCCGGATCGGGGCCGGTGACGACGAGGTAGCCGATCTTGTTCGCGGCCTGGTCGAACGGGTGGACGGTCGCGCCCGGCTCCGCGTACACCTCGCAGCACACGACACCGGGCAGCTGCCGGGCCTCCGTGACGCCGCCGACCGCGGTGAGGATCGCGTCGCCGGGCAGCGGCGAGGCCAGCACGTGGATGATGCCCGCGTGCTCCTGGGTCGGGGTGAGGTTGAACGGCTCGCCGAGGACCATCGAGACGAGAGCGGCGACGGTGTCCACGCCGTACATGTGCCGCATCAGCAACGGGAAGGCGTTGCCGCACAGGCGGGCGTTGGCTTCCAGGACGGCGAACGAGCCGTCGGCGCGGAGGATGACATCGAAGTTGGCGGGGCCGTCGAACAGGTCGATCGCGCGGCACAGCCGGCCGGCCGCGGTGACGAGCCGGCCGCGGACGGCCAGGCCGATGGTGGCGGGGGCGGCGTGCCCGCCGATGACGAAGCGCGGGCCGGGCACCATCCGCTTCTCGGTGATGCCGGCGAACGCGACCCGTCCGGCCCGCATGAACACGTCGACGGTGAGGTTGCGGCCCGACACGAACTCCTCGACGAGCAGCGGCCCGCCGGGCGTGGTGAAGCGGGCGGCGTAGTCGAACGCGCCGGGCAGCTCCGAAGCCTGCGAGACGAGGGTGATGCCCTTGCTGCCGGACGTGTCCGGCGGCTTGACGACAACAGGGAAGCCGATGTCGTGCGCGGCGGCGGCCAGGACGGCCCGGTCGGCGCTGCGCCGCCAGTGGTACCCGGGGACGCCGGTCGCCCGCACGACGTCATGGAAGGCGGCCTTGTCCAGCGACGCGCGGGCCGCGGCGGCGGGGAACCGGAACGGCAGGCGGTAGCGGTGGCTGAGCTCGTGCCAGGTCCACAGGCCGGCCTCGCTCGCCGCGGCGACCACGGCGGTCGGGCGGCGCCCGTCGAGCGCGGCGACGATCCCCTCGTGGTCCTTGATGCTGACCGGCAGCCACACGTCGGCGTACGGGTACGCGGGCCGGTCGGTGCGCATGTCGACACCGATGGTGGGGATGCCGCGGCGGCGGGCCTCGAGGTAGACGGGCAGCTGGTCCTCGCTCGCCCCCAGGATGAGCATCATCGCGCGGCCTCCGTCTCCGCGAGACGGCCGGAGGCGGCCTCCCTCTCGATGAAGCGGCCGGAGACGGCAGCCGCCGGGGGTGCCGCGTACAGCATGTCCCCCGGATCGATGGGAACGTTGGCCTCCCGCACGTAGTACAGCCTGGGCCGCACCGAGCCGCGCACGAGACGGTGCACGTAGGCGGCGAGGATCCCGACGGCGGCGAGCAGCACCACCTCCCCGGCCACCACGCCCGGCCGCCCCGCGGCGATCACGACCGGCACCGCGCAGGCGACCGCCGCGTACAGCCAGACCAGGGGCCGCAGCGAGAAGCCGAAGAACAGCTCGGCGCTGTGCGAGAACAACCGCCACACCGCCCACCGCGACCCGCCGTCCTGCCGCTGCCGGTGCGCGACGTCGACGGTCGCCCAGCGGGCCCCGAGCAGCGGCATCGTCGCGACGAAGTACGGGGTGGCGAGCCGCAGGTCGACGGCGCGGCGGGCGACGGCGGCGCGCACGACCCGGAACACCGACGAGCCGTAGACGAGGTCGACGCCGAAGAGCCGCTGCGCGAGGCGCTGCTGCGCCGCGGACCCGAGGCGGCGGAAGAGCGGGTCGTGGCGTTCGCGGCGGATCCCGTACACCACGTCGTAGCCTTCGAGGGCCTTCGCGATGAGCTTCGGCGCCTCGGCCGGCGGTGACTGCAGGTCGGCGTCGAGCTGCACGACCCATTCACCGCCGGCGTAGCGGAACCCGGCGCCGTGCGCGGCCTCCAGGCCGAAGTTGCGGGAGAACGACACGTACCGCACCCTCGGGTCCCGGGCGGCGAGGGCCTTCACCTTGGCGAGGGTGCCGTCGGTGGAGCCGTCGTCGACGAACAGGATCTCCAGCCCGGGGTAGCCGGACAGTTCGGCGTCGATGGTCGCGTGGACCTCGTCGACCTGCCCCTCCTCGTTGAAGCACGGGATGAACGCGGTCAGCGAAGCGGGCGCCGGCTCGCCGGCCCGTTGCCGTGGGATCTCACGCATGCGACCTCCCCGTACACCTCGGACAATGACCTCAGTCGCGCAGCACGGCCCGCCATGACGGCGGCAGGTTGCGCCGCACCTCGATCGCGTCGAACACCGACGGCTCGCGCGGCCCCTGCCCGCGCACCCAGGCCGCCATGGTCGCGAGTCCGGCCTCGAGGGGCACCTCACCCTCGTCCAGGCCGAAGCACTTGCGCACCTTGGTGTGGTCGGCGTACGCGTGCCGGACCTCGTTGCGGGCGGGCAGGTGCGTGACCCGCAGCGGCACCCCCATCGCGGCGGCGGTGGCGCGGGCGAGCGCGTTGAGCGAGTACACGCTGTCGCCGCCGATGTTGAACGTCTCGTTGTAGGCGGCCGGGGTGGTCACGGACCGGGCGACGACCGGCGCGACGTCGCTGATATGGGTGAAGGCGCGGACCTGCTCGCCGTCGCCGAACACGGTGAACGGCTCGCCCCGCAGCGCCTGGTTCATGAAGATGCCGATGACGTTGCGGTACCGGTCGCCGATGTTCTGGTGTTCGCCGTAGACGTTGTGCGGCCGGAAGATGACGTACGGCAGCCCGAACATGTCGTGGGTGACCCGCAGCTCCTGCTCGACGGCGAGCTTCGCGATGCCGTACGGGTCCTCCGGCGCCGGCACCAGCTCCTCGCTCATCGGCACCTGGTTGCTGCCGTAGACGGCGATCGACGAGGTGAACACGAAGCAGCGGACGGTGCCCGCGTTGACGGCGGCGTTGATGAGGGTGACGCTGCCGAGGACGTTGTTGGTGTAGTTGAACCGTTTGATGAAGTGGCTGAGCCCTTCGGCGGCGTACGCGGCGAAGTGGAACACGTAGTCGAACCCGAACTCGGCGAAGAGCGCGTCGACGACGGCCGGGTCGCAGACGCTGCCGCGCCGGAACACGGCGCCGTCGGGGACGTTGTACGGCGATCCGCCGCTGAGGTCGTCGAGGACGACGACGCGGTGACCACCGGCGAGCAGGCAACGGGCCACGTTCGCGCCGATGAACCCGGCGCCCCCGGTGACCAGCGACGTCGCTGTCGGCATGGCCCGTCTCCTCACACGCTGGTGGACTGCGTCGCCGCCGGCGCCTGCGCGTCGCCCTTCGCCCGGCCGAGGCGGAACCACCGGTCGGGCGCGGTCAGCACGAAGATGACGAGGACGACGTGGACGGCGATGAAGGCGTACGCCTCGTACTTGGTCGGCGGGTGGCCGAGGAACACCGTCATGTGCGACGCCCAGGTCCACACGTCGGGGATGGTCGCCCACTGCGGGTCGGTGTGGTCGTTGACCGTCAGGAACGCCAGGTCCTCCAGGCCGGAGACCATGATGAGCAGCATCGCGTAGGCGATCCGGCGGACGTTGCCGGGTGTGCCGCCGCCGAGCCGGTACGCGAGGGTGAGCGACATGATGACGATCGGGGTCAGCACGAGAATGTGGTAATAGACGGTCGGGAAATCGTCCAGGTAGAAGAAGATCTTCGGCACGAAGTACAGGAAGAACACGCAGAACGCGGCCGGGATCAGGATCCGCACCAGGTGCAGCCGCCGGGCCAGCTCGACGTCGAGGCGGGCGATCGCCTCCGCGGCGAACACGAACGGCAGCAGCTTGAACAGGAAGATCCCGAGGGACTTGACCTCGCGGTCGTGCGGCAGGACGAACCACACCACGGCGGCGCTGGCGGCGGCGAGCGCCACCAGGACGAGAAACGCCGCGTTACGGCGGAGGACCTGACTCATCGGCTGTTGCTCCCCGGTCGGGTGAGGGACGCGTGGCCCGAACAGCCCGAAGCATACGTGAGCGTCATTGCCGTCACGGCGTTGATATTGACAGTCGGCAATGATCGAGGGAGCGGGAAAGGGGTGCACGAAAGGGGTTAAGAAGCGTTCAGGTGTGCAAAAGCGGCAGCTGTACCCGCAAATGGGTGCCGCGGCCCGCGGGGCTGTCGACCCGGATCGTGCCGCCGAGCGCCTCGACCCGGTCGGCGAGCCCGACGAGCCCCGATCCGCGGCCCGGGTCCGCGCCGCCGACGCCGTCGTCGTGGACGGACACGTCGAGCCGGCCGTCCCGCACCGCCCCGCGCACCTCGATACGGGTGGCGCGCGCGTGCTTCGCGGCGTTGGCGAGGGCCTCGGCGACCACGTAGTACGCCGCGACCTCGACCGGCCCGGGCAGCCGGTCCGCCAGGTCGAAGTGGACGTCCACGGAGACCGCCGACCGCCGGGCGAGCACCTTCAGCGCCGGCTTCAGGCCGCCCTCGGTCAGGATCGCCGGGTGCACGCCCCGCGAGATCTCCCGCACGTCGTCGACGGTGCCGTTGATCCCGTCCACCACCTCCGACAGCTCCGCGCGCAGCTCCGGCTGCCGCGCCGACACGGTGTGCTGGATCCGGCGGACGTCGAGGCCGAGCGACAGCAGCCGCTGCTGGACACCGTCGTGCAGGTCGCGTTCGATGCGCCGGCGGGCCTCGTCGGTGGCGAGCACCACCCGGGTCCGCGACGCGGCGAGGTCGTCGTGGGCCTGGGCGTTGGCGACGGCGGTGCCGATGAGGTCGGTGGCCGCCGTGAGGCGTTCCTCGGCGTCCGGCGGCATCGGCTGATCCCCCATCGCGAACACCGTCACCGCGCCCCAGAGGCGGCCGGCCACGCTGATAGGGGCGCTGACGGACGCGTGCGCGCCGAGCTCCCGCGCGTGGATGGCGACCAGCGCTGTCGCCCCGTCGAAGTTGCCCATCCGGGCGGTCTGCCCGGTGCGTTGGACGATGCCGGTGGCGGTGTCATCGCCCAGGGACACGCGCGCGCCGACCGGCATCTCCGGGTCCGGAGCCCCCCAGGCCGCGACGACGGTCGCGGTGCCGTCGGCCTCGAACCGCACGATCCGCGCCGCACCCGTGCCGACGAGCCGCCCCAGCTCCTCCACGACCGCCGCCAGCACCTCACCCGGGGTGCCGCCGTGGGCGACGAGGGTGGCGACCCGCCGCAGCGCAGACTGCGTCCCGACGCTGTGCTGCAGCGCCGCCGCCATCACGTTGAACGACCGCTCCAGCCGGCCGATCTCCGCCTTGCCGGTCTCCGGCATGCGGGTGCCCAGGGCGCCGCCGGCGAGCCGGTCGGCCATCGCGGCGGCCCGGCGGATCGGCTGCACCAGCAGGCGGGTCTGGTAGCCGCCGACGAGCGCGATGGCGAGCGCCGACCCGGCGATCCCCGCGATGATCGCGATCATCTCCCGGTTGGCCGTCGCCGCGGTCTCCGTGTCGCGGGCCTGGATGACGTCCCGCTCCGTCGACCGCAGCACGCTGAGGTCGGCGTGCAGCTGGTCGATGCGGCGGTCCCCTTCCAGCAGCACCGATGCCGACTTGGCGCCGGCGTCGCCGCGCTGCGCCGCCTCCACCGCGGGCCGCGAGACCTCGTCGGCGAACGCCGTGCTGGTCTGCGCGATCTGCGCCGTCTGCTGCCGCTGGCTGTCGGTGGTGGCGAGGGCCTCGAGGTGCTGGTTCGACTCGACCAGGGCAGTGTGCGCCGTCTGCCACCTGGTGAGGAACTCCTTGTCGCCGGACAGCGCGTAGGACTCCTGGGCCGCGCGGAGCTCGATGGTGTGCCGGTTCACCTGGTCGGCGGCGGCGAACAGCGCGTGCGAGCGCTGGGACAGGCGGGCCGTCTCCCGGTTCTCGCTGATCGACACCAGCAGCGTCGCGAACGCTCCGCCGACGAACACCACCAGCACGCACGTCGCCAGCACCATCCGGCGGATGAGCCCACCCTTCGCCCCACTCATGCCCACTCCTGCCCGCCGCGATGCCCTCACTCCATGCCCGTTGCGGTGCCGCTCACGCCTGGGTGGGCCGACCACGTTTGCGCACGGTCAGGTGGGTAGGCGACCGCGGTGACACGGATCGCCGAACCGCTCGTCGCCGACGCCAGGGCGCACGGACTCGCCGGGGACGGGACCACCGACGACCGGCCGGCGCTCGCCGCGCTCGTCGACAGCCTCGGCGCCGCCTACGCCGAGGACGGCCAGCCCCGCACCATCGTCTGCCCGGCAGGGGCGTACGCCATCCATGACGAAGGCATCAGGTGGCGCAGCGGCGTGTCGCTCATCGGTGCGGGGCCGGGCGCCACCCGGTTCCTGCTGGCCAACCCGTCCCGGCCGGCGGGGCCGACCCCACTCGCCGTCTTCACCACCCGGGAGCACGGCGCGGGCCGCGACAACCACCTCGCCGACTGCACCTTCGCGCACTTCGAGATCGACGGCTCGGGCGTCAGCCTGCCCGCCTACGACGTGGCCGCCAAGGGGCTGTTCCTGCAGTACGTGCTGCGGAGCCGATTCCACGACCTGTACATCCACGACACCGGCGCGACCGGGTTCGGCTGCGACTTCCTGCAGGACACCGTCGTGGACGCCGTCCGCGCCGTGCGCTGCGGCCGGCTGAACAACGGCGAGGAGGAAGGCGGCGCCGGCATCGGCATCGGGATCGGCGGCTGGGGCGACACCGAGCGGCTCGCCGTCACCGCGTGCACGACCGTCGGCAACGGCACCAGCGGCATCTTCTTCGAGCTGCAGAAGTGGCACTGGACCCCGCCGCGCGGCATCCGCGTCGTCGGCTGCCACGCGGAAGGCAACCGCTTCGGCATCTCCGACTGGGGCGCCGACGGGCTCGTCGTCTCGGCGTGCACGATGACCGGCAACCATCAGGCGGGCTTCGACGTGTCGGCGCTCGGCACGTCGTCCGTCGCCGGACGCGGCGGCATCGCCACCGGCTGCGTCATCGACGGCAACGTGTGGGACGGCGTCGCGATCGGCAACACGCCCGGCCCGTACACCGTGGAAGGCAACCGCATCAGTCGCAACGGCCGCTACGGCTACTGGCAGCACAACCTCGGACCGTCGGTCCGCGGCGTCCCCCCTCTGCCCGGCGACGCCGACGACTCGTGCGCGGACATCACCGTCACCGGCAACGACATCTGGGGCAACGCCCTCGACGGCGTGTTCGTCGACTCCCCCGTCGTGGACGCCTGCATCGCCGGGAACCGGGTCCGCGGCAACGGCCGCCAGATGTCGCCCGCGTCCACCGGCGGCGGCTCATCCGTCGTGTACGAGCGGCTGTCGGTACGCGACGCGTCGGCCGGCTGGGTCCCGGACGGGCAGGCCGGCAAGATGGTCGCCGCGGGCTCGCAACGGGCCGTGGTCGTGGCCAACACCGCGACCGAGCTCGTCCTCGCGCCGGTCCGCCCAGGCGCGGCCACCGCCTGGCCGGAGGGCACGCCGCGGCAGGGCACCGCGTACCGGCTGCCGGACGCGCCGCCGGTGCGGGCCGGCATCACCCTCGGGGCCCGCACCGACACGCCGACGATCCGGGACAACCGGGTGTGGGACCGCGGCGGGCACCGCACCCAGACGCACGGCCTGCGCACCACCGCCCACGGCACCTGCACGTCACCCCGCGTCCACGACAACGACCTCGAAGGCAACACCGTCGCCGCAACCGCCTTCACGACCCGGCCCGCGGGCGGCGTCTGGTACCGCAACCTCGGCCTCGACCCGCCCCCTTAGGGCCGGACCCACGCCTCGGCGACACCGTCCCGGACCGTCACCACCCCGTGCTCGAAGTACTGCACCCCGTCGTCGACGTCGTGCAGCATCGGCCGCTCGGCGGTGACCGGGAAGCCGAGCCTCCGGGTCAGTCCGGCATCACCCGCCAGCAGGTCCGCCACGACCCTCGACACCGCGACAGCGCCGTGGGCGTCCTTCCAGTAGATCGCCCCGCCCTCGAACGTGGCGTAGCAGCACCACTCCTCGTCCGGCTCCGCCCGGGCGTCGATCTCGCCGGACGTCGGGAAGCCCAGCCAGCTGGAGGTGCCGTTGATCCCCTCGTACAGCTCGCCGATCCCGGCCCCGACGGCGTGGATGCCGTGCTCGCTGACGTAGACGGTGCACCCGCCGACGCCTTCCTCGGGGGTCCAGCGGTCGAGGATCTCGCTCGGATAGTCGTACGTGCCCTCGAACCGCTGGAACTCGCCGGTGGTCCCGAAGGGCGACGCCCCCGCCGCCAACGTGGCGCCGGCCGGGAACCCGAGCGCGCCGGTGACACCACCGCGACCGTCGTGGTATCCGCCGATGTCGGGGCGGACCTCGACGGCGCCGGTCCGCTCCGACCAGTAGACGGCGCCGCCCTCGAACCGCTGACACCAGCCGGTGATGCCGCCGCCCGCCCGGGACGGACCGGCCGTCGCCTCGCCCGAGACCGGGAACCCGAGCCGGCTCGCGGTGCCGCCGACCTGGTCGTAGTGCTCACCGATGCCGCCCCACACGGCGTGCGTGCCGTGTGCGGCGCTGGAGACCACGATGCCGCCCTGGTAGCGCTGGAATTCGCCCGTCGTCACGGATCCGTCCGGAACCTTCGCGGGCGTGACCGGCGACAGAGGGAACCCGAGCCGGTCTTCGTGGAGCGCCAGGTACGACGCCGGAATGATCTGCGCGCTGCCCTTCGGACTCCAGCGGATCTCGCCGTGCTCGTACCGGCGGCGGAAACCGTGGATGGCCCACGAGGAGACAGGGGTCAGGGGACCCGCAGAGGCGCCGAGCGCGGTCGCGTGCACGACGTCGACCTGTTCGATCGCGGCGGCGGCGTCCGGCAGCCCTTCGAGCCAGTCGAACGTGGCGGTCAGCTCGGCGACGACGGACCGCGAATGGTCCGGGTTCATGGTGCCCAGCAGCGACACCGCCAACGCTTCGTCCCGGTGGAGCAGGACCCACGCCGCCTTGGCGGCGGGCGGGACCCGCATCGCGGCGAGTGCCTGCGCCGCTTCGGACTGCGGCAGCTTGGCGACCAGATCCGCGGCCGCCGTCGCGGACAGCGCCTCCAGCATCGCCGCGTCGATGCGCCGGCCGCCGAACCAGACGTTCCACTGGACGTGGTGGTTGCCGCTCAGGACGCCCTGGCCGCCGGAGAGGTCCGTCATCCGGACAGTGTGCCAGCAGGCCGCGCCGGCGGAGGACCGACGAACGGCTCAACTGGGGGCTTCGATCATTCGCTCGATGACGGCGCCGGCGCCGCCGCGGGCGGCGGCGGTGAAGCCGAGGTTGGACGCGACGAAGTGGCAGCGGGCGGCCGGGGAGGCCATGGCGAGGCGGGTGAGCTGGGCCTGCGCGGCGGGGATCAGGTGGTCGGCCAGGTCGGCGAAGTAGCCGCCGAGCACGACCACCCGCGGGTTGAACAGGTTGACCAGGATTGCGCCGCCGTGGCCGAGCCAGCGGCCGATCCCGGCGACCGCCTCCAGGGCCGCCGGGTCGCGGGCGTCGAGCCGGCGGCGCACCTCGGCGATGCGTTCGCGCGGGTCGGGGACGGGGCCGTCGCCGAGGCCGTACGCGAACTCGGGCGTGATCCGGCGGACCAGCTCGGCGAGGCCGACCTTGGTCTCCCAGCAGCCGGTCCGGCCGCAGCCGCACGGGTCGCCGACGGGCTCGACGGGCAGGTGGCCGATCTCGCCGGAGAACCCGTCCGCGCCGCGCAGCAGCCGGCCGTCGACGATCGCGCCGCCGCCGACGCCGACCGAGCCGGTCAGGTAGACGAGGTCGGCGGTGCCGGCGGCGACCCCCCACGTGAACTCGGCCAGGGCCGCCAGGTTCGCGTCGTTGTCGACCCCCACCTGCAGCGCGGGGTCGAGGCCGGCGGCGAGCCGGGACACCACGGGCACGTCGTGCCAGCCGAGGTTCGGCGCCACGACCACCACGCCGCGCGCGACGTCGACCAGGCCGGGGACCGCGACGGTCAGGCCGACCGGGGTCACGCCGTGGTCGGCGAGCTCGGCCAGGGTACGGTCGGCCGCCGCCGCCAGGTCGTCCAGGCACCCCTCGACGTCGCGGCGCCGCGCGTCGAACCCGACCCGCCGCTCGACGAGGGTCCGGCCGGTGAGGTCGCAGGCGTGGACCGCGAGGTAGTCGACGTTGATCTCGATGCCGACCGCGCCGAGCTCCGGTGACAGCGCCACCACCCGGCCCGGCCGGCCGGCGGTGCCCGAGCGTTCGAGCCCGGTCTCGCGCACCAGCCGCCGGCTGAGCAGCTCCTCCACGAGGCTCGACACGGTCGTCTTGTGCAGCCCGGTGGCCGCGGCGATCGCCGCCCGCGACCTCGGCCCGTTGGCGCGGATGTGGCGCAGCGTCCGGCTCAGGTTGGCGCGGCGCACCGCCAGCTGGTCCGTCGTCTCATACGCCGGCCCCACGCCCCCAAGGTCCATGGCCACCATCGTGCCCCCACGGGCCGCGACCCGGCTCCTCGGGTCGGGTCGGAGCCGCCGGAACGGCACTGTCGGTATAGCGTCTGATCACTCCCAAGATATTGATAGATGTGATTGCGTTCGCGGTGTCCTGTCCACTCCTTTCCGCCAGGAGGAGGGTCCACATGCGCAGGAAGCTTCCCGCCCTGCTCATCGCCCTGGTCACCACGCTCGCCGCCGCCTTCGGCACCGCTTCGCCCGCCGCCGCGGCACTGCCCGACGCGGTCGGGTTCGTGCTGTGGAACGGCGCCGCCACCGTCCCGTCGGGCACCTGGCCGGCGGCGACCAGCGTCTCCCCCGGTCCGGCCGGCATCTACACGATCAAGTTCCCGGGTCAGGCCGCCAAGGGCGGCGTCGTGCACGTCACCGCGATCAACTCCGGGCCGCGCTTCTGCCAGGCGGTCAAGTGGGGCCCGTCCGGCACCGACGAGATCGTCGTCGTGCAGTGCTCCCAGCCCGGCGGCCTGCTCGTGGCGACGGCCTTCACCGCCCTGTTCGACAGCAGCTCCGCCCCCATCAGCAGCGCGATCAACGGCCGGTTCGGCTACGTGGACTGGAACGACGCGACCGGCACCATGGTCGACCAGTTCAACTCCTCCGGCGCCGTCAACGGCGTCACCCCGCTCGGCGGCGTCTACGAGGTCAAGCTGCCCGGCCTCAGCACCGCCGGCCCGATCGACGGCAGCCTGCAGGTGACGGCCGTCAACAGCACCCCGGCGCGGTGCAAGGTGCGCAACTGGACGTCGAGCCCCGCCGGCCAGGTCGCGTACGTCGCCTGCTTCACGTCGACCGGCGCGCCGTTCAAGACCCGGTTCACGCTGTCCTACCAGTACAACCAGTCGCTGTGGGGCGCGGGCTGGCCGCCGCGCTACTTCGGCTACCTGTGGTTCCGCCCGCCGGTCGGCCCGCCGTCGACGAACTTCAACTCGCAGGCCGGCTTCGGCGTCAACACGCTCCTGAGCGGCGGCGTCGGGCTGTCGCTCGTCACGTTCCCGCGGCTGGTCGGACTGCCGGACACCGTCCAGGTGACCGCGTCCGGCAGCTCGTCGGAGTTCTGCAACCTGCTCGCGCCGTGGGTGCACAGCGCCACGGACACGATCGTGCGCGACGTCGCCTGCTACAACAGCGGCGGCGCCCTGGTGAACACCGGCTTCCTCGTCAGCGCGAACGCAGCGGTGTAAACCCTGGTGCCCGCCCCGGTCGTCGTTCAGGCCGCGGGCGGGGCGGGCGCCAGCCCGGTGCAGCGCCGCAGGTCGGTGAAGCGCTTGGTCGCGACGGCGGCCGATGTACCGGTGAGCGCCTTCGGCTGCCCCGTGCCGGAGACGACGGCCGGGACCAGCTCCGCCCCGACCACGTCCCGGCCACGCACCCGCACCTTGAGCACCCCGGTGTCGGCGGACCCCACGTACCAGACGAAGTTGCCGAGCCCGTAGGCGACGTAGGTCCGCCCGAGCCACCCGTCGCCCTGCAGCACGTGCGCGTGCGCCCCGATGATCATGTCGGCGCCGGCCTCGGCGAGCGCTGCGGCGAAGGTCTTCTGGTTGTCGTTCGGGCACGACTCGCGCTCCGTGCCCCAGTGGTTGAACACGACCACGACGTCGGCCCGCTCGCGCGCGGCCTTCACCGCGGCGACGGCTCGCGGCACGTCCCACGCGAGGGCGATCCCGGGCGTCGCGGGCCCGGCCTTCCAGCTCTCCGCGAGGGTGTGGATCTGGCTGAAGCCGACGATCGCCACCCGCACCCTGCGCGCCGTCAGGATGAGCGGCGCGTACGCCTCGTCGATCGTCCGCCCGCCCCCGAACACCGGCATCCCCTTCGCGGCCGCGCCGTCCAGCGTGTCGGCGAACCCGACCCGGCCGTAGTCGAGCGCGTGGTTGTTCGCGACCGAGACGGCGTCGATCCCGGCTGCCTTGACCGCGTCGTACGCCGTGACGGGCGCCCTGAAGTGGAACTCCTTCGGCTCCGGCGTCCCCCGCGTGGTGACCGCCGTTTCGAGGTTGACCACGGCGAGGTCGGCCGCCGACAGCACCTCGGCCATCGGCCCGACCGCGGTCGCCGGGTCCTTCAGCAGCCCGGCGGTCCGCTCGGTGAAGTGCACGTCCCCACCGAACGCGAGCGTCAGCTCCACCGGCGCCGCGGACGCCGTCGGCGACCCAGACGGCGACTGGGACAGCGACGGGGACGGGGCGGTCGCGGGTGGCGGTGCCGCGCTACACCCCGCGAGCACCAGCGCGGCCACCACGACGACTGCCTTCACGGCGCCCAGCGTACGAGCCCGGCGCCCGACCCGTCAGCCCGCTCCTGTGGCATCGGCGGCGTTCGTCCGCACCGCCGGCGGGACGGTCCACCACTGGTCGGGGCGGTCGACGACGGGGGCGGTGAGGCCGTCGCGGTCGACGCGGGCGAGGCGGAGCAGGAACGCGGCGATGCCGGCCGAGCCCTGCATCCAGGTGGCGTTCGGCGGTAGCAGCGGCGGGTCCTGGCGGTGCTCGACGAACCGCCAGTGCGCGCCCGCCTCGTCGAACAGCGCGCGCTCCACCAACGCGTCGGCCATCGTGCGGGCCGCGGCGAGCAGCGCAGCGTCCGAAGTGGACTGGGCGGCGTCGAGGAGGATGTCGCCGACGCCGGCGGTGCCGCAGCAGCGGCCGTCGTTGTCCCAGAAGCCGGGGCGCAGGCGGGCCGGGACGCCGGAGGTGAGGACGGAGTGCAGGCAGCGGCGGCGCAGGTCGCCGACCGGGAAGCCGGCGACCTCGGACAGGCCGGCGAGGGCGAGGGCCGGGAAGAGCTGTGAGGTGCCCGCCGGGCCGTGGCACCAGTTGTACGTGACGGGCTCCACCTCCCGCTGCGACCGCGGGATCGTGTGCTCGACGGCGAACCCGTCGCCGGACAGGTCCGCGATCGCGGCCAGGTGCTCGCCGCCGCGCCGCGCCGCGTCGACGAAGTCGGCCCGGTCCAGCGCCCGGCCGGCCACCGCGAGGGCGGCGGCGACGCCGGCGGTGCCGTGCGAGAAGTTCGGGGTGCTGGAGCGGTACCCCGGCCACATCCGCCAGTCGAGCCCGTGCGCCGTCGGCTCCGCGGCCCGCAACAGGGCCTCGCCGCCCGTGGTCATGGTGCCGGCGGCGAGGTCGCCGCCGGCCCACACGGCGGCGTGCACGATCCCGGCGGTGCCCATGACGACGTCGGTGAGCGGCGCGCGGCTGCCGGGCCTGATGTCGAACGTCGTCTCCCACCCGTCCGGGGTGCTCAGGTGCGCGAGCCGTTCCAGCGCGATCCGCTCCGCGCCGGGCGCGAGCAGGCGCAGCACGGTGACGTCGCCGGCGAGGCCGTCGTACAGCGACGGCTCGACCCGGTCCGGGACGCCCGCCGTCACGCGCGCGACGATCCCGTCCGCGAGCGCCGCCTCGGCGCCGGTCAGCGGACGGTGCAGGCGCAGCTCGGCGAGGACCGGCGCCAGCCCGGGCACGCCCGCGTACACCGTCTCGCGGTCGCGGTCCGGCCCGGGCAGCACCGGGCCGTCGTCGTCGGCGCCGACCTGGGCGAGCGTCCACGCCCAGGCGGCCTCGCCGAGCTCCTGATAGGAGGTCGGGTTGGTGGTCACGTCACACCGCCAGGGAGTCGATGAGGCGGTCGAGGACCGCGCCGATGTCCGCGCGGGCCCGCACCGGGTCTTCGGCCTGCGACAGGTAGAGCGCCGCCTCGTCGATGGCGCCGATGAGCACGTGCGACAGCGGCTCCGGTGGCTGCTCGGCGATCCGCCCGACCGAGATCGCGTAGCTGACCAGGCTCTGCACGAGGCCCATGCCGTACCGGAGGCTGATCTCCCGCCAGCGGACCCAGCCGAGGACCGACGGCGCCTCGATCAGCACGATGCGCTGCACCTCCGGCTCGGCGCACGCGTCCAGCCAGGTCGCCGCGCCGAGGCGCATGAGGGCGATCGGGTCGGTCAGCCCGCTGCCGCCCACCGCGTCGTCGATCCGGCGGGTCAGGTCCGCCTCGACCGCCTCGAACACCGCGGCGAAGAGGTCGGTCTTGTCGGCGAACTGGTGGTACATCGCGCCGCGCGTGACGCCGGCGGCGCGGACGATCGCCTCGGTGCCCACGGCGGCGAAGCCGGACGCGGCGAAGAGCGGCCTGGCCGCCTGGATGAGGGCGGCCCGGGTCGCCTCCGAACGCTGCTCCTGGGTTCGGCGGTTGCTTTTCATACAGACAGTACGTATGTTTCTTGTGCCATGCACTGAACATATCGCGAGGAGGCGCCGTGCCCGCCGTCGACATCCCGCAGGGGCGCATCGAATACCGCGTGACCGGCCCGGAGGACAGCGCGCTGCCGCCGGTCGTGCTCGTCCACGGCCTGCTCGTCAACGCCGAACTGTGGACCCGCACCGCCGACGCGCTCGCCGCCCGCGGCATCCGCAGCTACGCGCCGGACCTGCCGCTCGGATCGCACCGCGTGCCGTGGCCGCCCGGGACCGACCTCAGCCCCCGGGGCATCGCGGCGCTCCTCGGCGACTTCATCGCCGCGCTCGACCTCACCGGTGTCACGCTCGTCGGCAACGACACCGGTGGCGCGATCTGCCAGTTCCTCATCGACGCCGGGCACGAGCGCATCGGGCGGCTGGTCCTGACCAACTGCGACGCGTTCGACCAGTTCCCCCCGGCGCCCATCGGCCTGCTCGTGAAGGCCGGTCGGCGGCCCGCTCGGCTGCGCATGTTGGCGGCGTCGGTACGGGCGAAGGCCCTGCGCCACTCCATCGCCGGCTACGGCGGGCTGGCCCGGGACCCCCTCGACGCCGCCCTGACCGCCCGCTGGGTCGCGCCGCTGCGCGCCGACGCGGCGATCCGTCGCGACACCGCCGCGTTCCTGCGCGGGATCTCGCCCGCGGAGCTGCTCGACGTCTCGACCCGGCTGCACACCTTCACGAAGCCGGTCCGCCTCGTCTGGGGTGACGCCGACCTGTTCTTCAAGCTGAGCCTCGCCCGGCGGCTGCGCGACGCGTTCCCCGACGCCGCCCTCGTCGAGGTCCCGGGCGGTCGCACGTTCCTGCCCCTGGACGAGCCGGACCGGGTCGCGGCCGAGATCGCCCTCGCCGCCTGACGGCGATATGGTGCAGCGATGCATCGCACCGCGCTGGTCACCGGGGCATCGTCGGGCATCGGCAAGGCGACCGCCGCCGCCCTCGCCGCGCGCGGCTACCGAGTCATAGGCACCAGCCGCCACCCCGCGTCCGTGCAGGACCCGCCCGAGGGCGTCGAGCTCCTGCCGCTCGACCTCGAGGACGACGCGTCGATCGAGGCCCTCGCCGCGGCCGCCGGCCAGGTCGACGTGCTGGTCAACAACGCCGGGGAGAGTCAGAACGGCCCGTTCGAGGACCTCCCCGGCGACGCGCTGCGCCGGCTGTTCCAGGTCAACGTCCTCGGGCCCGTCCGGCTCGCCCAGCTGCTCCTGCCCGGCATGCGGGCGCGCCGGTACGGCCGGGTCGTGATGGTCGGGTCGATGCTCGCGTCCTTCCCGCTGGCGTACCGGTCGTCGTACGTCGCGTCGAAGGCCGCCCTGAAGGGCTTCGCGGAGGGGGCGCGGCACGAGTACTCGCCGTTCGACGTCTGGCTGACGACCGTCGAGCCCGGCTCGATCAGCACCGGCATCAGCGAGCGCCGCACGAAGTACGTCGCGGACGACTCCCCGCACCGCGCGGACTTCGAGCGGATGCTGGCCGCCCTCGACCGCAACGAGCGCAAGGGCGCGCCGGCCGCGCAGGTCGCCGCCACCATCGTCAAGGCCGTCGAGGCATCGCGGCCGAGGGCGTTCTACGCCGTCGGCAGCAACGCCCCGGTCGTCTTCCCGCTGCGCCGCCTCATGCCGTCGTCGCTCGTGTCGAAGGCCACCCACCGCCGCCACGACCTGCGCCGCTAGCGCAGCTGCGGCAGCACCTCGAGGGCGAGGCGCTCCACCTGCTCGTCCCGGCCCGGGCCGGGCACCTTCAGGTTGAGCACCGTGAAGCCCATCGCGACGAGCGCCCGCAGCCGGTCCGCCGTGTCGTCGCCGGCCCGCACCTCGACGTTGAGGGCGCAGGTGATGTCCTCGGGCGAGCGCCCCGCCCGGTCCGCCGCGGCCAGGACCCGGTCGCGCATCGCGGGGAGCGCCTCGAGGGACGCGTACCCCAGCGACGGCATCCAACCGTCGGCCAGCCGTCCCGTCACGTCGAGGGCGCGCGGCCCGAACGTCCCGAGCCAGATCGGGATCCGGCGGTCCGGCTTCGGCTCCATCGGCGCGGCGGCGACGTGGTGGATGCGGCCGGTGTACGTGGTGGCGGGGCCGGTCCAGAGGCCGCGGATGATCTCGATCGCCTCGGCGAGGCCGTCGACCTTGTCGCGTGGCGACGGCACGTCGATGCCGAACGCGCGGAACTCCTCGTCGGACGAGCCGCCGCCGAGCCCCAGGATCAGCCGGCCGCCGCTGAGCCGGTCGAGGGTCTCGGCCATCTTGGCGACCATGGCGGGCCGTCGGTACGGCACCCCGAGCACCCTGGGCATGACCCCGATCCGCTCGGTGTGCGCCGCCATCCACGCGAGCATCGTCCAGCTCTCGTGGCTCGGATCGGTGCCGCTCGGATGGTCGGACGTGGACACGAAGTCGAACCCGAGCGCCTCGGCGGCGCGGGCCGCCGCGACCGGGTCCACCGCCGTCGACGCGGGCACGTCGACCCCAACCCTGATGCTTGACATGTCATGCACGCTAGCGCGGATGAGTTTGACACGTCAAGCAGATGACCTAGGCTTGGCGCCATGACGGAACCGCGCTGGCTCACCGACGCCGAGATGCACACCTGGCGCGGGTACCGGCGCATGCGCGGCCTCCTCGACCTCCAGCTGACCCGCGACCTCGGCGCCGACTCGGGCCTGTCCGACGCCGACTACGACGTGCTGACCGCGGTCTCCGACGCCCCCGACCGGCGCCTCCCCCTCGGCGAGCTGGCCGCCTCGATCCGCTGGTCGACGAGCCGCCTGTCCCACCAGGTCACCCGCATGGAGCAGCGCGGCCTGGTCGCCCGCGGCCCGTCCACCGCCGACGGCCGCAGCGCCACCGTCATCCTCACCGACCACGGCTGGGCCACGGTCCAGGCCGCCGCCGTGCACCACGTCGCCTCGGTCCGCCGCCACTTCATCGACGTCCTGGACGAGTCCGACGTCGCCGCGCTGGGCCGCATCGCCGACAAGGTCCTCGCCCACCTCACCGACGCGACGCCGCCCACTCCCCCACGCCGCCGCCGGTCCGCCGGCGGGTCAGTCGCGGAGCCTGGCCCGGAGGGCGGCGAGACGGTCGGGTGACAGGCCGTGGGCGAGGAGGTAGCCCTCGGCGCCGCCCCACCGCTCGTCGACGAGGTCCAGCACCGCCTGGATCGACTCGGGCTCGCACTCGCCCGGCGACTCCCAGCACACCGACGAGAACGTGTAGTCGGCGACGATGACGTCGTCGGGCACGGCCGCGACGCGGAGCAGCAGGGCGACGAGCATGCCGGTGCGGTCCTGGCCCGCCTGGCAGTGCACGAGGACCGCCCCGGGCGGGGCGTCGGCGACGGCGCCGACCGCAGTGGTGACGCGCCGGGCATCGCCCGCGATCCGGCAGCGGTACAGCTCGTCGATGCCGGCCAGGTCCGACAGCTCGTCGGCGGGGTCGTCGTCGGGGTCGGTGAACGGGACCAGCCGGTACATCGGGTCCGCGGCCAGGACGTTCGGCCGCAGTTCCGCCTCGTCGGCGCTGCGCAGGTCGATGATGCGGGTGACGCCGTGCGCCCGCAGCGCGGCCACGCCGTCGGGGGTGAGCCGGTGCGGCGAGTCGGCGCGCACCACGGCGCCGTGCCGGACCTGCCCGCCGTCCGCGGTCGGCAGGCCGCCGAGGTCCCGGGCGTTGCGCAGCCCGGGCCACGCGAGTGGGGTGAACCTCATGACGCCAGGCCGACGACGACGGCCGCGACCAGCACCAGGAACGCGGCGATCACGAGGAGCCACCGCCGCCGGGCCCGCTGGCGGCGGTGGCGACGCTTCCGTGCCGCCGCCCTCGCCGCGGCTCGCGACGCCCGCCTCGCGGACGGCCGGGCCCCGACCTTGACCTTGACCGGCGCGGCCCCGGGCACGGGCACGGGCACGGCCTCCGGCACCGGCACGACATGCGGCACGGGCGCATCGTGCGGTACGGGCGCGGTCTCAGGAACGGATGCCGCCCCCAGCACGGGCACGGCGGCGTCAGGTACAGGCGAAACGTCGAGGGCAGGCGCAACCTCAGCTGAAGGCGCCGGCGAGACCGAGGACGCCGGCGGGACCGAAGGCGTGAGCGGGACCGAAGGGGCGGGCGGGACCGGAGGGGCGGGCGGGACCGGAGCGGGCCGGGGTGCGGGCACGCGGATCGTCTCGGCGTTCGCGCGGGCGATGAGCTTCCCGACCCGGACGCTGGCCGCCCGCAGCCGGGCGGCCCGCTTCGGCGCCAGCTTCCGGCCGGTGATGATGCCGCAGGCCTGGGCGACCGCCACGACGAGGACCGGGTTGCTGATGAGGTCGCGGTGGCCGAGCATCAGCGCCGCGACCATGTTCCGGTCCACCCGCAGCCCCGGCGCGAGCTTGTGGGCGCGGACGACCTCGGCGATGTGCCGGCGCGTGCTCTTCGACCGCGTCCGGCCGCGGGGGCGTTTCCGGGCGCTGCGGTCCGCGGTCCGGGCGGCCTCCGCCACCAGGACGGCGACCAGCGAATGCACCGCCTCGTCGGCCTCCTGCCAGCGCGGCGTCAGCGCCTCGGTCAATCCGTGGTCTCCCAGTGCGAACCCGTCGATCGGAGCAACTTACCCGGTGGCGGCCGCGGGCCAAACGCGGCGGCCGGAGATCCAGGTCTGGGTGACGCGGGTCGCGGGGTCGAACGGGTCGCCGTCGCAGATCGCCAGGTCGGCGGTCTCCCCCGCGGCGAGGCCGCCGGCGCCCGGCGCGCCGAGGGACGCGGCCGCCGTCACCGTCAGCGCCCGCACCGCCTCCGACGGGGTCAGCGCCTGGGCCGGCTGGATCGGCCGCCGCACCGCGAGCCTGAGGTTGCCGAGCGGGTCGAGCGGCCCCGCCGGGTGGTCGGAGGCGAGGGTCAGCGGCACGCCCGCGTCCAGCAGCGACCGCCCGCCGACGACCGTCAGGAAGCGGTCGGTGCCGCCGTCGACGATCTGCGGGCCGAACGTGGTGAGGAAGCCGGGCTGCACCGTCGCCCACGCCCCGCTCGCCGCGACCAGGTCGACGGCCGCCGGGTCGAGGAGGACCAGGTGGTCGATGACGGCGGCGCCGGCGGGGGCTCCCACGGCGCGCAGGGCGGTCGCGGCCTGCCGCACGGCGAGGTTGCCGAGCGCGTGCATCCGTGGCCGCAGCCCCGCCGACAGGTACGCGGACAGCAGGTCGGCGAGCTCCCGGTCCGAGTACCGCAGGTACTCCAGTCGCAGCATCCGCCGCTGTACGGTGGTCCGCCGGCGCATCGCGTCGCGCAGCGGGCCCGGGTGCCGGGCGGCGACCGTCTCCTTGACGGCCTGCCAGGTGAGCCGGCCGAGCGCGCGGGCCGGCATGCAGACGGCGCACCGGTCGCCGCCGTCGAGGAACAGCTTCGCCTCGCGCCCGCTCGCCCCGTAGTCGCCGTCCGGCGCGACCGACGGCCCTTCCAGGGGGCTGAGCAGCCCCTCGCCGGCACCGACCGCCCACGACAGCCGCGGCGAGCCGGCCGCCGCGAGGCCCAGCATCCGCTCGTGGTGCTGCGGCGGGACGTACGCCTCGTGCGCGTGCGTGATACCCAGCGACACGCACCGGTCGAGGGCCAGGCGGGTCAGCGCGACCGGATCACCAAGGGCGGAGGCGAGCGCGCGGGCGAGGGCCTCGCCGTAGGCCTGCTCCCAGATCTCGCCGGTCGGCCGGCCCCGGCGGTCGAGGCTCACGTCGCCGTCCTTGGCCCGCCGCGTGGTGATGCCGAGCGCCCGCATCGCCTGGGAGGAGACGGTGCCGCGGTGGACGTCGACGCCGCTGACCAATATCTGACGGCCGGGCGCGACGGCGTCGAACTCGGCGGCGGTCGGCAGGCGCCGCTGCGGCCACCGGAACGGCCGGGCGTTCCAAACCAGCAGCCAGGGCGCGTGCGGGTCGGCCGCGGCCGCCGCCCCGATCGCGGCGAGCGCCGCCGGCAGCGAGGTCCAGGCGGAGCCGTCGACGCCGAGCGTCTGCCACCCGACAACGGTGGCGTGCAGGTGTGTGTCGACGAACCCGGGCAGAATGTGACACCCTGCGACGTCGATCATGGTGTCCGCCGGCGGGGGCGGCGTGTCGTGCGCTCCGGTGGCGGTGATCCGGTCGCCGGTGACCAGCAGCCAGCCAGGCTGCGGGGTGCAGGTCGGGCCGGCCCAGATCGTCGCTCCGGTCATGAGTGTCCCGGCCATGCGGCAACAATACTTACCCGGATGCGAGTAGGACGGCTCAGGCGCCACGGTGGCCGGCAGCCGAGGATGTAGACGGTCCGTGTGGATGGTCAGGGAGGAAGGGAACGGTCGTGACGTTCGTGCGGCAATGGGTGCTTCGGATCAGCAGCTTCGGGCTGACCTGGCTGTACGCGATCTACCGGGTGCACCCGGCGGTGTGGCGGCTGATGGCCCGCAACTACCGGCCGTGGATGGCCCGGTTCGCCCGGCTGCACGCGTGGATGACGTGCCAGTTCGCCGCGATCGACGTGCCGGCGTACGGCGACTTCCTGCGCCGCAACGACTGGCGGTTCCGCTGGTTCGACCTCACGTCCTACCCGCCGACCGCGAAGCTGACCTACGTGAAGGCGTACCCGGAGGAGCAGCGCTGCTGGCACGGCCGGATCGAGATCGCCGGCAGCGTCGTCGACGAGTCGTCGGGGTCGTCCGGGCAGCCGTACAACTGGATCCGCAGCAAGAAAGAGCTCGGGACGGTGCACAAGAACCTCGCCGGCTACACCACGCTGGTGTTCCCGTCGAAGCGGCGGTTCGTCATCAACGCCTACTCGATGGGTGCGTGGGCGACCGGCACCAACACCGGCATCGCGATGGCCCGCGTCGCGATGGTGAAGAACACCGGGCCCGACCTCGACAAGATCATCGACACGCTGCGGCACTTCGGGCCCGGCTTCGACTACGTCATCACCGCCTACCCGCCGTTCCTGAAGCACCTGCTGGACAAGATGGACGCGGTCGGCTTCGACTGGGCGCCCTACAAGCTGTCCGCGCTGGTCGGCGGCGAGGGCATGACCGAGGCGCTGCGCGACTACCTGGAGCAGCGGTTCACGAAGGTGCGCTCCGGCTACGGCGCCAGCGACCTGACGATCGGCATGGGCGGCGAGACCGACCTGACGGTGTGGCTGCGCCGCCGCCTGCGCACCGACCAGCGGCTGCGCGAGGCGCTGCTCGGCGCCGACGAGCACCGGCTGCCGATGATCTTCCAGTACAACCCGCTCGAGACGTACCTGGAGACGACCGAGGACGGCGAGATCCTCTGCACCATCAACACGACCGCGGTGCTCAACCCGAAGGTGCGCTACAACATCGGCGACGAGGGCAAGCTGATGTCCTACGCCGAGCTGACCAGCATCGTCGGCAAGGACGCCGAGATGCAGCGGGCGTTCGAGGGTGACCGGATGAAGCTGCCGCTGCTGTTCCTGTTCGGGCGCAAGGACAGCACGATCTCGTACATGGGCGCCAACATCTACCCGCAGGACGTCGAGAACGGCCTCTACCAGGACAACCCCCTCGCCCACCAGATCCAGAGCTTCTGCCTCACGCTCGAGGAGCACACCGACCTCGAGAGCCGCCCGGTGATCCACATCCAGCTGCGCGAGGAAGTACACCTGACGCAGCAGCAACAGGAGGAGCTGGCCGACGTGTGCCGGCGCGGCGTGGTGCGCTATCTCGCCGAGGTCAGCCGCGACTTCGCCGAGTCCCTCGCCGAGGATCCCAGCGCGGCGGACCTGCGCGTGCGCGTCCACGAGCACGGCGCCGGCCCGTTCGCCGCCAGCAACGGCAAGATCAAAAACGTCTACCTGGCCAGGAGTGCCGCATGAGGACCAGCGACTTCTCGAAGGTGCCGCCGGTCGGGCAGGCGACCGCGATGTTCGTCGGCGCCACCCGCTACCGCGGCCCGCACTCGATCTTCATCCTCACGTTCACCTGGTTCAAGATGGTGCGCCAGATGAAGCGGCTGCCCGGGTACTGCTGGCACACCGTCTACTGGCAGTGGCCGTTCACGCTCGGCACGATCGCGTTCTTCCGCGACCGGGACGCGCTGCTGCAGTTCGCGCGCACCAAGCACCACCGCGACCTCATGTGCTGGATCACCGACAACGGCACCCGCAACGCCACCGGCGGCTACATCCGGCTCTACAACGCCGAGGAGAGCGGCTACACCAACGGCGTCTGGCGCGCCGAAGGCAATACGATGGCACACATCGAGACCTACACGCCGCTGTCCCGCGAGACGGACGGCCCGGCCGTGCACCGGCCGGCGTCGTGACCGTCCACATCGAACCCGTGACCGGCCGGGCCGGGCTGCGCGCGTTCTGCGACCTGCCGCTGCGGCTGCACCCGCGGGACCGGTACGTGCCCCTGGCCGACTCCGTCATCGCCGGATTCACCGCGGCCGGCGCCGAGCTGTTCCTCGCCCGCGACGACTCGGGCGCCGTGGTCGGCCGCACCTGTGTCCACCGCAACGTGAAGTTCGACGCGAAGCTCGGCCGGCGGCACCAGCTCTTCGGCCTCACCGAGTTCGCCGACGATGCCGCGGCCTCGGCACTGTTCGATCTGGTCGCCGAGCGCGGCCGCGACGCCGAGGCGCTGTTCGGGCCGGTCGGGCTGCTGCCCAACCAGACCGGCGGCGTCATCACGTCGGGCTTCGACGAGCGCGGCTTCATCGACTCCGCCTGGAACCCGCCGCACTACCCGGTCTCGTACGAGCGGCACGGCTTCACCCGCCGCTTCGAGGCCGACACGTGGCTGTGCGACGTCGGTGCGGGCGGCGAGTTCGCCTTCGACGACGCGCGGATCGCCGCCGAGGACCTCGTGGTGCGGCACGGCTCCCGCCGCCGGTTCAAGGCGCAGCTGCCGATCCTGCGGGAGATGCTCAACGCGTCGTTCGCGCAGCTCGGCTACTACACCGAGATCGACGCCGACGAGCTGGCGAAGCAGACCGACGGCCTGTCGTTCCTGCTCGACGAGGCGCTGCTGCTGTGGCTGGAGAAGGCCGGCCGGCCCGTCGCGTTCATCGTCACCGTGCCCGACGTGTCGGAGTTCTTCATGCAGGTCGGCGGCCGGCTCGGCGTGCTCAACCAGCTGCGCCTGCTCGCCACCCGCAACCGCTACCGCCGCGACGCCGTCCTCATCATCAAGGGCACCGTCCCCGACGAGCAGGGCCGCGGCTACCTGACGCTGCTGTCCCGCGAGCTGTACCGGGGGCTGCGCGCCGGCGGTTACCGCACGCTGCGCAGCACGTACGTGGAGCGCGACAACCCGGCGTCCGCGGCGCAGTACCGGCGGATGGGCGGCCGCCCGCTGCACGGCTACACCTTCTACGAACGGGCGGTGGCATGAGCGGGCCGGAGCGCAGCGGAGGGCTGCGAATCATGGGCGCAGTCTTTCGGTCAGGCCGGCGCCGGAGCGCAGCGGGGGTGACGGCATGACCTGGGTCTCGGACTTGAGAGCGCTCGAGGACGACTGCCGGCGGGCGCCGAGCGCGCACAACACGCAGCCGTGGGTTCTGCGGTACGGCGACGACGCCGTCGACGTGCACTGGGACCCTTCGCGGGCGCTGCCCGACTCGGACCCGACCCGCCGGGACCTGTTCCTCTCCCTCGGCGCGTTCATCGAGACCTGCCTGATCGTCGCGGCCGACGCGGGCCTGCCGGTGCGGGCGTCGGTGTCCGTCGACCGCGCCTCGCTGCGGGCCGCCCGCCTGATGCCGGATTCCGCCGTGTACGAGACGCCCTTCACCCTCGCGTCGGTGCGGCAGCGCGGCTGCGCTCGGGGCGGGTACGCGCCAGGAACTCTGGACACCGGGACGCTCGCCGCCCTGGCCGGGCTCGGCGCCGACCTGCGGCAGCTGCCCAGCCGTTCGCTCGTCAAGCCGCTCGCGGCGGCGGACCGGTGGATGTTCGGCACCCCCGCCGTCGTCGCCGAGCTGCGGGAGTGGATGCGCCTGTCGCCGAAGCATCCGCGGTACGGGCTCGACGGCCTCACGGACCGCGCCATGGCGCTGTCGCGCGTCGAGGCGTCCGGGCTGGCCGCGATGATCGGGCCGCGCGCCTACCGGGTCACCCGCCGGCTCGGCGGCCCCGCGCTGCTGGCGGCCGCGTCGAAGGGGCTGCTGCGGTACGACGGCAGTGTCCTCGTCCTCGTCGGCAGCGCCGTCACCCCGGAAGAGGTGATCGAGCACGGGCGCGCCCTCGTGCGGGTGTGGCTGGCGCTGTCGGAGCGCGGCCTCGCCGTCCACCCGCTGAGCCAGCTCCTGGACTGCACGGCCACCGGCACCCGGCTCGCCGAGCGGCTCGGCCTCGCGCCCGACGAGGCACCCCTCGCCGTGTTCCGCACCGGCCGCCCGCTCCAGCCGCCGGTCCGCTCCGCCCGCATCCCGTCGGCGTAGACGCTAGGCCGGCTCGCCGGGCGCGGCGGCGATCCGGATCAGGGTCTGCTGGCCGGCCGCGACGAGCCGGCGGTCCGCGTCGTACACCTCGAGCCGGCACACGGTCAGCGTCCTGCCCGACCTGAGCACCGTCCCCACCGCCTCGATGCGGTCCTTGGCGGGGGCCAGGAGGTTGAGCTTGTACTCGACCGTGAGCACATCCGCGTCCGGCGGGAACAGG
This sequence comes from Dactylosporangium sp. NPDC049742, assembly GCF_040674675.1. Classification (NCBI taxonomy): domain Bacteria; kingdom Bacillati; phylum Actinomycetota; class Actinomycetes; order Micromonosporales; family Micromonosporaceae; genus Dactylosporangium; species Dactylosporangium sp. NPDC049742. Next base: position 37,715 of record NZ_JBFANF010000046.1, on the reverse strand, counting down.
GTGAGTCCCGCGTAGCCGCCGGCACTGTCGGCGACGGCGCTGGTCGCCCCCGCGTGGATGTAGCCGTGCTGCTGGGTCACCTCGGGCCGGGCGGCGAGCTCGATGTGCACGCGGCCCGGCTCGACGAGCGTCAGCCGCGCGCCCAGGTGCCGCATCAGGCCCTGCCGGGCGAAGCTCGCCGTGACGCGGTCCCGCACGTCGTCGCTGACGGTCATGCCGCCCAGCATCACACGCCGCCGTGCCGCACACACTGTCGCGCCTCACACGCCGTCGCGCCTTACACCCCGTCGCGCCGCACACCCCCGTCGCGCCGCACATGCCGTCGTGCCTCACACGCCGTCGTGCCAGGAGCGCCACAGGGCGGCGTACGGGCCGCCGGCGGCGACCAGCTCGTCGTGGGTGCCGAGCTCGATGATCCGGCCGTCGTCCATCACCGCGACCCGGTCGGCGTCGTGCGCCGTCTGCAGGCGGTGCGCGATCGCGATGACGGTCCGCTCGTGCAGCACCGCGGCGAGGGCCCGCTCCGCCGTCCGGGCCGCCGTCGGATCCAGCAGCGCGGTCGCCTCGTCGAGGATCACGGTGTGCGGGTCCGCCAGCACCACCCGCGCCAGCGCGACCTGCTGCGCCTGGGCGCCGTCGAGGGGGTGCAGCGCCAGGTCGCGGTCGAGGTCGTCGGCCCAGTCGGCGCCGACGGTCTTCAGCGCCTCGTGCAGCTCCTCGTCGGGGGCGGCCACGATGAGGTTGTCACGCAGCGACTCGCGGAACACGTGGTGCTCCTGCGTCACGAGCACGACCTGCCGGCGCAGCTCGTCCGGTGGCAGGTCGGCGATCGGGACGCCGCCGACGGTGACGGTGCCGGCGGTGGGGCGGTCCACGCCCGCGACGAGCATGCCCAGCGTCGACTTCCCGGCGCCGGACAGGCCGACGATCGCGAGCCGCTCACCGGGGCGGATGGTGAGGTCGACGCCGTGCAGGACGTCGTGTCCGGGCTCGTACGCGTACCGCACGCCGCGCAGCTCGATCCGGTCGTCCCGGGGCGCCTCTGTCGCGGCCGGGGCCGCCGCCGGGACCGCGGCGAGGCCTTCGACGCGGGCGAACGACGCGCTGCTGCTCTGCAGCTGCTCGATCCAGATGAGGATGCTGTCCAGCGGGCCGACGAGCTGCCGCAGGTAGAGGACCGCGGCGACGACCGTGCCGAGGCTGACCCGGCCCCCGATCGACAGCATGCCGCCGAGCAGCAGCACGAGGACCACCGGCACCGCGTACGACGTCTCCACGAGCGGGAAGAACACCGTCCGCAGCCCGAGCGTCGCCAGGCGGGTCCGGTGGGTCTCGGCGATCGCGGCGTGCCCGGCGGCGAGGCGGCGCTCCCGCAGCGCGAACGCCTCGATCGTGCGGGCGCCGGCCGTGGTGGCGCTCAGCTCGTCGGCGAGCACCGAGTTGGCCGCCCCTTCCGCGAGGTACGCGGCGCGGGCCCGGCGCAGGTACCACCTCGTGACGAACCAGATCCCGGACAGCCCGAGCACGCCGACGACACCGAGCAGCGGGTCGATCAGCAGCAGCGCCGAGCAGATGAACACGATCTGCACGGCGCCGACGGCCATGCCCGGCAGCACGTCGCGCAGCGTCGACGCGACGGCGTCGATGTCGGTGGTGCCCCGCGCGGCGAGGTCACCGGCCGGCACCCGCTCGACGACCGCCGCCGGCAGGGCGAGGGCGCGCCGGAGGAAGTCCTCCCGGATGCGAAACGCCGTACGCTCGCCGAACCGGTACGCGATCGCGAGCGCGAACCGGGTGAGCAGCAGCTGCGCGACGGCACACGCCAGCACCGCGAGCGCGAGCAGGTCGACGGCGCCGCCCTTGCCGGTCACCGTGTCGACGATCCGGCCGAGCAGCCACGGCGCGCCGAGCCCGGCGACCGCCGCCAGGGAGTTGAGCACGAGGATCGCGACGACGGACGGCCGGTCGGCCGCGAGCAGCCGCAGCGCCGCCCGCCCGACCATCCGCTGGCTCGCGATCGGCAGGGTCGTCGTCATGCGTCGTCGCCGAACGCGCGGGTCACCAGGGCGTGGTAGCCGGGTTGGGTCGCGAGGAGCGCGCGGTGCGTACCGGATGCGGCGACCCTGCCGTCGACGAGGTAGTGCACCACGTCGGCGTGGTCCAGCAGCACCGGCGACGTGGTGGCCACGACGGTGCCGCGCCCGGCCCGCGCGGCCGTGAACCGCTCCGCGATGGCCGCCTCGGTGTGCGCGTCGACCGCGGACGTCGGCTCGACGACCAGCAGCAGCTCGGGGTCGGCGTGGACGGCGCGGGCGAGCCGCACCCGCTGCCGCTGCCCGCCGGACAGGTTCCGGCCGCCCCACTCGACCCTGCGGTCCAGCTCGGCGGCGACGTCATGCGCGACCGCGGTCCGGATCGCCGCGCTCACCAGGTCGTCGTCGGGCTCGTCGGGCCCGGCGACCACCTCCCGCAGCGGCCCCGCGAACAGGTCCGCGTCGTGCTCGGCGACCAGGATCCGGGCCCGCACCTCGGCCTGCGCGATCTCGGCGAGCCGCCGGTCGCCCCAGGTGACGTCGGTCGGCCCGTACCGCCCGAGCCGGTCGATCACCGCCGCCGACTCCTCGGGTCGCGCCCCGGCCAGCGCGGTCAGCCGGTCCGGCTCCACGACCACCCCGGACTCCGGGTCCCGCAGCGTGGCCGGCCCGTCCGGCGCGGCCTTCCCGCCCGGGTCGTCGACGGGCAGCTTCAGGAAGTCCACCACCCGCCGCGCCGCGACGAGCCCCCGCGTCGCATCGAACGCACAGAAGATCATCACATCGACAGGGATCACGAGCATGGCGGTGTACCCGTAGACCGCGACCAGCTCACCGGCCGTGAGCTCCCCGGCTGCGGCCTGCCGCGCGGCGAGCCACACGACGAGCCCGAGGAACACCACCGGCAGCCCGCCGCCGAGCGCCCCGATCCAGCTGGACGGGCCGCCGACCCGGTACCCCTGGTCCCGCAGCCGCGCCGACCCGACCTGGTAGCGCCCGTGGTAGACGTCCTTGCCGCCGAGGCCGTTGAGGATCCGCAGCCCGCCCAGCACGTCGACCAGCCGCGCGTTGAGCTCGCCCTGCCGGTCCCGGTACCGCAGCCCGGCCCGCTGCGTGCGCCGCAGCAACGGCCCGACGAGCAGCACGAGCACCGGCACCCCGGCGAGCACCACCACGGCAAGCGTCCCCGACGTCCGGGCCAGCAGCACCGCCACCACCGTGTACGCCAGCGTCGACGCCACCCCGACCCCACCGACGTTCATCGCCCGCCCGATCGTCCACACGTCGGAGATGCCGATCGTGACGACCTCCCCCGCCGTGACCCCACGCGGCAGCGCCGCCCCCAGCCGCGTCGCATGCGTCATGACCAGATCCGCCGTCCGCAGCGCCGCCGCCATCCGCAGCTTCGTCATGCTCCGGTGCCGCATGATCCCCAGCCCCGCGCTCGCCACCCCCACCACCAGCACCGCCCCGGCCCACCCCGCCAACGCCACCGGCCGCCGCTCCTGCAACCCCCTGTCGATCGCCTGCGAGATCAGGAACGGCATGAACGCCAGCCCCATGAACCACAGCGACCCGAACATCGCCCCGAGCGCGACCCTGCCCCTGATCCGCCACCCGAGCCGGACCAGAAACCCCGCGGACCCCCCGACCTCCACCCCTCCATGCTGCCCCATGCCCCCGTACACCGCCCGCCCGAGACGTTCGCGGTCAGCGATATCCCGCCCACCGCCCCCGCCCACAGTGGACGCGCGCCCGCCGAGCAGCTGGCTCATCACGAGGCCGGCACGGTCCTCTTCGAGCGAATGCTGGTCGCGGTGTTGTTCCTGTGGAGTCTGGGCGCCGCTTGGTCTGGGCGTGCGTGCCGCGGTCAGCTCTGCTGGTAGTTCGCACCACGAGGCGGCCGGTCCAGCCGGTGTGCACCAGCGCCGCACCGACCACGGGATCGGCGGTGTCCAGGTCGGCGACCGTCCACAGCATCGACGAGCACCACGGGCAGGCCGGCGTGTCAGCAGGTTGTTCGGAGGGGTGCGGGATCCATTCGTATGCGACGGTGCCGCACAGGTCCCGCCGGTTGCCTTCGTGGTCGACGAACCAGCCGCCTTCGCTCGCGTCGCGCAGCGCCTGGACGTACGCGTCGGCGGGCTCGGTCGGCGGCTGAGCCGCCCAGCGGCGCATCGCCTCCTCTGCGAGCACATGACAGGTGTTCGTGAGGATCAGTAGCAGACGGGCGAGCCGCTCGGGCGATTGCCCGGCGTCGACCCGCCAGCACGATCACCCGTTGACGTGCTGTCGTCAGGCTTCGGCAGGACGCTTGGGTCAGAGGCGGGCGGCTACGGCGGTGCGGAGTTCTGGGAGGCGGGCGTGGAGCAGGCCTGGGCACTGGGTGTTGTTGAAGTCCTTGTGGCCGTAGATCTCGGTGGCGGGGATGCCGTACTGGTGGCAGGTGAACGCACAGAAGGCGATCAGACTCGACCACAGCGCGGCCGGGGGTTGTTCGGTGAGGTAGGTGCCTTCGTTCTCGATGCCGATGGCCTGGTCGTTCTGGCCGACGCAGTGGGCGCCCTGGACCATGGTCTGGCTGTGCAGCAGGGCGTACAGGCTGCCGTGGCGGCCCTCGGTGAGCCAGCCGCCGCGGCTGTTGGTGAAGTGCTGGCCGCTGTCGATCCAGCCGTTGCCGTCCATGTGCAGGTCCTGGATCTCGCGGGAGGCGGCGAAGGCATGCGCGCGGGACGTGTCGGTCGAGTTGGCCAGCGCCGTGTGGTGCACGATGATCTTGTTCGGGCGGTGCTGGACGATGGTGAGCGGGCCGGCCGGTGGGCGGGCGCTCCAGGCGCCGCAGCTGTCGATCGACGGCTGGTCGGGCGCGGCCAGCGCCGCGCCGGCGGAAGGGTCGGCGACGGACAGCAGCGCCGCGGCGCCGCCGAGCAGGACGGCGCCGCGCAGGGCGTCGCGACGGGTGAGACGGGCCATGGCGCGAGCCTCCCGGGAACGTCGGTGCTAACTTACCGGATCCATAGAAGTTCGTAAACTTCCTGCATCGCGGCACATTACACCTGCTCAGCGAGCTGTGTCCATCGAAGTCTGTCACGACAAATTTAGATGGATGCCTATTGAAAGTTTCCCACCATCGTGAGCTAATCGGCGAAGCTATCTGCCACACCCCCCGGAGCAAGGAGGCACATCGTGTCCAAGAGAGCCCTGGCGGCACTGTCCCTGGCGGCCGCCCTCGTCACCACGGTCCTCACCGGCAGCCCGGCCTCTGCCGCCACCGTCACCTACGGCCAGGACGTGTCGGGCCATCAGGGCAACGTCAACTGGGCGGCGCAGTGGAACGCCGGCTCGCGGTTCGCGTACGTCAAGGCGACCGAGGGCACCTACTACACGAACCCGTACTTCGCCCAGCAGTACAACGGCTCGTACAACATCGGCATGATCCGGGGCGCCTACCACTTCGCGATCCCGAACGGCGGCGGCGGGGCCGCGCAGGCCGACTACTTCGTCGCGCACGGCGGGGGCTGGTCCAAGGACGGCAAGACGCTGCCCGGCGCGCTGGACATCGAGTACAACCCTTACGGCGCAACGTGCTACGGGCTGTCGCAGGCGAGCATGGTGAGCTGGATCCGCGCGTTCCTCAACCAGTACCACACCAGGACCGGCCGCTGGGCGACCATCTACACGACGACCGACTGGTGGGTCACCTGCACCGGCAACTACAGCGGCTTCTGGGCCAACTCGCCGCTGTGGCTCGCCCGGTACAGCAGCAGCCCCGGCACCCTGCCCGCCGGCGCGCCGACGTGGTCGTTCTGGCAGTACTCGAGCACCGGCCCGTTCGCCGGCGACTCGAACCAGTGGAACGGCGCCCTCGACCGGCTCAAGGTCCTGGCCTGCAACGGCCCCTGCTGAGCCCAGCGCCCGCGCACGGCAGGAACGCCGACGCCTGACCGCACCGGACCTGCGCCGAGCCACCGCGTCACAGCGGCAGAGGGACCTCCTCGCCGCAGCGGGGCTCGGCGCAGGCCCAGATCAGCCCGAGGACGCGCAGTGACGTCCCGTCCGGCGGGTCCGCGTCGTCGCCGCACCGGCCCGACCGGCACAGGCCGAGCGCCACCCACGAGTCCGGCGGCAGGCTCGTCCCGCCGATCCAGGCGGCCAGGACGGTCGCCGTGAGCGACCCGCCGCCGTCGCCGCGCACCCGGTACAGGCCGCCGGACAGCCGCAACGAGTCGGCCGTCGCCATCGCGGACAGGTGCAGGGCGGTGTCCCCGCCGAGCAGCCGCGACGCGAGCTCGTCGGACGCGGCGGCGAAGATCGACCCGGTGTGCGGCGCGGACCAGCCGGCGTCGGCGACCCGCAGCACGGCCGCCCGCCGGTCCGGGCCGGCCGGCAGGAGCGCGGCGTCCGCGAGGGCGAGCAGCCGCTGCAGGTCGTCGGAGCGGTCGGGGGCGACCCTGGCGAGGGCGAGGTCGACCCGTGCCCGTTCCGCCGGTGCCACCATCGCGGCCAGGGCCCGCAGCCGCGACGCCAGCAGCGTCCGCTCGGCACCGGCGACGCCTTCGGTACCGGCGACGGCCGGCAGCCACACGTCGAACAGGGTCGCGCGCAGCCGGTCGGCGGTCGCCGGATCGGGAGCGCCGAGGGTCCGCGCCAGCCGCAGCCCGGCGAGGCTGGACGCCTGCGCCACCCGGATCTGGTCCGGGGCCGGCCAGCCGGCGCGGGAGTGGGGCGGGGCCGGCGGCACGACGGTCCGCGCGCAGCCGAGGTGGCGGGCGTAGAAGGTGAGCCGCGGGTCGGGTGCCGGCCCGCCCGGCACGCCGTCGCACGCCCGCACGGGAAACGCCGGCACCGCGACGCCGAGCCGCCGGGCGGCGGTCCGCAGCCGCGCCTGCGCGTCCAGCCACGCCACGTCAAGCGCCTCGTCAGGCGCCTCGTCGGGCACCTCACCGAGCCCGGCGAACGCCGCACCGACCCGGGCGGCGAGCAGCTCCCGTGGCAGTCCCGCGCCGGCCAGCGCGGCCGCGGCCCGCAGCTGCGGCAGGAGAGCTTCAGCGTCGGCGCCGGTGGTCAGGCCCGACCGCACCGCCGCGGTGACGGCGGCCGGGACGGGCAGGCCGGCGGTGGTCAGCGCCTCCACCGCGAGGGCGGTGCTGCCCCAGTCCGGCGCTGAGCCGGGGCCGGCGCGGTACCGGTCGCCGGCCCGCAGCCCCTCGATCGCGCCGCCCGCCCCGCCGGCCGGGAGGCCCAGCATGGCGGCGATGTCGACGGCGTAGCCGATCTGCGCCATGGCCGGCAGCGAACCACCGTCGTGGGTTCCCCGCAGCGCCGCGGGCAGCCAGCGGGCGACGGCGGCCCGGTCCAGCACGGCGGCGTCCGGGTGGTCCGACCGGGCGAGCCGCAGCTGCCAGTACGTGTCGTAGAGCGAGAACGGCGACCGGGCGTCGCTCCAGGCGTCGTCGACGAAGTAGCCGCGCCGCCCGTCGGTCACCCACGAGTCGGCGAGCTGCGCCCGCACCTCCGCCACGGCCGGCGCCGCCGGACGCTCGGGCAGCGCCGCGGAAAGCCTGGACGGTGCGCTCGCCGGCCCCGGCGGCGGTCCGCCCGCGTCGCAGCCCGACAGCAGCGCCGCCGCGAGCACGACGGCCACCAGCCGCCGCGCGACGTTCCGCATGATGCTCCCTGATGGACGGTGCGGCCGGCCCCCGCCCGCGGGACCTGCGGGCGGAGACCGGCCTGGAGGGGGTGTAATGCCTCAGCCGGGGCTGACGCCCGTGCCGTCCTGGGTGACGGCGCGGCGTCCGCCGGCGTGCCGAGCCTCGTCACATAGGAACGCTCCTCCTCACGGATCGGTTGCCTTCAGGACGTTCTTGTGACAGACCTCGACACCGCGGTACTTCCGGTCCGGTCCGTTGCCCTCACACCAGCCCCCGTATTGCTGCGGATGGCACGGACCAGTCCCAGCCCTGATCGGCGTGCGCGGTGGCACCCCCGCCACCGCGGCGCACGCCTCCTGCGATCCGTCGAAGCATCAACACCTTTCCCTGCCGGTGGACGGCAATGCCCTGGTGAGCGGATTGCCTTGCCTCGTCCACCATGGACGGTGCGGGAATTGACCGACAGTGCACCGGGCGCCGGACAAACAACGCCGGACAACCCGCGGTATCGTGCTGACCCCAGATCGCGGAGGTGCAATGGTGGGCCGACCCGAGAAGCCGGTGGATCCTCAGGCCGGTCCGGTGCAGCGACTCGCGTGGCAGTTGCGGCAGCTGCGCGAGCAGGCGGGCAGCCCGAGCTACCGGGCCCTGGCCCGCCGGGCCCACTACTCGGCCAGCACGCTCGCCGAGGCGGCGAAGGGCGACCGGCTGCCGTCGCGGGAGGTCACCGTCGCCTACGCCGAGGCGTGCGGCGGCGACCCCGTCGAGTGGAACGCCCGCTGGGAGGCCGCCGAGGCGGACCGGCCGGCGCGGGCCGAACGGGTCGAGGAGCAGTGCCCGTACCGGGGACTCGCCGCCTTCCAGCCGGAGCAGGCCGAGTGGTTCTTCGGCCGGGCCGAGCTGGTCGAACGGCTCCGGGCGAAGATCGGCCGCCGGCCGGTCGTCGGCGTGTTCGGGGCGTCCGGCAGCGGCAAGTCCTCCCTGCTGCGGGCCGGCCTGATCGGCACCCAGCCGAAGACGTGGCGCACGATGCTGATGACCCCGACCGAACACCCCCTCGACGCATTGTCCGACCTGGTCACGAAGTTGTCCGGCGCCGACCGGCACCGCGTCCGGGAGGACCTCGGCAGCGACCCGGCCGCCCTGGACATCGCCGTGCGCGGCGCGCTCGCGGCCGCGCCGCCGGACGCCCGGGCGGTGCTCGTCGTCGACCAGTTCGAGGAGGTGTTCACGCTGTGCGCCGACCCGGACGAGCGCCGCACGTTCATCGCCGCGCTGCTGGACGCCGCCCACGGCGACGACCGCCGCACCACGGTCGTGCTGGGCGTGCGCGCCGACTTCCTCGCACACCTGAGCCGGCACGCGGACCTCGTCGACGCGCTGCGCGACGAGGCGCAGCTGCTCGTCGGGCCCGTGACCGGCGGCGACCTGCGGGAGATCATCACCCGGCCGGCCGCGCTGGCCGGGCTGACCGTCGAGCCGGACCTGGTCACCACGGTCCTCGCGGACGCGGCCGACGAGCCCGGCGCGCTGCCGCTCGTCTCGCACGCGCTGCTGGAGACCTGGCAGCGCCGCGACGGCGCCACCCTGACCCTCGCCGCGTACCACGCCGGGGGCGGGGTCCGCGGCGCGATCGCGCAGACCGCGGAGCGGGTCCACGCCCGCCTCGACCCGGCCGAGCAGGCGGCGGCCCGCCGGATCTTCCAGCGGCTCACCGCCCTCGGCGACGGCACCGAGGACACCCGCCGGCCGATCGCCCGCGCCGAGCTCGACGGCGTCGCCGACCCGGGCGTCACCGCCGTGGTCCTGGACGAGCTCACCGACGCCCGCCTGGTCGTCCTCGGCGACGGCACCGTCGAGGTCGCGCACGAGGCCCTGATCCGGGCCTGGCCGCGGCTGCACCGCTGGCTCACCGACGACCGCGCCGCTCTCGTCGCGCACCGGCGGCTCACCGACGCCGCCCACACGTGGCGGACGCTGCACCGTGACAGCGGCGCCCTGTACCGGGGAGCGCAGCTCGCCGCCGCGCAGGGCCTGACCGGGCTCAACCAGCTGGAGTCCGCGTTCCTCAAGGAGAGCAACGACCTGGCCGAGGCCGAGCAGGCCGGGGTCCGGCGGCAGGCGCGCCGGCTCAAGCGGCTCGTCGCCGGGATGGCCGTGCTCCTGGTGCTCGCCGTGCTCGGCGGCGCCGTCGCCACCCGGCAGCGCCAGGACGCGCGCCGGCAGCAGGTGGCGACGCTGGCCGAGGAGGTGTCCCTGCGCTCCCGGTCGCTGCTGGCCACCGACCCCGAGCTCGCCGGGCTGCTCGCGGTCGAGGCGGAGCGCCTGCACTCGACCACCGAGTCCCGCGGCGCCGTGCTCAGCGCCGCCGTGGCACCGCGCCGGCGCGAGCTCAACGTCGGCGGGCCGTCGATCTACGCCGTCGCGTTCGACCCCGGCCGCACGCTGCTCGCCTCCGCCGCCGGCGACGGCACGATCGGCCTGTGGGACCCCGTCCGCGGCACCCGCACCGGCACGCTGACCGGGCACACCGGGCGGGCGGCGAGCGTCGCGTTCAGCGGCGACGGCACCCGCCTCGCGTCGGTCGGGATCGACGGCGCCAAGGGCTCCGTCATCGTCTGGGACACCGCCACCCGGCGGCAGCTGCACCGCTTCGACGCCGACGGCCTCGGCTCGGCGATGGCGTTCAGCCCCGACGGCGGCACCGTCGCCGTCGCCAAGGGCGCAACCATCGCGCTGTTCCACGTCGGTACCGGCGGCACCACTGTCCTCACCGGACTGGGGCACCCCGTGGCGTCGCTGACCTTCAGTCACGACGGGTCGCTGCTCGCCGCCGCCGGCGGTCACGCGCCCAAGGTGTGGGACGTCGCCGCGGGCACGGTCGTGGCAGAGCTCCCCGTGCAGCACGTGTTCTCCGTCGCGTTCGCCGAGGAGGGGTCCACCCTGGCCGCCTCCTCGGAGGACCGGGGCGTCACCATGTGGGACGTCACCGGCGGGCGGGCCACGGCCCTGCCGGCGCTGCCGGGCAACGGCGGGTACTCGTGGGCCATCTCCGCACCGGCCGGCGGGCGGCTCGCCGTCGCCGACGAGAACGGCGCCATCACCGTCTGGGACCTGCGCAGCCGCGAACCCCTCGAGACGCTGCAGGACCGCGGCCGCACCGAGACGGTCACCGTCGTGCTGAGCCGGGACGGCACGTACCTGGCCTCCGCCGGCTTCAACGGCACGATCGTGCTGCACGACCTCGCCGCCCGGCCGTTCGGCGGGTTCACCGCCCGGGTCCACGACGTCAAGGCCAGCCCCGACGGCGCCACCGTCGCGTCCGCCGGCAGCGACGGGACGGTCCGGCTGTGGGACACCGCCGGGAAGGCGTCGACCGTCCTGAGTGGACACGGCGACGAGGTCCAGGCCGTCGCGTTCCACCCGGACGGACAGATTCTCGCCGCCGTCACCCGTACCAACACCGTCACCATCTGGGACGTCCGGCTGGGCAAACCCGTGACGGCGCCGCTGCGCACCAACGGGTCGGGGGTCACCACCGACCTCGCCTTCGACGCCACCGGCGGGCTCCTCGCCGCGGCGACCCTCGGCCCCTCGATGTGGGACGTGCGGGACGTCCGAGCGCCGGTCGACCGCACCGCGTCGCTCGACCCGCGGATCGTCACGTCGCTGGTGTTCACCCCTGACGGCCGCCGCCTGGTCGGCGCGAGCGCCGGCGGCTACGTCAACACGTGGGACACCGCGACCGGCCGGCTGCTGAGCCGGGTCAACACCGGGCAGAGCGCGGTGCAGGACATCGCCGTCAGCCCGGACGGCAGTCTGCTGGCGACGGCGGGCGACAGCCGGACCGTCAAACTGTGGGACACCGCGACCGGCCGGGAGCTCGCCGTCCTCAGTGGACACACCGCGCCGGTGCAGGTGCTCGCCTTCGACCGGGACGGCCGCCGGCTCGCGTCCGCGGGGGACGACCACTCCGTCATCGTCTGGGACGTCGCCGGCCGGCGGCCCCTCGCCACCCTGACCGGCCACACCGCGCGGGTCCGCGGGCTCGCGTTCACCGCCGCCGGCACGCTCGTCTCCGGCGCCGAGGACGGCCGGATCGTCAGCTGGTCGTTCGACGTCGCCGCCGCGCGGGACCGCATCTGCGCCGGCCGCGCGCTGACCCGGCAGGAGTGGGCCACGCACCTGCCGTCGGCCCCGTTCCGCCCGACCTGCGGCCGGTGAGCACCGGATGACAGGCCCTGACGCCGAGCTGGATCCGTCGATCGTCGCGGCGGTCCTGGCCCTCACCCGGCCCGCGCTGGAGCTGGCGGTGCTCGAGGACTGGGAGCACGAGGACGACGAGATCGCCGACGGCGGCCGGTACGCCGGCAGCTACGGCGGACTGCCGCACCTTCCGCCCGGCGTCGACTGGCCGGCCGTCGGCGGCGAGCCGCTCACCCTCCTCGCCCAGCTGCGCTGCGACGCCCTCGCCGGCCTGCTGGGCGAGGAGTGGACGCTGCCCCGCGACGGCCTGCTGCTGTTCTTCGCCGCGGTCTGGCGCGACGAGCCCGACGCCGGCAGGGTGCTCCACGTTCCTGATGCCGCGCCGGTACAGCGGGCGCCAAAGCACGCGGAGGTCGTCCCGCCGCAGCCGCTGGGCGCGTGGCCGGTCCGGTCCGTGCCGGAGCTCGACGACCCGGCGCTGCGCACCCTGCTGCACGCGACGGGCCCGGCGCTCATCGACGTGCTCCGGGCGCTCGCACCGGAACACACCCCGCACCAGGTCCTGGGCCGGCTCGGCGACGGGTACCACCCGCAGCGGCCCGGCACCAGGCCGCTGCTCCAGCTGGAGGGCGAGGACGGCACCGCGTGGGGCGAGCTGGTCCGGCTCGCGTTCGTGGTCCCCGACGACGACCTGCGGCAGGGCCGGCTCGACCGGGTCCGGATGACCTACGAGGTCGCCTGACCGCTCGCCGGCCTTGCAGCGCCGGGTTGCCATCGCGGCGCAACTCGGGTGCGCGCATTCAGGTGCCGGCCGGACCGCCGATCGTGCCCGGCGTGACCGCCGACCATCGCGCCCCGCTGCGCCACGTCGTCGCCACCTTCGGCGTCACGGCCGCGGGCACGCTCTGGTACGTGCTGTGGACGGTCACCGGCATCGGCCCGGCCACCGTGTCCTACCTGCCGCTGCCCCTCGCCGCGGCCGGCGCCGCCGCGGCGGTCCTCGACCTGCTGCGCCGCGCCCCGCTCACCCCTCCGGCCGTCCGGTTCTGGCGGCTGATGCTGGTCGCGTTCGGTCTCGTCGGCGCCGGGTACACGGTCCTCGCCGTCGCCGGGTTCCGCGACACGTCGATCCTGCCGCCGATGCCGCTCCCGGCGGCCGCCCTCGCCGGCGCCGGCTTCCTCGCCGCGATGTGGGCGATGGTGCGGGTCCCGCTCGGCATCGCCAGCCCCGGCGAACGCTGGCGGCAGTGGCTGGATCGCGCGATCGCCTTCCTCGGCTGCGGCACCGTCCTGTTCCACTTCGGCCTCGCCCCGGTGATGACGGCCGCCACCCCGTGGAGCACGCAGACGGTCGTCCTGCTGGGGCTGTCGCTCGCGCTCGCCGCCGGCGGCATCACCAAGGTCGCCTACATCCGCGGCGGCCCGATCGACCGGTCCGCGCTGCGCCTGATCGGCTCGACCGGCCTGACCGGCGCCGTCGTCGCGCTGCTGCTCATCCACGGCGGCGACGCCGGCTCGGTGGCGGACCAGGCGGTGGTCATGCCGTTCGCGGCGGTCCTCGGCGCCCTCGCCGTGCGCCGCCAGTGGCAGCACACCGCCGCCGGACGTGGCCGCGCCGGCGCGTGGCTGCCCTACCTGGCCGTCGCCGCCGTCGACGTGCCGCTCATCGCCGTCATTCCCGACGAGCTGACCACGGCCGACCGGTTGGTGATCGCGGCGTCGGTACTGGTGACAGGCCTGGTCACCGTCCGGCAGTTCGTCGCGTTCCGGGAGAACGCGCGGCTGCTCGCCGACAAGCGCGCCTCCCAGGAACGCCTCGAGCACGACGCCACCCACGACGGCCTGACCGGCCTGCCCAACCGCGCCCTGTTCCGGCGGCGGCTCGCCGCCCAGCTCGACCGCGGCGACGCCACCGTCCTGCTGGTCGACCTCGACGACTTCAAGACGATCAACGACTCCCTCGGCCACGACGTCGGCGACCACCTCCTCATCGCGGTCGCCGCCGTGCTGCGCCGCGAGACCGGCACCGACGGCCTGCCCGTCCGCCTCGGCGGCGACGAGTTCGCCGTCCTCGTCACCGACCCGACCGCGCTCGGCGAGACGATCGCGCAGCGCGTCCTGGACGCCTTCACCGGCCCGCTGAGCGAGCACCGGCTCCTCGTGCACGCCAGCGTCGGCATCGCCACCGCACCCGCCGGCACCCCGCTGGACCGCCTCCTGCGCGACGCCGACGTCGCCATGTACGCCGCCAAACAACGCGGCAAGGCCAACTGGGTCCGCTACCACGACGGCATGGCCCAGCCCGTCGCCAGCCACGCCCAGCTCGGCGGCGAGCTGCGCCGCGCCCTCGACGCCGGCGAGTTCACCGTCCACTACCAGCCCATCATCGCCATCCGCACCGGCCGCATCGTCGGCGTCGAGGCCCTCGCCCGCTGGCAGCACCCCACCCGCGGCATGATCTCGCCGGCCGAGTTCATCCCCGCCGCGGAGAGCACCGGCCTCATCGTCCCCCTGGGCCGCTGGGTCCTGCGCGAGACCTGCCGCCAGGCGGCCGCCTGGCTGGCCGAGTTCGGCCCCGACGCCCTGCAGAAGTTCGGCCCCAACGTCTCCGCCCGCCAGCTCCACGACCCCGACTTCGTGTCCGACGTGCAGTCCGCCCTCGCCGACTCGGGGCTGCCCGCCAACCGCCTGGTCCTCGAACTCACCGAGTCGGCGGTGCTGCGCGGCCCGCAGGTCTCCCGCGCCCTGTTCCGCCTGCACGCCCTCGGCGTCCGCCTCGCCCTCGACGACTTCGGCACCGGGGAGTCGTCCCTCAGCCTGCTCCGCGCCTTCCCCGCCGCCATCATCAAGCTCGACAAGTCCTTCGTCGACGGCATCGAACTCGACCCGCCAGGCTCCCCGGAAGCCGACGCCAGACAGGCCGTCGCCCGCGCGGTCGTCCAGCTCGCCCTGGCCCTCGGCCTGGACACCGTCGCCGAGGGCATCGAGAACGCCGCCCAGGCGGACCGCCTCATCGAGCTGGGCTACTCCCTGGGCCAGGGCTACCACCTGGCCCGCCCCATGCCCGCCACCGAGATGACCCAGCTCCTGTCCACCCAGCGCGACCTCGTCTCCCCCTCCTGACCCCCTCGACATCGGCCGCGCCCACCACTCACCGCACCAAGACTGTGCTGACCGACGTCGGCTCAGTCGAGGCGCGGTGACTGGCTGGCGACCTGTGGTTCCATGCCGCAAGCGATGGACGGACTCGTTCTTGGCTACAGGCCACGCAGGATCGCGTGACAGGGCTGCGACCTTCGTGTCATCAAGCAGCTACTGGGACGCCGACGTCAAGCATCCACCGTGACAGCACTGATCAAGACGATGAATACCACTACGACGATGGACTCTGGCGCATCGCGCACCGGCGGGTGGTCCGCCCCTTCGACCTCGCGCCGTTGCCGCCAGCCGAAGGACCCGGCGAGGTCAACGAAATCCCCGACTGACATCACAGCACGTATGTCGGGCAAGGTACGACACAGGCCACGGATGGCAACCGGGGTCACCCTGGACAGGTGGCCCAGGTTCTTGGGTTGACCTTTGCAGGTCGGTTACCTTACGGCGCCGGTTGGGCGTCTGGTGAGATGGCGCCACCGTTTGCGGTTCGGGTGCATGATGTCGCGGTGGCGGATAGTGCGAGTTTCGTGGCGGTGGGGCCGGCGGGGTACCTGGAGCGGTTGCTTGCCGAGTACGGCTTGGGCGCCGCGGCGGTGGATGGGTTGGTCAGGACTCGGGAGGTTCCGGTCGGCTCGGTATTGTTGCCCGGGCGCGGCAGGGTGGAGATCGAGTATCTGGTGCATGTGTCGCTGCTGCGTTCGCACGGGGAGTTTCCTTGTGCCGGTGATGCCGAGGCGTTGGCGTTCTGTCGTGAGGTTGCGCAGGAGATGGTCCGCGTCTACGGGATCCCGGAGACTGAGGCGGTCGCGCGCGTCAACCGCCAGTGGTCCGGGATCGATGATGGTGGCCGGACGCCACGGGTCTGGATTGTGGGTCTGGACCTCGCGTATCACGAGACGCCGGAGTACTGGGCGGGCTTCATCTACTACGGAGTTCAGGACCGCTGGTGGGTTCCCGATGCAGCCGTCCAACCGCTGCCACCTCCTCATTAGTCTGCCGAGGTGGAGCTGCCGGCCTGCGGTGATTGGCGCAGGCTTGCTGGCCGACGTCCTGGGGGTCAAGGGGTCGTGGGTTCGAATCCCGCCGTCCCGACGCAGGTCGGACGGCTGATCCACCTCTTGGATCGGCCCAAGTTGGCGTTCTGGGGACCAGATCGGCCCAGCTCTACGGCGATCGCTTGCTGACCCGCAAGGGTCTAGGGGCCGTCGTCGATGCCAAGGACGGGGCAGTGGAGCCGGGTGGACAGGCGGGTGATGTCTTCGGCCGTCAAGGCCCGTTCGAGCACCACCAAGTCCGGCTGCAGCCGGCGGCAGGCGAGCGTCAGGCGGAGCCGGCCCGGTCGGACCAGGCGGGCGACGACGCGCACACCCTCGGCCGTGACCCGCGACTCCAGGGCGGCCAGACCCGCCGCTGACTCGGCCACGAGGATCGCCGTCGGTGGGGTCGTCACCGCGCCGACAGCCGCCGGGCGTCCGGGACGGCGTACCAGTTGTCCCGGCGGTCCACGGTCGGGACCGACAGGCCCGTTTCCAGGATCCGCTCCGGGCGCGGCAGGAAGGCCGCGATCCCGGGCTGCTCGTAGCGGTCGGCGGGGACCGTGCGGCCGGGCTTCTCCGCGGGCCTCGACCGCACGATCAAGCCTCGCACCATGTCATACGGCCGGTAGTCAGTCGACGTACCAGTCGAACAGGGCCCAGCCGGGTGGGGACTGCTCGGGGAAGTACGGCGCGTCGGTGGTGAGGTAGGCGACGGCCGCGTACAGGTACGCGACGACGAGCAGCCACTGGACCGGCAGCAACGTCTTGATCGGCACCGATGCAGCATACGGCCCGGCACCACAAAGCGCTGGCGCCGGAGCCGGGTTCACAGTTCGTTGGGGCCCAGGGTGTTGACCGGGGAGTGCGGGCGCTGGCCGGTCAGGACGCGGACGGCCTCCTCGGTGGCCAAGGTGCGGACGGCGCGCATGGACTGTTCGGAGTAGTAGGCGGCGTGCGGGGTGACGATGGCGTTCGGCAGGTGCAGGAGGGGGTTGTCGGGTTGCCAGTCGCGCTGCTTGGCCGGCTCCTCCTCCAGGTCGTCGAGGGCGGCCGCGGCGATGGTGTGGTTGGTGAGGGCGTGGGCCAGGGCCGTGTCGGAGACGATGGGGCCGCGGGCGGTGTTGACGAGGACGGCGGTCGGCTTCATGCGGGCGAGGGTCGCCTCGTCGAAGAGGTGGTGGGTGTGGGGAGTCAGCGGGGCCTGGATGACGAGGTAGTCGGAGTCGGCGACGAGCTCGTCGAATGCGACCGGGCGGACCCCGGCGGCGCGCAGGACCTCGGCTTCCACGAACGGGTCGTGGCTGATGAGCTCGACGCCGAACGGGCGGGCACGGTCGGCGATCAGCTGGGCGATGGCGCCGAAGCCCAAAATGCCGAAGACGCGGCCGCGCAGGCGCCAGATCGGGGCGCCGGACTGCCACTGCCAGGTGCCGGCGCGGGTCGCTTCCGAGTACGAGACGATGTTTCGTACAGCGGACAGCCACAGGGCGATGGCGTGGTCGGCGACCTCGTCGGCGCACCAGTCGTTGGGGGCGTTGGTGACCTGGATGCCGAGGCGGGTCGCGGCGTCGACGTCCACGATGTCGACGCCGGTGCCGTAGCGGGCGATGACGCGGCAGTTGGGCAGGTGCTGCATGGCGGTCGCGCCGATGTGGGCGTACTGCGTGAGGATGCCGTCGGCGTCTCGGCCGTAGCGGATGACGTCCTCCTCGGTCTTGCACTGGCGCGATTCCAGGCGGAAGCCGGCCGAGGAGGCGATGTCGCGCTCGATCGAGACGTCGCCGAAGTCGGAGTCCGCGATCATGATCGTGCCCGATGCACCCGAGGTGCCGGGGGCGAAGTCAGTGGGAGTCACGGGGCAGTCCTTTCGTGTGCACGATGTCCTGGTACTCGACGGCGAAGTCCAGGCAGCTGCCGGTGTCCATCTGGCCGGTGTGTGCCCGGAACAGCTCCTGCCAGGGTGTCTGGTCGACGCGCGGCGGCGGCACGTAGGCGCTCCACCGCTCGTCGATCTCCTCGTCGGTGAGCTCGGCGTCCAGCCTGCGGGCCGGCATGTCGAGGGTGACCCGGTCGCCGGTGCGCAGGATCGCCAGGTTGCCGCCGATCGCGGCCTCCGGGCTGGCGTTGAGGATCGACGGGGCGTCGGACGTGCCGCTCTGCCGGCCGTCGCCGAGCGTCGCGAGCGCCTGGACGCCCCGCATGATGAGGGCGGCGGGCGGTTGCATGTTCACCACCTCGGCGGAGCCGGGGTAGCCGATCGGCCCGGTGTTGCGCACGACGAGCAGGCAGCCCTCGTCGATGTCCAGCGACGGGTCGTCGATGCGCCGGTGGTAGTCCTCGGGCCCCTCGAAGACGACCGCGCGCCACGTCACCGTGGGTGCGGGCAGGAAGGCCGACGAGGCCACCGACATCTTCATCATCGCCGAGCGGAAGAGGTTGCCGTGCAGCACGAGGAAGCCGCCGCGCGGCGAGAACGCGTCGTCCGCGGAGGTGGCGATCACGGACGGGTCCGAGGAAGGGACGGCGTTCTCGGCGATCGTCCGGCCGTTCACACACAGAGCGTCGGCGTGCAGGCGCCCGGCGGCGAGCAGGGTGTGGATCACCGCGGGGATGCCGCCGGCGCGGTGGAAGTCCTCGCCGAGGTACGTCCCGGCCGGGGCGCAGTTGACGAGGACCGGCACGCCGCCGCCGACGGCCTCCCAGTCGTCGTTCGTCAGGTCGACCCCGGTGTGGCGGGCGATCGCGTTGAGGTGGATGGGGCAGTTCGTGGAGCCCGCGATGGCGGCGGTGACGGCGATCGCGTTCTCGAACGCCTCCCGGGTCATGATGGAGCGCGGCGTGACGTCGTCCCTGACGAGGTCCACGGCGCGGCGTCCGGTGTCGTACGCGATCTGTCCCCGCTCCCGGTGCGGTGCCGGGATCGCCGCGCAGCCGGGCAGCGACATGCCGAGCGCCTCGGCGATGCTGTTCATCGACAGGGCGGTGCCCATCGTGTTGCAGTGCCCGACGCTCGGCGCGGAGCACGCCACCCGGTCCATGAACTCGGCGTAGTCGATCTTCCCGGTGGCGAGGAGGCGGCGCGACTGCCAGATGACGAGGCCCGACCCCGCGCGTTCGCCGCCGATGTACCCGTTGAGCATCGGCCCGCCCGAGAGCACGATCGCGGGCAGGTTGACGGTCGCGGCCGCCATGAGGCACGCCCCGGTCGTCTTGTCGCAGCCGGTGGTGAGCACGACCCCGTCGAGCGGGTACCCGTACAGGACCTCGACCAGACCCAGGTAGGCGAGGTTGCGGTCGAGGGCGGCGGTGGGGCGTTTGCCGGTCTCCTGCAGCGGGTGCACCGGAAACTCCAGGGGGATGCCGCCGGCGTCGCGGATCCCGTCGCGGACCCGGTCGGCCAGCTCGACGTGGTGCCGGTTGCAGGGCACCAGGTCGCTGCCGGTCTGCGCGATGCCGATGACCGGCCGGCCGGACTGGAGCTCGGCGCGGGTGAGGCCGAAGTTCAGGTACCGCTCCAGGTACAGCGCGGTCATGTCGGGGTTGGCGGGGTTGTCCCACCACTGCCGGCTCCGCAGGTCCACGGTCACACCTCCCCGGAGAAGGCCGGGTACTCCGACAGCGGCACGAGGTCCTTGGCCCAGGCCTCCAGCACGGGCGTGACCACCCGCCACGACTGCTCGGCCTCGTCGGCGCGGATCGACAGCGCCGGGTCGCGGTTGAGCACGTCGAGCAGCAGCCGCCCGTACGGCGGCAGGTGCGCGGGCGCGGGCGTGGCGGCGAGCGTGAGCGGGGTGAGCACGTCGCCGCTGGTCGTGGTGCCGGTCAGGTGCAGCGACACGGACTCCGGCTCGAGGCCGAAGCGCAGCACGTTGGGCACCGCCTGGACGTCGCCGGCGAACGGCAGGTGCGGCACGGGCCGGAAGTGGACCGCGACCTCCTGCCGGTTGGTGCGCATGGCCTTGCCGGTCCGCAGCCGGAAGGTCGTGTCGCGCCACCGCCAGTTGTCGATCTCCAGCCGCAGCTCCGCGAACGTCTCGGTGCGGTGCATCGGGTCGACGCCCGGCTCGTCGACGTAGGCGGGCACTCCCCCGCCGGCGGTGTACCGGGCCCGCCGCGACCGTTCGGCGGCGTCGTGCAGGGTCAGCGGGCGGATCGAGCGCAGGACGTCCATCTTGCGGTCGCGCAGGTCCCGGTCGCCGAGGCTGATCGGCGGCTCCATCGCGACCAGGCACAGCAGCTGCAGCAGGTGGTTCTGCAGCATGTCCTTGAGTGCGCCGACGCCGTCGTAGTAGCCGGCCCGGCCTTCCAGGGCGAGGGACTCGTCCCAGACGATGTCGACGCGCTCGATGTGGGCGCTGCTCCAGAGCGGTTCGAGGACCCGGTTGGCGAGCCGGACCCCGAGCAGGTTGAGGACCGTGCCCATCGCCAGGAAGTGGTCGACGCGGAAGATGCTGCGCTCGGGGTACAGCCGCGACAACAGCCGGTTGAGCTCGATGGCGTCGTCGAGGCTCTCGCCGAACGGCTTCTCCAGCACGACGGTGCTGCCGTTCGCGGTCCCGGCCGCGTGCAGCGCCGACACCGTGGCCGCGAAGATGGACGGCGGCAGCGCGAGGTACGCGGCGACGGGCCGGTCGTGCGGGATCACGGGGGCGAGGGCGTGGGCGTCGGTGACGTCGGCCCGGTGGTACCGGGAGGCGGCCACCACCTCGCGCCTGCGGTCCGGCGGGATGTCGGGGGCGTGCCGGTCGAGCTGCTCGGCCGCCCACGCGTGGAAGGCGTCGCCGGTCCAGTCCTCCCGGCCGACGCAGGTGACCCGGAACCCGTCGCCGAGGTGCCCGCCGGCGCGCAGCGCGGCGAGGGCCGGCAGCAGGAACCGCGCGGTCAGGTCGCCGGTCGCGCCGAGGATCACGAGCTCACCTAGCATCACGAGACTCCCGCCATGGCTCGGGAAAGGTTGACCCCGCTGGCGATCACGCCGATGTGGCTGAACGCCTGCGGGAAGTTGCCGGCGAACTCGCCGGTCGCCGGGTCGATCTGCTCGGGCAGCAGCCCGAGCGGGCTGGCCCGGTCGCACAGCGACGCGTAGAGCGCCGAGGCTTCCTCCAGGCGGCCCTGGCCGGTGAGGTTGTCGACGAGCCAGAAGCTGCACAGCAGGAACGCGCCCTCGTCGCCGGGGATCCCGTCGGGGGACTCGTCGTGGCGGTACCGGTGCAGCAGCCCACCGCCGGCGCCGAGCCGTTCGGCGACGGCCTTGGTGGTCGCCACCATCCGCGGGTGATCGGCCGGGATCACTCCCCGCAGCGGCAGGGCGAGCAGGCTCGCGTCGACTCCGCCGCCGTCGCCGAGGTGCTCGGTGAGGGTCTGCGCGCGGTCGTCCCACGCGTCCTCGACGATCGCGCGGCGGATCTCCTTCGCGGTCGCCCGCCACCGCGGCGCCGGTCCGGGCAGGTCGAGCCGCTCGGCCATGGCGACCGCCCGGTCGAGCGCCACCTGACACATGGCGGCGGAGTAGGTGAAGACGTGCCCTTGGCTGCGGACCTCCCAGATGCCCTGGTCGGGCTGCCGCCACGTGCGTGCGGCGGCGTCGGCGAGGCCGGCGAGCCCGTCCCAGAGCCCGGGCTCGACCCGGCCGCCGGCCCGGGACCACTGGTCGGCGCAGTCGAGGATCTCGCCGTAGACGTCGTGCTGGCGCTGGTCGGCGGCGCCGTTGCCCCAGCGGACCGGCGCGGAGTCGCGGTAGCCGCGCAGGCCCGGGTCGACCCGTTCGTCGGGCACGGGCCCGCCGGCCGGCGTGTACATGATCCTCGGCCGGCGGCTCTGCTCGAACGCGTCCAGGACCCAGCCGAGGAACGCGTCGGCCTCCCCGCCGAAGCCGATGCGGCGCATCGCGAAGACGGCGAACGCGGCGTCGCGGATCCAGGTGTACCGGTAGTCCCAGTTGCGCACGCCGCCGACCGGCGCCGGCAGCGAGGACGTCGGCGCCGCCACGATCGAGCCGTTGACCCAGTGGTCGCAGAGCTTGAGCGTGACGGCGGCCCGGCGGACCAGCGCCTCCTGCGGCCCGGCGTAGTCGAAGCCGGTCATCCAGCGCCGCCACGCCGCGGCCGTCTGTTCGAGGCTCTCGCCGGCGTCGAGGCGGTGGTGGCGGTGGACCCGCCCCCACGACAGCACCAGCTCCATCCGGTCGCCGCCGCGCATGGTGTACCGGTTGCGCAGCCCGCCGTTGAGCGGGTGGCTGGACCGCAGATGCAGCCGCACGCCGGGCAGCAGCGCCGCCTGGATCTCCAGCCCGCCGAGCGCGGCCCGGGCGATGGCGCCGCCGTGCGGCTCCAGGTCGACCCGCACCTCGGCGGTGCCGTCCAGCACCTCGACGAGCCGCACCAGCTCACCCCGGTCGGCCGGGGTGTCGTCGGCGAGGTCCGCGCCGGAGCGCAGGGCGAGGGCGTCGGTCAGCCGCACCAGCCCGGTCGCGGTCCGCAGCTCGGTCACGAGGACGCCGGTGTCGCCCAGGTACCGCTGCCGCGCCTCGACCACACCGTCCGGCGCCACCTCGAAGCGCCCGCCGCGGGTGCGGTCCAGCAGCCCGCAGAACAGCGGCTCCGCGTCGAACCCGGGCACGCACAGCCAGACGACGCCGCCGTCGAGCCCGACGAGCGCGGCGGTCGCGCCGTCCCCGATCAGACCGAGATCCTCCAGCGCCGGGAATCCGTCCCGCGGGCGCACCGGCCGGAACGCCGGCTCAGCATCCACCATGTCCTGCCTCCAGGGCTGCGTGGGTTCCGGCGCCGCACTACCCGCCCGCGGCGAGCCGTAACGTCACGGGTAGGTGGGGAGGGCGGCGTCGGTGGCCAGGCGTTTCGTGCCGGCGACCATGGACCGCTGCACCGGTCTGGTGGCGAAGAGCCGGTTGCGCAGGGCGAGCCCCCAGCCGGTGGCGGGTGCCAGGAACCGGCCGGGGTTGGCGCCCTTCTGCCACCGCCCCGCGTATGCCCGCATGCGCTGCTCGTAGGCGGCGAGCGCGGTCCGGTGCTCGCCCCGGGCGGCGGCGAGCTCACCGGCGAGGACGTGGGCGCCGACGAGGCCCGTCCCCACGCCCATGCCGCCGAGGGTGACACCCCAGGCGGCGTCGCCGAGCAGCGCGACCCGCCCGCGCGTCCAGCTCGGGACACTGACCCGGGCGATCGCGTCGAAGTACAGGTCAGGAGCATCCGGCAGCGTGTCGAGCAGGGCCGGCACGTGCCAGGGCAGGCCGGCGAACACGTGCGCGACGAGCTTCTTCTGCGCGTCCTGGTCGTGCCAGTCGACGTCGCGTTCGTCGCCGGTGCGGAAGACGACCAGGGCGGTGGCGCGCGAGGGGTCGTGCGGGTCGGCCGAGATGCTCGCCGTCCGGCCGGGCACGGTGAAGTAGCGGCTCGCGCCGGCCGGCGCCCCGAACGTGTTCGGCAGTTCCCATCCGGCGATGTGGTAGCCGAGCCGGTGGACGAAGTCCTGCTCGGGACCGAACACGAGCCGGCGCACGGCCGAGTGCATGCCGTCGGCCCCGACGACGAGGTCGAAGGCCCGGGTGCCGGCCGCCCGGAACTGGACCCGCACCTCCGATCCGGTGTCGTCCAGGCCGGTGACGGTGTCGCCGAACAGGTACTCGACCCGGTCCGCGGCGCGGTCGTGCAGGACGCGCGACAGGTCTCGCCGGAACACCTCCAGGTCACCCCCGGCGAACGCGGCGGGCAGCGTGAAGATCTCCCGGTTGTCCTCGTCGACGCAGGTCATGGCGCCGCCGTGGGTCTGGCGTGCGCGCAGCTCGGCCAGGACACCGAGCCGCTCCAGGACGGCCAGGTGGGTCGGGCCGCGGAAGTCGACGGCGAAGCCGCTGCTGCGCAGCCGGGGTGCGACCTCCACGACGGTGACCTGGGCGCCGTGCTCGGCGAGGCGGAGCGCCAGGGCGGGCCCGGCGACCCCGGCACCGCTGACGAGCACACGGAGAGAACGAAGTGCGGTGGTGGACATGGCATTCTCCAAACTGTGTCCGTCGGATACAGAGTATGCTAGACACAGTTTCGAGAGGAAGGCAACCATGCGAGATCTGGTGACGCTGCTGTGGGAGCCGGCGGAGCCGCCCCGGCGGGGGCCGCGGCCGACGCTGACGCTGGCGGCCATCGCCGGTGCGGGGATCGCCGCCGCCGACGCCGACGGGCTGGCGGCGACCACGATGCAGCGCGTCGCCGAGAGCCTGGGCGTGACGAAGATGGCGCTGTACCGGTACGTCCCCGGCAAGACCGAGCTGGTGGCCCTGATGCTCGACGCCGCCGTCGGCGCGCCGCCGGACCCGGTGCCGGGCGCGGGCTGGCGGGAGACCCTCGACGCCTGGGCGAAGGCGCTGTTCGCGCGGTTCTGCGAGCACCCGTGGACGCTGGAGGCCGCCGTGGGCGCGCGCGTGCTCGGCCCCTGCGAGCTGACCTGGCTGGAGCGCGCGGTCGCCGCCCTGACCGGCACCGGGCTGCACGGCGGCGAGATGCTCGACGTGGCGGCCACGCTCAGCGGCCACGTCCGCAACCTGGCTCAGCAGATGTCCGCGGCGTCCGCGCCGGACGGGCTGGAGAGCGAGCTGGGCGGGCCGATGCAGGCCGTGCTCGCCGGGCGGGAGGACCGGTTCCCGGCGGTGACCGCCGCCCTCGCCTCGATCCGGACGACCGGGGGGCAGGATCAGGCGCTCGACTTCGGCCTCGCCCGCATCCTCGACGGCGTCGGCATGCTCATCGACAGCCGCGGCCGCTGAACCGCCCGGCCATCCACAGTGGACGGCCAACGCCGCGCGGAGCTTGCGGGCTCCGCGCGGCGCGATGGACCCCGCAGCTACGCGAGGTGGCTGATCCGACCGCCGGTGGTGGGGTGCTGCTCGTAGGCGCTCTCGGCGTGGATGACCAGGTCGAGACCGCCACGCTCGTGCTCCGGGGCGACCCGGAAGCCGACGGTGCGGTCGACGGCCTTCGCGACGAGCCAGGTGGCGCCGAACGCGTAGACGGCGACGACCAGCACCGCGAGCGCCTGCCGGCCGAGCAGACCGGCGCCGCCGCCGAACACGAGGCCGTCCTCGCCGCCGGTGACCACCGCGGTCGCGAGGACCCCGATGAGCACCGTGCCGATGAGGCCGCCTACGCCGTGCACCCCGACGACGTCGAGCGAGTCGTCGTAGCCCAGCTTGTACTTGAGACCGACGGCGTAGCAGCAGGCCACGCCGGCGACGGCGCCGATGACGAGGGCGCCGAGCGGGTTGACGGAGCCGCACGACGGCGTGATCCCGACCAGGCCGGCGACCGCGCCCGAGGCCGCGCCGAGGGTGGTCGGGTGCCCGTCGCGCCAGCGTTCGACGATCAGCCAACCGCCGACCGCGGCGGCGCCGGCGACCTGCGTGTTGAGGAACGCGGTCGAGGCGACGCCGCCGGTGGTCAGCGCGGAGCCGGCGTTGAACCCGAACCAGCCGAACCACAGCAGCCCGGCCCCGAGGATCACCAGCGGGAGGCTGTGCGGCCGCATCGCCTCGGTGCGGAAGCCCAGCCGCGGCCCGAGCACCAGGGCGAGGGCGAGCGCGGACGCACCGGAGTTGACCTCCACGACGGTGCCGCCGGCCAGGTCAAGGATGCGCAGGTGGGTGGCGATCCAGCCGCCGCCGAACACCCAGTGCGCGATCGGGACGTACACCAGCAGCACCCACAGCGCGACGAACCCCACCCACGCGCCGAACTTGGCGCGGTCGGCGATCGCCCCGCTCAGCAGTGCCGCGGTGATGATGGCGAACATCAGCTGGAACCCGGCGAACGCCATGGTCGGCACCGAGCCGGTGAGGTCGGTGGGGCCGATCCCGGCCATGCCCACGTGCTCGAGGGACCCGATGAGGCCGCCGGCGGTGTCCTTGCCGAACGCGAGCGAGTAGCCGGCGACGACCCACACGACGGTGACGACGGCGAGGCAGGCGAACGACATCATGAGCATGTTGAGGGCGCTCTTGATGCGCACCATGCCGCCGTAGAACAGCGCCAGGCCCGGCACCATCAGCAGCACCAGCGCCGCGCTCACCAGCAACCAGGCGGTGTCGCCCGAGCTGAACCCCTCCGGCATCGACGGACCCTCTCTCTTCGGGTGCGGTCCGTGATCGCCGTTGATCGCGTGGCATGCAGCGTCGCGGCAATGCGTTTCACCCGTTGTACGTCCGCGTTTCGAACATGTTTCCGCCGTCACACCCCCGACCTGCCTGGTAGGTCTCCGCGGGCTGCATCCAGAGCCGGACCGCGGCCACGGCGCCGGCGACGCTGGCGAGCACGAGGCCGCACGCGAACGCCTGCTGCGTGACCGTGAAGGAGTCGGACAGCAGGGTGCCGGCCGCCACGACGACCTGCACACCGAACGCCACGGCGATGGTCGTGCCGACGATCGCCTCCGCCGTGAACTGGGGATCGAACATCCGGTGCAGCGTCGTGGGCCGTACCCCGCCCCCCACGGTGACCCGGTCCGTCGCCAGATGGGTCCGCTTCCCGTCGGCGGCGGCGAACAGGGACGCCCGGATGCGGGCGATGTCCCGGTCGTACGCCCGCAGCGCCGCGCCGAACTTCCGCACGCTGGCGAGGATCAGCAGGCTGACCAGGCCCAGCGCCCAGGCCATGGAGGAAACCCCGACCGCGACGTCCTCCCAGTTCGCCATCTGCGCGCTGATCGCCACGAAGAACCCGACGATCGCGACGAGCAGCGTGAAGAAGTACCCCAGGAACTGGTTGCGCTCCTGCTCGATGTGCCGGTAGTGCAGCCAGTGCTGTTGCCCCTCGTACATGAGTGCATCCGTCAACAGGCGCTCCCGCTCGAAATCGCTCAGACTCACTGCGCCAGCGTCGGATGCGGGCCGCCGATGATCATCACCCCGCGCGGGTGAGCGGGTCCTGCGGATCGTCGCCCGGTGATGGCAACCGCGCGGCACCAGGAGCGCAACCGGCCGGCGATCAAGCGGGCGGGGCAGCGTGCCGATACGGCGCCTATGACCCGTCGAGACCGTTTCCTGGCGCTGGTCCTGCTCGCGACGCAGGCGGTGCTCCTCGGCATCGGCCTCGGGGTGGGGCCGGGCGGCCCGCCTACTGCGTGAACTGGGTCGACGTCGGCTACTACAACAACGGCTCGGACCGGCTCAACAGCTCGCAGCTGATCCTCGTCGACCGGTCCGACACCGGCGCCGGGAACTTCGACATCGTCATGAACTACGACCGGCTGGCGTACGAGCCGGCCGGCGGGCTGACCGCCGGCTACTCCAACGGCACCTTCACGTACGTGTACCCGGGCTCGGGGGTCGCCGGCGCCCTGGTCGACGCCAACACCGGCACCGGGTTGGTGCACAGGTCCGGCGGACGGTACGTGCACCGGGTCCGCGGCGGGCAGCCGAGCGCGCCCGGCGCGCAGACCATCGACTTCCCGGCACCGGGCGACGTCGTCTACGGGGTGGCGCCGTTCGCCGCCGGCGCGGCCGCGTCGTCCGGGCTGCCCGTCACCCTCACCGCCGCCGGCGCGTGCACCGTGTCGGGGGACACCGTGACCGTCACCGCCGCCGGCGCCTGCGCGCTCACCGCGAGCCAGGCCGGCGACGGCACGTACACCGCGGCGCCGCCCGTGACCCGGGTCTTCCAGGTGGCCAAGGCGCCCGTGTCGGTGGCCCTCGCCGGGCTCGCCCAGACCTACGACGGCACCGGGCGCGCCGTCACCGCGTCCGCCGACCCTGACCCCGGCACCGGCACGATGTCCGTCACCTACGACGGCGCCGCCACCGCCCCGGCGCACGCCGGCAGCTACGCGGTGCGGGCGACATACACGTCGGCGACGCACACCGGCACCGCCTCGGGCACGCTCGTGGTCGCCAAGGCGCCGCAGACCATCGCGTTCCCGGAGCTCACCGGCCGCAGGTACGGCGCCGGCCCCGTCCTCCTCACCGCGTCCACCGGGGCCGGGCTGCCCGTCCGGTTCGACACCGGCGGCCCCTGCACCGTGGACGGCGCGACCCTGTCGGTCACCGGCGCCGGCCAGTGCACGGTCACCGCGACGCAGCCCGGCGACGCCGACCGCCTCGCCGCCGCGCCGGTCACGCGGTCGTTCGCCGTGGCCAAGGGCGCCGCCACGATCACGCTCGGCGGGTTGTCGCAGGTGTACAGCGGCGCGCCGCGGCCGGTGACCGCCACCGTCGAGCCGTCCGCCGCCGGTACCGTGGACATCACCTATGACGGGTCCAGGACGCCGCCGACCGCCGCCGGCACCTACCGGGTCGTCGCCACCGTCGACGGCGCCCACCACCAGGGGACGCTCACCGCGACGCTGACGGTCGCGAAGGCCGCGCAGACCGTCGACTTCGCCGGCCTGGACGCCGCGACGTTCGGCGACGCGCCGCGCCCGCTGCGGGCCACCGCCTCGTCGGCGCTGCCGGTCCGGTTCACCGCCACCGGCGGCTGCGAGGTGCGCGCCGGCGAGCTCGCCTTCGTGCGGGGCGGCGGGTGCGCCGTCACCGCGCACCAGGACGGCGACGCGAACCGGCTCGCGGCGCCCGCCGTGGTCCGCTCCGTCGAGGTCGCCCGCGCCGTGCAGGCCGTGACCCTGACCGCGCCGCGGCGGCTCACCGTCGGCGGCCCGGCCGGCGCCGTCACCGCCACGTCCAGCGCCGGGCTGCCCGTCCAGGTCACCGTCGCGGGCCCCTGCGCGCTCGGCACCACGCTGACGCCCGCGCACACCGGCACCTGCACCGTGACCGCCGCCCAGCCGGGCGACGAGTCGCACCTGCCGGCGACCGCCGCGACCGCCACCGTCCCGGTCTCCCCCGGCACCGCCACGCTGCATGTGGGTGGGCTCTCGCAGGTGTCCGACGGCGGCCCGCGGGCCGTGCGGGTGAGCACGACGCCGGCCGGGCTGACCGGGACCGCCGTCACCTACGACGCCCGCGCCCGGGTTCCGGCGGCGCCGGGCAGCTACCGGGTCGTGGCCACGCTCGACAACCCCGACTGGGTCGCGGCACCCGTCGTCGCGACGCTGGCCGTCACCCAGCCCGCACCGGCACCGGTGGCCGACCCCGCGACCGGATCCAGGCCCTCGCTCGGGCCCAACGCCACGATGTCCACAATGGATGGTGTACCGGCGGCCGTCACGCTCGCGCCCGCGACCGGGGGCGGCGTCACGCTCACCGGCAGCGGCTTCACCGCCTCCGTCGCCGCGGTCAGCGCGGACTCCGCCCGGCAGCCGCTCGACGCCGGCGGGAACCTCGTCGTGGACCGCGGGCACCGCGTGTCGGTGACGATGACGGGGTTCGCCGCGAAGACCCGCACGGACGTGTGGCTGTTCTCCGACCCGGTGCTGATCGGGCAGGTGACCACCGACGAGCGCGGCACAGTGTCGGCGGAGCTGCCGGTGCCGGCGACGCTGCCCACGGGGCGGCACGCGCTGCAGGTCAACGGCGTCACCGCCGGTGGCGCGCAGCGGTCGCTGAGCGTCGGGCTGCTGCTCGCCGACACCCCCTCCGCGCCGACGGCGTCGCCCGTCGCACCGCCCGGCGTCGACCGGCCCGCGGTCGCGGCGCCGGCCCTCCCGGCCGCCGTCGACGTGCTTGCCCAGTTCCCCGCGTACCTGCCCGCCGCGCACGCGGACGCGGTCGTCAACACCGCCGTCGCCGGATTCACGCTCCTCGCCATCACCGCCGGCGCGGGCGGCGTGGCCGTCGCGGGCGGCGGCACCGTCCGTACCAAGGCCGAATCCCGCAAAGCAGGCAAGATCGCTTCCGGCTCGTCCAAGCACTTCAAGGAGCGGTGGGACGGCAGCGGCCGCGGCGACAAGTCGGCCAGCTGGCGGCTGCTGCCGACCGGCTGGCTCGACCGGCGCAGCCTGGACCTGCCGCAGCGGGTCGCGCCGAAGTCGCCGCTGCTGGCCAGGATCCTCACCGACGGCTCCTACCTGCGGGCGATGCTCGGCGGCGCCTGGTGGGCGGTGCCGGCGGCCGGCGCGGTCCTCGGCGCCGTCGCCGGCGTGCAGGGCCACGGCTCGCCGCTGCCGTCCGCCGGGCTCATGCTGGCGCTCGTCGTGCTCGGCAGCTTCGACGCGTTCGCCGGGCTCGCCGCGGCCGTCGCGTTCGGCGCGGTCGTCGTCGCCGCCGGCGGGGTCACCTCGACCGACACGCTGCGCCTGCTGCTCGGCGTGACCGCGCTGTGGTTCGCGATCGCGCTGCTCGCCGGCGTCGTGCGCCCCTTCCGACGGCCGCCGCCGCGGCGCGGGCTGGACTGGTGGACCCGCGGCGGCGACGTGCTCATCGCGTCGCTCACCGGCGGCTGGGCCGTGCAGAAGAGCATCGGCGCGCTGGACGGCCTCGCCGGCCACGAGCTGCCGATCGCCGGGTCCGCGGACCGGATCGCGCTCGCCGCGCTCGCCGCCATCGCCGTGCGGATCGTGCTGGAGGGTGTCGCCGGCTGGGCGTATCCGGCGCGGCTCGGCGCCGTCCGGCCGGAGAAGCTGCCGAAGCCCGGCAAGGTGCAGCGGCTCGCCGCGATCGGGCTGCGCACCGGGCTGTTCGTGTTCGTGGCCGTCCCGTTCCTGGGCATGCCGTGGCAGCTGTGGGCCGGTGCCGCGCTGTTCCTCGTGCCGCAGGTCCTCGGCGTGTACGAGGACGCGTTCCCGAACAAGCCGCGGCTCTTCCGCGTCCTGCCGAAGCGCGTCGTCAAGACGGTCTTCATGATGCTCGTCGGCACCGTCTCCGGCCTGGCCCTCGCCTGGCTGCTGGACGACCCGGCGGCGCGGATCGTCAACGGCTTCGTCCTGCTGTCCCTGCCGGGCCTGGTGTTCTCGCTCGCCGAGCTGTTCGGCCGCGAGGGCGAGGAGCGCGAGCAGACCTGGCGCCGCGAGCTCGCCGGCGGCGCGGTCGTCGCCGTCGGCATCGCCGCGGCGCTCGGCGTGTTCTCGTAGGGCCAGCGCCGCCGCCGCGCGTTCTCGTAGGGTAGGCACCGTGACCTTCCATCCCGTGCCCGAACCCCGCAAGACGCTCACCCACGCCAACTGTGTGGTCTCCACGCCGCTCGGGTACCGGCCGCTGCACCTGGACCTGCACGTGCCGCCCGGCGACGGCCCGTTTCCCGTGGTGCTGTGGATCCACGGCGGCGGCTGGATGACCGGCAGTCGCGTGTGGACGGTCGACCAGCGGTTCCACGAGCGGATGGTGGCCCGCGGCTACGCCGTCGCCGACGTCGACTACCGCCTCGCCCTCGAGGCCACCTACCCGGCGCAGCAGGCCGACGTCGAGGCTGCCCTCCGCTGGCTGCGCCACCACGCCGCCGCGCTGCGCCTCGACCCGGCCCGCTTCGCCGTGCTCGGCGAGTCCGCCGGCGGCCAGATCGCCGCGGTCGCGGCCCTCACCGGCACCGGCGACACCGCGATCCAGGCCGTCATCCTCTGGTACGCCCCGGCCGACCTCTCCACGGTCCCGGACCAGGACGACCCGTTCATGTTCCCGGCGATCCTCCTCGGCGGCCCCCTGGCGGAGCGGCAGGCGTTCGCCCGGCACGCCAGCCCGCTGCACAACATCCACCCCGCCGCGCCGCCGTTCCTGCTCGTCCACGGCACCGACGACGAGACCGTCCCGTTCGAGGAGGCCACCGGCTTCGCCGAGGCGCTGCGCGCCCAGGGCGTCCGCTGCGACGTCCTCCCCGTCGACGGCGCCGGCCACGTCTTCACCGGCGCCACCGTCGAGGTCGGCACCCTCACCGAGGCCGGCGCCGACTTCCTCGACGACGTCCTGCGCTGACGGCAGCCACATCCGGCCCCGTGCTGGTGCCCCGGCCTCACACCCAGGTCGTCGCCGGCCTGGCGCGCAGCATCGCGATCGCGTCCTGAGGCCGGCCCGCGCGGATCAACGCCTTCGCGAGCAGCAACCGGTCGTTTCCAACCGGGTCCGGGCCGAGCATGGCGATCGCCTCGTCCGGAGCGCCGTGACAGGCCAGCAGAGCGGCAAGCCGCTCGCGGGCATACCCGCCGTCCGCCTCGGGGTCCGCCCGCAGCTCGGCGATCGCCTGCTCGTGGCGGCCGCAGGCGACCAGCGCCTCGATCCACTCCAGGCGCAGCGTGACCGGGTCCGGCCGGCCCTCGGCGACGATCTCGGCCACGGCGGCCCGCGCCTCGTCCGGCCGGCCCTGCCCGATCAGCATCAGGCACAGCGGGCGGACGAGGGCCGGGTCGGCGGAGGCCGCCGGCCGCAGGACCGCGAGCGCCTCCTCCACCCGGCCGTGCCGGGCCAGCAGGTCGGCAAGCAGCCACGCCGCGTTCCGGTTGAGCGCGGCGGCGGTGACGGGCCCGAGCCACGAAGCCACGGCATGGTGGACCAGGCCGTGCTCCTTCTTCCGGCGCAGCCGCGCAGCGAGGGGCGCCAGCACCGCCACCGCGTCGTCGATCCGGCCCTGCTCCTCATGCCACCGCGCCAAGCGACGCACGGCGAACGCGCGACCGCCCGCGGCGAGGTCGGCGAGCGCCGCCGGGTCGTGGCGGGCAAGGAGGTCGGCCAGCTGCTCAGCGTCCTCGACAGCGTACGGGCCGCGGCGAATGCACGCCGACTGCACGGCGACGGCCTCCGCCATGCGGCCGTCGCGCTCCAGCACGGAGGCCAGCAGACAGTCCAGCCCCCGCCCGGCGTCGACCACCGGCCGCAGGAGGCCGATCACCTCCTCGTCGCGGCCCATTCCCCGGGTCAACTCGACCGCCACGTCGATCGGGTGGAACAGGGGGTCGGCCAGCGCACGCCGCACCATGGCGAGCACCTCATCGGCCTCGCCCTGCCGGACCAACAACGCTCCGAGCCGCTCCACGGCCTCGAGCTGGCCCTCTTCGGCGAGCGGGCGCAGCATCGCCATCGCCGCGCCGACGTCGCCCTCCCGGCGCAGCAGGTCGGATCCGGGCGACTCAGCGCGCTCCGGGCCGGTGACTCGGCCGAGGGCAGGTTGGCAGCGATCAGGCCGTCGGGTCAGGGGAGCAGGACGCCACCGTCGAGGAGCTTCGACCAGTCGGCACCGGGTGCGACGGCCTCCAGGGCGAACACGCTGACCGACGTGGGTTCGTAGCCGATGAGTTCGACCGCACGGCTCGGCAGGTGTGCCGGGTCGGCGTGGGCCAGGGAGGTCCACAGGTACACGGCGCCCCAGACCTGGCGGGGTTCGTTGGAGAACCAGAACTTGGCCAGCATGCCGTCCAGGCCGGTGAACGCGTCCACGGCATAGTCGCGCAGGTAGTCGCGCAGGGACGTGGTTGTCTGTGTGGAGCGGGCGAGGTCCCAGGCGACGATCATCAGGTACACGGCGCCTCCTCAGACGACAATGACGACGGCGAGGACGGTGCGGAGCCCAGGCAGAACTCGCCGACGCTCGACTCGACCAGGCGGTCGTGGCCGGTGGCCTGGGCGAACGCGTCGGTGTCACCGGCCTCGACGGCGCACGGGGCCAGCCGCATCGCGGTGGCGACCGAGTACAGCGTCGAGGTGAGCACGCCGACGTGTTTCAGGGTCAGGGCGAGGGCCATCGACTCGTACTTCCACATGAGCCGGCCGAAGCGGGCGGCGATGACGATCAGCACCTGGGGCGGCTGGTCGGCGCCCATGGCGCGGGCGGCGGCCTGCAGCAGCCGCCGGCGGGGCGCTTCGGTGGCGTCGAGCGTCTCGAGCTGGTGTTCGTAGGCGTCGTAGTGGTACATGCCCGGCTCCAGCCCGGCCGCGGCGCGGACCACGAGGTACAGCTCCAGCTCGTGGATGGCGCCGCCGGCGGGGTACGGGCGGTCGGAGGTGTCCCAGCCCTGACTGTCGTCGGTGGCGCGGACCCGGGCGCAGCGGAACAGCAGCTCGCCGAGCTGGTCGACGGTGATCGGCGAGGATTCGTCGTACACGCGGATCGATCGGCGCCCCTCGAGGACCGCGGTGAGGGTCGGGTCGCTGTCGTGCAGCCGGGTCAGGTCGGGCCGCGGCAGCGCGACGGTGCGGGTCCCCTGCGGTGCCGGGCGGCCGGGCGGGGGCGGGAACCGGTCCTTGGCCCACAGGGTCGCGCCGAAGTGGGAGAACCGGGTCGAGCCGGCGCGCTCGTACGACTGGCGGCTGCTGTCGTGGAACCACAGCTCGTGCGGGCTCCACTGGGCCTCGGCGAAGCGCTCGGTGTCGCCGGCGAGCAGCCCCGCCCGGGCGAGGTCGGCGACGAGCCGGGCCGGCAGCGCGTCGCCGGCAGCGCCGGCACCGGCAGCGTTGAGCGGGCCGGCGAGGAGGGCGGCGACCTGCGGCGCGTGGATCCGGATCACGACCGGCGAGCGCGGTGAGGTGAGCTGCAGGCCGTTGTGGTCGCGGCGCAGCACCGCGAACCGGGACAGGGTCGGCGGCCCGGACGGCTGCACCGGCGGCACCGGCCACCAGTTGCCCTTGGGGACCACCGTGTACTGGGCGACACCGCCGGACAGCACCGTGACGGCCAGCCAGCCCCGTTCGCGCAGCCGGTCGACGAGCCCGTCGACGGGTGCGGGCGAGCCGTGGTCGGCGGCGATCTCGGGCAGCACCGACGGGTCGCAGCCGCCGGCCGACAGCCGCCACAGCACGGCCCGCTGGCCGTCGTCGAGCACGCCGAGCGGCTCCGCCCGGGGCCAGCTCACCAGGTGGTGCCGGCCGTCTTCGCGGGTGACCCCGTGCACGCCGAGCCGCAGGGCGAGCCGCTCCGAGAGCTCGGCCGGCCCGCCGGACGGCGGGCGCAGCCCGGGAACGAGCCGCCCCATCGAGGCGCCGGTCGGGCTGCGCCGGGCCGTGTCGACGGCGGACACGCCGTGCAGGCGTTCGGCGGCGTTCGCCGCCACGTGGCACAGCAGGAAGCGTTCCGACGGGGTCAGGCCGACCCGGGTGAGGAACAGGTACAGGTAGTTGAGCATCAGGCGGTGCTGGGCGAACCAGACGGTGTCGCGCACGTGCGCCTCGAACTCGGGGCTGTCGGCGGTCGCCGCGTGGAAGGCGCTGGCCTGGCCGAGCTGCGCGCTCAGCGCCGCGTGTTCGGCGCGGGCCTCCGGCGGCGGGTCCAGGGCGATCATGCCGGCGTCGACGAGGGCGCCGGCCCGGTCGCGGAACGGGGCGACGGCACGGACCCAGCGTTGCGCCAGCGCGTCGCCGTCGCGGTGGACGGCGGCGGCGACGGCCTCGGCACGGGCGGTGAGCCGGTCCGCGTTCGCCGCGAAGTAGCCGTCCCACGCGGAGCGCAGCCCGGCGCCTTCGGGCCAGGTGGACAGGAACGCCTCGGCGTGGGACCGGAACGACACGAAGCTCCAGCTGAGGTCGGCCCCGCACAGCGCCTCGGCGGTGGCGATCAGCAGGTCGAACGCGACGGCCGGGAGTTGGCGGCCCTGGCGGCGCAGCTGCAGCACGTCGAAGGCGAGTCCGGTGGTACGCAGGTGGAAGTCGGCGAGCAGGTCGGCGGCCGGCACGCTGCCGAGCATGTGCAGCCGCCGGTCGTAGCGGGCCTCGAGGATGGTGTTGTTCGCCGGCCACGGCAGCAGCGGACCGGGGTCCTGTTCGAGCTCGGCCAGGCGCCGGTGGCTGTCCAGCACGGTGGCCGGGTCCAGGACCGTGGGTGACGGGTGGTCGCGCAGGTAGCCGCCGATGTGGTCGTGGACCAGCGGGGAGACCACGTCACGGAACACGTCGGCGGGTGCGTGCAGGTGCAGCCGCAGGTGCGGGCCCTGCCGCCAGTGCGGCGTGAAGTAGGCGCCGGCGTGCGGGGCGAGCTGCGCGAAGAGCGGCCGCACGGCGTCGAGCAGCAGGTCGCGCGGGTCGTCGTGGTAGTGGATGTGGACGCTGTGCCACCCGGTCACGCCGCCTCCAGCTGATACACGGCCCGCACCGCCAGGTGCCGCACGTACGCCTCCTGCGCGACGGTGAGCCCGAGCCGGTTGCACAGCAGGTGCGCGCAGATGTCGAGGACCGGTAGCACGCCGCTGCCGCTCGCGCCGGTGCCTTCCCAGCCGCGGGTGGGCGGCGTGAACCGGCCGGCCGTCAGCTCCGCGGTGAGGCTGTCCCGCAGCCGGGTCATCGAGGTGGCCCACCCGCCGAGCTCGTGCCCTGCCGGCAGCGCGCCGGGGTCCGCGATGACCCGCCGCACCTGTCCGGTGATCGCCATGAGCCGGTCGTGTTGCCGCGCGAACGCGTCATCGGGTCCATCCACCGGGCCGGGCATGATCCGCAGCAGGGGCGCGAGCGCCGCCGGGTCCGGTTGGCAGACCAGCCAGGTGGTCAGGATCGCGCAGAGGGCGACCGTGGTCCGCTGGGCGGGCGGTGTTCTGGGCAGCACCCGCAGCGCCAGCCGGCTGGAGTCGACGAAGTGCCGCTCGACGGCGTCCATCGCCGCGCCCGTGCCGTAGCGTTCATGCTCGCGCCGGTAGGGCACGACGTGGGCGGTGTTCTCCGGCCGCAGCCGGCGCGCGTAGCTGGAGCGGCCCTCCCATCGGGCGGCGAGCCTCGCCCGGTGCGCGTACGCGGCCTGGGTGTCCTCGCCGGTGACCGGGCAGCCGCCGAGGTGGTCGCGGCACCGGCGGCCCACGTGGGCGGCGAGCCTGCGCCGCGACCCGCCGGGCAGGGCACGGACGCGCAGCCGCACGTGGTTGCCGCCTTCCCAGTACCGCAGGAAGAACGCGTCCTCGGCGAGCTTCTCCTCCCGCAGCTCGTCCAGCAGCGCGGGCACGAGACCCGTGAGCAGCGGGTCGAGGTCGCCGCGCTGGAACAGGTGGATGCTGAGCCAGTCGTGGCCGCTCATCCGGTGCCCTCCGCCGCGGTGAGTTCGAACATGAGCTCGGTGACCCGCCCGCCGGTGTCCTGCGGCGCCGGCAGCGGCTCTTCGAACGTGACCAGCCCGGACCAGTCGGCGAGGAGCCGGTCGAGGTTCTGCACGGCGTACCAGTTGGCGAGGTCGACGTACACGGGCTTGCGGGCCTTCGTGAACGCCCGCTGCCCCCACGCCTGCTCCAGGTCCCACAGCCGCACGAAGGACGCGCGGGGGATGCCGATGTCGCGTTGCCAGGCCAGCAGCCGCCGCAGGTGACCGGCGCCGGTGTCGCCGGGGCGTTGCCGGGGCACCGCGGCGGCGGGCACCAGCCAGCGGGCCCGTTGCAGCACGACCCGGCCCACCTCGACCCGGGGCAGGAACGTCGGCGTGGTCACCGTCGCAGGGTCCAGCAGCGGGCACAGCACCGGCCAGGCCGGGTGGACGAGGTACGCCGGGCCGAACGCGGCGAGCAGCAGCCGCGCGGCGGGCGGCAGCAGCAGGTCCGCCATCATGCCGGCGTGGACTGGGATCACCCGGCGGCCGGTGCCGGCGTCGAACAGTTCCAGCAGCCCGGTGCCCGGGTCCAGGCGGACCCGCAGCGCGCCGAGGGCGATCCGCTGCCCGGGTGGGCGGGTGTCCGCCGCGCCGGGGTAGGAGATCTCGTGGGTCGACAGGGCGGTGCGCAGGTTGAGCGCCGACCCGAACAGCCCGGCCAGTTCCGCGACGATCGGCCCGTCCCGCCGGTCCATGGCGGGCGCCGCCGGTGCCGGCGTGATCGGCGTGGCGCCCGCGCGGGCGGCGAGGTGCGTCCACCGG
>NZ_JBFANF010000045.1:0-103029 GCF_040674675.1 Dactylosporangium sp. NPDC049742 | reverse complement strand
CGCCGCCGGTGCGCCGTCCGCGTCGGTCAGGCCCGGCCCGGCGGCCCAGCCCGCCTCACCGACGGCGTCGCGGCTGCTCGCCGGGCCGGCCGCGCCCCGGTCGCCCTCGCCGTCCCCCCGGCCGTCGCCGACGCCCAGCCTTCCCTCGGCGTGCCTGGGCGCCGTCGTCCACCGGGTGCCGGCCGACACGATCTTCGAGATCAGCCCGACGCTCTGCCTGGGCGTCGGCGCGGTCCTGGAGATCGGGCCGTCCGGGCCCGGCACGGTGCGGGCGACCCCCGAGTCGATGGTCGTCCGCACCTACGAGGCGGCCATCCACAGCTTCCGCTTCCTGCGCCCCGGCAACGTCACGATCACCGTCGACCGGCCCGAGGGCGACGACGGCACCCTGATCGTGATCGTCAGGTGAGCCGCTCCCGCAGCCGGCGCCGCCCCTCGTGGATCCGCGACCTGACGGTGCTCTCCGGCAGCGCCAGGAGCTCGGCGACCTGCCGGTAGGGCAGGTCCAGCACGTCGCGCAGGGCGACCGGCTCGGCCAGCTCCGCCCCGAGCGCCTCCAGGCCGTCGAGCAGGTCCAGGCGCGTCCCGGCGACCACGCTCGTCCGGCGCGGGTCGGGGCGGTCGGGCGGCGACGCGTGCGCCTCCCGCTCGTACCGCTGCCGCAGCCGCCGATAGGTCGACCTGGACCTGTTGGCGGCGACGGCGAACAGCCAGGTCCGGAACGCGGCCCGCCCGGTGAAGGTGCCGATGCCGGCGGCGACCGCGAGCAGGGTGTCCTGGCAGGCCTCCTCGGCGTCCTCCCGGCACGGCAGGAACCGCGCGCACAGCCGCAGCGCCTCGGGGCGCACCGCCCGCAGCAGCGCGTCCAGCGCCGCGGGGTCGCCGCCCCGGGCGCGCGCCGCGAGGGCCTCGATCGGGGTGCCGCCGTCGGTCACGGGCACCACGGTAGCCGCGGCTACCGGACGATCACGATGGTCAGCGGGCGGGTCTCGTTCGGGTTGACGACCGTCAGCCGCACGGTGCCCGCCTTCAGCAGCCGGCAGACGCGCACGGCGGCCTCGTAGCGGCAGGACATGAGCCCGGCCGGGCTCGCCGTGACGCCCTCCGGGCCGTGGTGCTCGATCCGCAGCGTGACGGCGGTCCGCAGGCAGATCGCCGCCCACGGCGGCCCGCCGTAGGAGGCGTCGAGGACGTACGTGCCGCTCGTCTGGCACTCGGTCGACGGGCGCCGGGGCGACACGGCCGCCACGACGTCGACGGTCAGCTTCCGGGCGCTCGACGTGGTGAACGTGACCGCCCCGGTGCCGACGAGCCGGCACTCGTGCGTCCCGCCCTCGTAGAAGCAGTCGACCCGCCCGGCCGGCGCGACGCCGAAGTCCCACGGCCCGTGCGGGGTGATCCGCACGACCCCGCCGACCTCGATGCACGGCCTGGGCCACGTTCCGGCCCTTCCCGGGTCGAACGTGTACAGCACCGCGCCGAGGCAGGTGTCCCGCTTCGGGGACGGCTTGCGCACCGGCGCCGGCGGCGTGGCTTGTTGCGAGGGCGGGGTGACCGCCGGTCCGGTCGTGGTGGCCACCGGACCGGTCGTGGTGGTGGCCACCGGACCGGTCGTGGTGGCGGCGGGCGGCGGTGTGGTCAGCGCCGGTACCGGCGTTGCTGCGGTGCAGGCCGCCACCGGCAGGACGATCAGGGCGGCGTACAGGCGGATCCAGCGCATGCGGGGCTCCTTCGACGGAAGCGGGTGTCGAGGAGTTGGTCGCCGCCGGGCGTGGGGTCTGTCCGCCGCCCGCGGTGTCGGTTAGGCGACAGCGGCGAGCAGCCGGTCCGGGGCCTCCAGCTGCGGCAGGTGCCCGGCGCCCGGCAGCAGCGTGAACCGGGCGCCGGGGATGGCCGCGGCGTAGGCGCGGCCGTAGGCGGGCGGGGCGATGCCGTCGGACTCGCCCCACACCACGTGCACCGGCAGGTCGACCGCGGCGAGCCGGTCCCGCAGGCCCGGGTCGGTCATCGACATCCGGGTGTACGCGGCGAGCGCCGCCAGGTCGGGCTTCGGCCGGCTCGGGTCCGGCGGGAAGCGCGCCGGGTCGTGGAACGACAGCTCGGCCAGCCCCGCCGGGCTCAGGCCGGACACGTCGGCGACCGGGTGCTCCGGCACGTCGAGGCCGACCGCGTTCACCAGCACGACCCGGCCGACCCTCGGGCTGTGCAGCAGCGCCAGCTCGGCGGCGACCCAGCCGCCGATCGAATTGCCGAGCACCGTCACGTCCCGGAGGTCCAGGCGGTCGAGCAGGCCGGCGTACCGCTCGGCGAGCCCCGCGACGGTGGTGAGGTCCGCGGGCCGGGGCGTGCCCGCGAAGCCGGGGTGCGTCGGCACGATCACCCGCGCGTCCCGGGCCGCGGCGAGCAGCTCGGCGAAGGGCAGCATCGAGTGCGGCCCGGCGCCGCCGTGCAGGAGCAGGAACGGCCCGGCGCCCGCGCCGAGCTCGAGGAAGGTCACGTCGTCATCGGTCACCGGCCCAGGATTCGGTCCCGGAGCGGACAGCGGGAGAGGATGGTCCATCGTGGGACCCGCACCAACACCCAGCGCCGCCCGTCGCGCCGCCCTGGCGGACTTCCTCCGGACCCGCCGCGCGGCGCTGCGCCCGCAGGACGCCGGCCTGGACCCCGGCCCGGGCCGGCGCCGCACGCCGGGCCTGCGCCGCGAGGAGGTCGCGCAGCTGTCCGGCGTGGGCCTGTCCTGGTACACGTGGCTCGAGCAGGGCCGCGACGTCGCGCCGTCCGCGCAGGTGCTGCTCGCGCTGAGCCGCGCCCTCGCGCTGACCCCGTCGGAGCGCGACCACCTCTTCCTGCTCGCCGCCGTGGCCCCGCCGCAGCCCGGGGACGGCCCGGTCGACGAGGAGACGGCCGCGTTCGTCGACGCGCTGCTGCCGCACGTCGCGTTCGTGCTGGACCCCCGGTTCGACGTGGTCGCGCACAACCGGGCCGCCGAGATCATCATGTCCGGCCTGGTCGCGCCCCCGGCGGGCGGGCGGCGCAACCTGCTGCTGTGGCTCTTCGACCCGGCGGGCTGGGACACCGGGTCGCCCGCGTGGCAGCGGACCGCCCGCGCGAACCTGCTGGACTTCCGCAGCGAGCACGCCCGGCACCCCGGCGACCCCGCCTCCGTGGCGCTGGTCGAGGAGCTCACCGCCCGCAGCCCGTCGTTCCGGGACTGGTGGGCCGGGCACGACGTGCGGGTCCTGGAGCCGTCCCGCAAGCGGATCCCGCACCCGGTGCTCGGCGACCTCGCGTTCCTGTCGGTCCAGAGCCGCCCCGCCCACGCGCCGTGGCTGCGCCTGCGGATCCTGGTGCCCGCGGACGACCGTACCCGTGCGGTGATCGAGGACCGCCGGCTATGACGGCTGGAGGCAGGGGGTCTCGGCGGTGGCGAGCGGGGCGGCGGTCTGCGGGGCGGTGATCTCGACCGACACCGTGACGCAGCCCCGGCCGGTGCCCAGGACGTTGCCGAAGACGCTGAAGACCTGGGGCGGGACCATGTACGGGTAGTCGAACCCGCTCGTCCCGCCGTCGGCGGGGCGGGTGGCGCGCAGCCGGATCGTGGCGCCGGTCGGGACCCGCTCGGTGGAGACGAACAGCGGCCACGCGGCGTGGCAGTGCGGCGAGAACCGCAGGGTGAGGCTGCCGTACGGCGGCTGGGACGCGTCGCGGTCCGGGACGGGCACGGTGCGGGCGCTGACCGCGTCGAGCTGGCAGCGCTGCTCCTGCGGGTCGCTGCCGTCCGCGGCGGCGGACCCGGCCGCCGATGCCGCCCCGGAGGCGTTCGCGGCGGGTGTACCGGACGCGCCGGCGGACGGGGAGGTCGCGGGGCCGGACGTGAACGCGCCGGTGGCGGCGGCGACCGCGACGACCAGCGACACGACCAGGGCGGCGATCCCGACCGTCAGCGCGATGGGGCCACGGGCGGGACCGTCCGGGGATCCGGGCGAGGCGACCACGTCGGCCGGCCCGGGCGGAGCGACGGCGGCCGTGGCCGGCTCGGGAGGAGCGGTGGCCGGCCGGTGCAGCAGGTCGTGCTCGCGGCGCCAGCGCTCGCGCCACTCCCGGTCGTCGCCGCCGCAGGCCCGCACGAACGCGAGGGTCAGCTCCTGCGACGGCAGCCGGTTGCCGGACAGCACGCCCGCCAGCGCGGTGTGCGAGTAATGGCTCGCGCCGGCCATCTTCCGCAGCGACGGCTGGCCCGCCCCGCGGCGCAGCTCGGCGAGATCGGCGACGAATTCGGTGAGCCGGTCCTCGGCCGACGGCGGCCCGCCGGAACTTCCGTTTTGACCCGTCATGGACGCTCCCTGCCGTGTAAAGCCTGGTGTCAACCTGCGTCAAGCCCGTGCTTTCCAACCGTGCACACGGGAAAGATCGGGCCGGTATCGAATGCCCGCTTGATTGTCGCCGGTCAATAGGATCTCACGCTTCGCGTGGCGCCGCGCATGTATCCGAATGGCTCGAATGAACACCCGGCCCGGGGATACCCGGATCGCCGGCCGCCGTCCTGCGCGCATTCTTCAGCGTTCGACCAGGGAGGTTCCGCGTGCACCATCGCAAGGTCAGAGCGATCCTGCTCGCCCTCGGCGTCACCGTCGCGCTGCTCGCCGGCACGGCGGCCCCGGCGGCGGCCGGCATCAGCGGGTACAGCGTCACCGGCACCGGCGGCGCCGGGCTGCAGGTGCGCACCAGCCCCTACGACGCGGGCGCGTCCGCGGTGGCCGTGCTCGGCGACGGCACCCCGTTCGTCGCCGAGTGCGCCGTGCGCGGCCGCAACATCAGCGGCAACACGGTCTGGCACCAGATCAGCTCGCCGGCCGTCGGCTGGATCAGCGACTACTACACCAACACGCCCGGCTTCAACCAGTACCTCCCGGGCGAGCCCGAGTGCGGCGGGCCGCCGCCGACCGGCACCCGCGAGGACCGGGCCCTGGCCTGGGCCAGGTCGGTGATCGGGCAGGCGTACACCAACGGCGACCTCGGCGACTCCAACCACGCCTGGGACGGCTGGTGCGACAACT
This sequence comes from Dactylosporangium sp. NPDC049742, assembly GCF_040674675.1. Lineage (NCBI taxonomy): Bacteria > Bacillati > Actinomycetota > Actinomycetes > Micromonosporales > Micromonosporaceae > Dactylosporangium > Dactylosporangium sp. NPDC049742. The sequence goes on along the minus strand of NZ_JBFANF010000045.1, from coordinate 97,972 downwards.
TCGTCGGGCACGCCTACGGCCGCGCCGCCAGCGGGTACGCGTCCGCGATCGTGCACTACAACAGCCTGTACAACCGCGGCCTGATCCACACGACGGGCACCCCGCCGGCGGGCGCGCTGGTCTTCTTCAACAGCGCACCGATCAACGGCTACTTCGGCCACGTGATGCTGTCCGAGGGCAACGGCAACTACATCACCTCCGCGCCGACCGTGCGCCGCGTGAACCTCAGCTGGCCGGGCGCTCCCTACATCGGCTGGTCCTACGCCGACCCCGAATGGGCCGGACGCTAGCTCCCCCTCGACAGACCCCCTCGAAAGGAATGCGATGCGTCGCCTCCTGTACCCCCTCGTGGCACTCCTCGCCGCGGCGCTGACGCTGGTCGTGCCCACCGCCGCGCACGCCGCGACCGGCATCGACCTGTGCGCGCAGACCGGCTACGCGGCCGGGTTCCGCGGCAACTCCCTCGTCACCGCCGTCGCCATCGCGATGGCCGAGTCGTCGTGCAACCCGTCGGCGTCCGGATACAACCCGGCCGGCCAGGGCTGCCCGAACGGCTCGACCGACCGCGGGCTGTGGCAGATCAACAACTGCTGGCACCCGGAGGTCAGCGACACCTGCGCGTACAACGCCCAGTGCAACGCCAACGCCGCCTACACGATCTCCTACAGCGGCACGTACTGGCAGCCGTGGTCGACCTACAACAACGGCGCCTACAGCGGCTACCTGTCGGCGGCGCAGGCCGCGGTCAACCGCCTCGGCAACCCGCCGGGCAACGTGACCGGCACGATCCTGGCCAGCCCGTCGCTGAACATCCGGTCCGGCCCGGGCACCGGCTACGGCTCGGTCGGCTCCGCCGCGTACGGCGCCGTCGTGAACATCACCTGCTACACCTTCGGCGAGTACGTCGGCGGCGGCTACTGGCCGTCCTCCACGTGGGACCGGATCACCAACCCGGCCACCGGCGCCACCGGCTACGCGGCCGACACCTGGATCTCCACGACGTACGACGTCAAGACCATGGTGCCGCAGTGCTGAGGCGTTCCTTGGCCGCCCTGGCCACCGCCGCGCTGCTCGGCGCCGTCCTGGTCGCGCCGCAGCCGGCCACGGCGGCGGAGTACGTCAGCAACGGCACCTTCTCCGGCGGGACGGCGAGCTGGAACATGCCGACCGGCGGCGGGGCGGCCGGCACCGAGACGTGCTGCGCCGACCCGCCCGGCGGGGTGCCCAACGCGTTCTTCCACCCCAACGGGCAGGGCAGCGGCACGAGCCTCAACGCATACCTGGCGAGCTGGCAGAACATCGCCGGCGCGCCGTCCGGGACGTATACGCTGAGCGCGAAGGTCCGCGGGTCCGGCGGCGTGCAGCAGTCGTTCGTCCAGGCCGACAACGGGCTGTTCGACAGCACCTACTGCCGCTCCGCGCCCACCAACACCGGCTCGTGGATCACCGTGTCGTGCTCGTTCGCCTACACGGCCGGCAGCACGCTGCACGTCGCGATCGCCACGTCGAACCTGCCGGCCACCAACGGCGGCTGGGTGGCGTTCGACGACGTGTCGCTGACCGGCGGTGGCGGCGAGAACCCGCCGTACGACCTGGCGACGTACGTCATCCGGGCCGACGGTGCCGACAGTACCCCGCACCACATGAACACGGGCGAGAACAACCAGCTGCAGTACTCCGGCGGCCGCTACTACCAGGTGAAGAACGCGCACTGGGAGGAGCTCTGGGCGACGTCGACCGCGATCTACCGCTTCCGGGACACGTCCGACCCGAACACCTACTACGGGCTCTACACCAGCGGCGGCGCGCAGGGCGACCTGTGGATCGGCCGGTACGTGTCGCCGGGGTACTCCCTGGTGCGCAGCCCGTCGATCAGGGTCTACAACAAGAGCAACTGCGGCGCCGCGCCCGGCTGGGGCACGGATCCGTCCAGGATCGTGTTCATGCAGTACTTCGCGTCGTGGACCAGCCCGTCGGGCGTGACCCTGAGCAACGTGATCTGGCTGCAGTCGCAGCACACGTTCAACGGGGTCTACAACCGCTGGGAGGACTACTACTACGCGAAGGGCCTCGGGCTCGTCGCCTTCTACGGCTACGACTACCAGCTGCCGGGCTCCGGCCCGACGTTCCAGGGCTGGATCGACAGCACGTCCGCCGCCACCCCGGTCCGGGAGAGCGTCTGCACCCCGTGACCGTCTGACCGGCCGGCGGCGGGCGGGTTCCCGGCCCCGCCGCCGGCCGCGTCGCGGGGGCTACACCGGGGGCAGGACGTAGGTGCCGTAGGCGGACCAGTTGCCGTTCGGTCCCCTGGTGAATGCGCCATTTCCGCTTGTACGCCACGCATGCGGCAGGAATCAGGTCGATGCCGCGAGGGCGGTCCAGGCGGCGGAGACCGGGGCGAAGCCGCGCAGGTCGCCCGGGCCGCCCATCCTGTTCATGGCGTAGGCGTAGGTCGCCCGGGCGCCGAGGTCGATGACGGCAAGGGAGCCACCGGCGCCGCCCCAGTACAGCGTGTCCGGTCCGGGCATGAACGGCCCGCCGACCGCGAAGCCGAGCCCGAAGCGCACCGGCATGCCGAGGACGAGGTCGGTGCCCTCGACCTGGACCTCCAGGGCGCTGCGGCAGGTCGCCTCGGACAGCAGGCGGCGGCCCTGGGCGACGCCGCCGCAGGCGAGGACCGTGTGCACCAGGGCGACGGACCGCGCGTTGCCGGTGCCGCCGCCGGCGGGGATCTCCGCCGCCCGCCACGCCCGCGAGCCGGCCACGGCCGTGTCCAGCCGCGGGTTGTGCGCCGCGTTGTCCTGCAGCTCGGTCAGGCCGCCGGCGAACGGCTCCTCGTCCGGCGGGACCAGGTCGGCGACCCGGGGCTCCTCGGACTCCGGCAGCCCGATGTGGAAGTCCGCGCCGAGCGGCTCCGCGAGCTCCTGCCGGAACACGGTGCCCAGCGTCCGCCCGGTGATCCGCCGGACGATCTCGCCGATCAGGAACCCCTGCGTGACCACGTGGTAGCCGGAGGCGGTGCCGGGCCGCCAGAACGGCTCCTGCGCCGCCAGCAGGGCGGTCACCTTCTCCCAGTCGTACAGGTCCGCGGGCGCGAGGGGCTCGCGCCAGCCGGACAGCCCGGCGGAGTGGCTCATCACCTGCGCGACCGTGACGTCGCCCTTGCCGCCGGCCGCGAACTGCGGCCAGTACCGGGCGACCGGCGCGTGGAAGTCCAGCTCGCCCCGGTCGGCGACCAGCAGCGCCGTCAGCGCCGCCATTGTCTTGGTGATCGAGTAGACGTTGACGATCGTGTCCCGCTCCCAGGGCCGGGCCCCGGCCGCGTCGGCGTGCCCGCCCCACAGGTCGGCGACGATCTCACCGTCGGCGGTGGCGCAGAAGGACGCCCCGGCCTCGGCGCCGTCGGCGAAGTTCCGCTCGAACGCGGCGCGGACGGCCGCCAGGTCCTGCCGCACGAACCCCCGTACGCCGGTCACGGGCCGACCGTAACGCCGCCCGCGCCCCGCCCCAACCGATTTACCGGCTGAACGTTTCATCGGCCGCACGGTCGGCTAGTCGACAGATACACGTCGATGTTGACGGGGCGTTCACGGGCAGTTCACGCGGCCGCGGCTGGACGGGGTGACTTGCCGCTTCTGTCCGCATCGACCAGTTGCGATGTGTTGGAAGGCTGTCGGTGCCCGGGCACGCTGCGTGCCCCACCGACGACCGCGAGGTGACGATGAACCGAAAGCGGAGAACCCGGACGGTGGTGCTCTGCGCCGTCCTGGCGCTCATGGGCGCCTGCACGCCGGACGGCGGGCCCGGCGGGCCCCATCAGGACGCCGTCAAGCTCACCGTCCCGGCGGACACCGACCGCGGCAGCGTCGTCGTCACCGGCCGGACCTTCGCCCGCGGCGCCGTCCGCGTCGACGGCGGGGTCCTGCCGGCGACCACGTTCGCCGGGCCGGACGGGAAGTTCGCCGTCGAGGTGCTGCTGCACCCGCAGCGCGCCAACGGCCTCGACGTGCGCGCCTGGGACCCGGCGGGCGGCCGCACCGGCACCGCCCGCGCCCAGGTGCGGCAGCGGATCGCGGCCACCGCCGCCGGCCAGGTCGCCGGCCGGGTCGTCGACCCGGTCACGAAGCTGCCCGTCGCCGCCGCGGTCGTCTCGTACGGCGACCGCACCGCCACCACGGGCGCCGACGGCGGCTACGTCCTGCGCGGCCTGCCCGACGGCGGGATCGCCCTGGTCGCGAAGAAGGCCGGCCGGCTCGGCGGCCTGAGCGTCGCCCGCGTCGACAAGGCCGCCGGGACCGCGCCGGACCTGACCGTGCAGGCGCTCGCGGCGCCGGTGCGGCTGAGCCCCGACGGCGGGGTGTTCACCGGCCCCGGCTGGCGGGTCGTGGTCCCCCGCGGCGCCGTCAGCCGGCCGACCGACCTGAACATCACGCCGCTCGGCTACAGCGGCGCCAAGGACGTGTTCGGCGCGCCGATCGTCGACCTGTCACCCGACGGGCTGCGCTTCGCCAAGCCGATCACCGTCGCCGTCGACCCGTCCGTCCTCGGCCTGGAGCCGGCGACCGCCAGGATCGTCGGCGTGAACCCGGGCGGCCCGACCGCCACGGTCATCCCGTCGCGGGTCGTCGGGCGGGAGCGGGTCGTGCAGCTGTCGGTGCTCGACGGCGAGGAGATCCGCACCGAGCCCGAGCCCGGCGTCCTCAACCAGTGGGGCGGGCCGGCCGCGTACTGCACGCCCTTCGCCACCTCCGCCGACGCCGACCGGGCCGTCGCCTACCTGCGCGCGACGCTGCTGCCGTTCCTCGGCGCGGTCATCGGCACGACGTCGCGCGACCTGTGGACCAAGTACCTGCTCGGCGGCGTGCCGACCACGGCCCGCGAGACGATCACCGACGCCGCCGCGATCCGCCAGTTCCGCTGGAACGCCCCGACCATCGACGCCCGCGACAAGGTCGTCGACCAGCTCGTCGCCGCGCTCGGCGCCCCGCCGCAGCTGGCCGCCCCGGCCACCCCCACCACCAAGCAGGTGTCGGACTACCCGCCGATCGGCCGCGGGGTCGACGTCAACTTCAGCTGGCCCTACGACGTGCCGGGCAACATCGCCGGCGCGGTCGGCGGGGTGCGGCTGCCGTCCGGCTACGTCCGCGACGACCGGACCTTCACCGGCGACCTGCGCTTCGTGCCGGCCGCCGACGCCAAGGGCGTCCGGACGAAGGTCGAGCTCGTCGCCGACCTCACCATGACCGTGCAGGACTCGATCGACCTGTGCGACGGCGACCCCGGCGCCTGGCTGGAGACCAACGCCACGATCCCGCTCAGCCGCCTCGAGGCGACGCCGCTGCCGTCCGGCACCGGCACCTACGCTGGTACTTATGCGCGGCCGATCCTGTTCGAGGCCGCCGTCCCGCTGAAGGACGACCTGCTCCAGCCGAAGCGGCGCGACATCACCGCGCTGTACCCGACGAACGACAAGGACGGCGACGGCGTCCCCGACGCGCAGCCGTGGAACGGCGCCGCCTTCACCCTCGACAACTGCCCGGCGGTCGCGAACCCCACCCAGGCCGACGCCGACGGGGACGGGGCCGGCGACGCCTGCGACGAGCCCGACGACCCGGACCCGGGCGACGGCGGGCTCCCGCCCGGCGGCACCGAACCCCCGCCAGGCGGGGACGGCGGCACCACCGGCGACACCGGCGAGGGCGGCGGCCGCGGCACCGGCGGCTCCTACGGCGACCCGCACCTGGTGAGCTTCGACGGCGGCTCGTTCGGCTTCCACGCCGCCGGCGACTACGTCCTCGCCGAGTCCACAGTGGACGAATTCGCGGTCCACGGCCGGTTCGTGCGCCGGCCCGGCACCACGGCGATCAGCCTCAACCGGGCCGTCGCCGCCCGCGTCGGCACCTCGGTGATCGCGTTCGGCGACACCGCGACCGGCGAGCGCTTCGACCCGCTCGTCGCGACCCTCGACGGGCAGCCGGTCCCGCTCACCCCCGGCATGCGCACCACCCTGCCCGGCGGCGCGGCGCTCACGTTCACCACCGCCGGCGGCGCCGTCGTCACCTGGCCCGACGGCACGAGACTCGCCGCCGGGCGGTGGACCGGCGACAACATGTTCGTCACCCTCGCCGAGTCCCGCTACGGGAAGGTCCGCGGCGTGCTCGGCGACGCCGACGGCAACCCGCGCGACGACCTCACCGCCCGCGACGGCACGCTCGTGCGCGACATCCGCGACCGTGCGCAGCTGTACGGGTCGTTCGCCGCGAGCTGGCGGGTGACCGGGCCGGCCTCGCTGCTGCGCAGCGTCCTGCCGGCCGACCGGGTCACCCCGGTGGACCCGGTGGACCAGGCGTCGGTGGCGGCGCTGCCGGCCGCGGCCCGGGCGCACGCCGAGACCGTCTGCCGGGCGCTGCGGCCGGGCGCCGGGCTCGAACAGTGCGTGCTGGACGTCGGCATCACCGGCGACGACACGTTCGCCGCCGACGCCGGCGTGGTGGCGAACCGGCTGCGGTCCACGGTGGACCTCGCCGCGCTGGCGCAGACCGTGGAGACCACCACCGAGATCACCCTGGGGCAGAAGGTGACCGGGTCGCTCGACGCGGCGTTCGCGGTCGACGTCCTCACCGTCACCCTCCAGGCCGGTGACTCGGTCACGGTGTCCACGTTCGGGGTCTGCCCGGGCGACGGCACGTTCGCGGTCACCCTGGTCGCGCCGAGCGGCCGCCCGGTCGGCCGGACCCGCGGCGAGGGCTGCGGCACGCTCGGGTTCACCGGGCTGCGCGAGTCCGGCCGGTACGAGCTGCGCGTCACCGACCAGGGCGGCTTCACCGGCCGGTACGAGCTGCGGGCCGACGGCCGGCAGCTGGACCTCACCTGCAACGCCACGGAGGTCGCCCCCAACGACGACCAGTCGAGCCCGGAGGTGACCCTGCCGTTCGACCTGAACTTCCACGGCCGGACGTTCGGCTCGCTGTGGGTCAACAACAACGGCAACGTCACGTTCGACGGGCCGCTGTCGACGTTCACCGCGGTGCCGATGGACACCATCCGCACCCCGATCGTCGCGGCCTGGTTCGCCGACGTCGACACCCGCGGCGCGGGCTCCCAGCCGGTCCGCTACGGCGGCGGCACCGTCGACGGCCGGCGCGCCTTCTGCGTCGACTTCAACGGGGTCGGCTACTACGACCGGCACGACGACAAGCTCAACGCGTTCCAGCTGTACCTCGTCGACCGCGGCGACGTCGCACCCGGCGCGTTCGACATCGTGCTGCGGTACACCCGACTCCAATGGGACAAGGGTGACCTCAGCTCCGTGCCCGCCGGGGTCGGCTACTCCAACGGCACGGGGCAGCCGGGGACGTTCGCCGAGCTGCCGGGGTCCCGCACCGACGGCGCCCTGCTGGACTCGTCGCCGACGGGGCTGACCCGCACCTCGACCGGCGGCACCCAGCCGGGCGTGCACGTCCTGCCGATCCGCCCGTAGCGGCGCGGCGTCGGGGAAGCCTCAGCGCCTGACGGTGAGCCGGAGGGCGTTGAGGCGCTCGGCGGGGGTGTCGGACCACGCGCCGCCGTCCAGATCGCCGGGCGCGGTGACGCCGGCGCGGTCGAGGGCGGCGGCCACCCGGGCGGCGAGGTCGGCGGCCACCTCCCCGCCCGGGACGGTCTCCACCCGCTCGCCGAACTCGTCGGACCAGCCGAACCGGGCCGTCACCCGCTCACGGGTGAACTCGCCCTCGGCGACCATGGTCCCGGTGGAGCGGCGCAACCGCCAGCGGGCGCTGCTGGCGTACGGGTGCAGCATCGGCAGCGCGGAGCACCACGACGCGAACAGGGCCCGCAGCTCGTCCACGGTCCCGTCGAGGGTCTCCGACGGCGAGTGCCAGTAGGTCATCATGCCGTGCAGGGCCTTCGCCTGCGGCGCCTCGACGTCGGGCTCGGTGAACCACAGCTCGTCCGGGGCCCAGTCGTCCGGCGTCATCATCCACTTCTGCTTGTTGTAGATGACGTTCTCGCGCGGGCCGGTCGGCTCCGCCGTCAGCCGGATGTGCCGGCCCCACAGGGCCTCGAGGGTGAGCGTGGTGTCCTCGCCGCGCCAGCGCGCGAGGGGCATCCGGCCCTCGGAGCCGACGATCGGCGGGTGGCCGAGCACCGCGACCGCGCCGGCGAGCGCCCGGCGGAAGTCCTCGGCGACGCCGGCCTCGCCGACCGGCAGCCGCGCGCTCAGCGAGCTGATCTCGCCGTGCCCGTAGTACCCGGCGTCCCAGTCGTGCGCCTCGATCCGCTCGCCACCGGCGGCCAGGAGCTCGTCGCCGTCCGGCCGCCGGCCCTGCTCGGCGACGAGCCGGTCGAACGCGCCGCGGGACCAGTCGCCGAGCCCGCCGGCGAAGACCGCGCACAGTTGCCGCCACGCCGGTGAGGGCGCCGGCAGCAGCGTGGCCGGGTCCCGGTCGTCGGGCACCTCCTGCCCGGCCTCGGCCGCGACCGTGCGCAGCTGCGGCGCCCGCATCCCGTTGTTGTCGAACGACGTGTACGTCACCCCGGCCGGGTCGGCGAAGCCGTGCACGTCGCGCAGCGTCCGGACGATCACGTCGGCGAGCCGCCGGGCCGCGGCCGGCTCCACCGGCGCCGGGACCTCCGGGAAGCACAGGGTCACCGTCCCGTCCTCGTCCGGCTGCCACCCCAGCGCGGCGAGGTCCGCCGCCCGCTCCGGCACGTCCCGGGTGAGCATGTACACCGACGGCACGTCCAGCCGGTAGCCGCGGGTGAAGCGGATGAACTGCACGAACCCGTCGCCGCCGGAGAGGGAGATCGCCGCCTCGGGCCGCAGCGCCGCGAGCGCCCCGGCGAGCTCGTCGGCCACTTCCGGCCACCCCGCTGCTGCCATCACGCACTCCCCCCGTCGTCCGGTGACGGGTTGGAGCATAGGCGTCCGGGAGCCGGCCGCCGGTGTGAGGGCGGGTGAGCCCGGGTGAGGGCGTCCGGCAAAGCCGCCGGTGGTCGATGCGGTGGCGGTTAGACTCGCCGCAGCCCTGCCATCCGGGAGGCCTCATGGCCACTGCGCCGCAGATCCACGGCTACCGCGACCTGACGCTGATCAGCGCCCGGGGCGGGCAGGCGCACGTGTACCGGGCGCGCAAGGCGACCATGGACTCCTCCGCCGTCGCGATCAAGGTGTACCGCCGGGACCTCGACGACGCCGACCGGCGGCGGTTCCGCCGCGAGGTGCAGGCGCTCCAGGCACTGCAGGGCCGGCCGCACGTCGTGCGGCTGCTGGAGGCCGACTTCACCGCCGACGGCCGGGGCTACGTGGTCATGGACCTCTACGCCGGGTCGGTCGCCGACCGGCTGGCGGTGGAGGGGACGCTGCCTGTCGGCGACGCGCTGCGCATCGGCGCGGAGGTGGCCGAGGCCCTCACCCACACGCACGACGCGGCGGCGCGCATCCTGCACCGCGACATCAAACCGGGCAACATCCTGCTCACCGGCGACGGCGCGGCGGTGCTGTCCGACTTCGGCATCTCCGCGATCCACCGCGACGACGGCCGGTTCACGGCGACGGCGCGGATCGGCACGCTGGGGTACACGGCGCCGGAGGTGCACGCCGGGGACGCCGAGAGCGTCGCGTCGGACATCTACTCTCTCGGCGCCACCCTGCACACGCTGCTGACCGGCGGCCCGCCGGCCGGGCCGGGCCGGTCGGCGCTCGACCTGGTGCCCGAGCCGGCCGCCACGGTGCTGCGCCGGGCCCTGTCGCCCGACCCGGCGGACCGGCAGGAGTCCGCCCGGCGGCTGCGCGAGGACCTGCTGCGCGCCGCGGACCTCGTGACCACCCGGGAGTCGTCGTTCGCCAGTCCCGCGCCGGCGTCGACCAGGGTCCTGCCGGACGACCCGCCGGGGGCCGTCCGGCCGCGGCTGATCGAGCCGCCGACCACCGACCCGGACCTGGGCCGCAACATCGCCGCCGGCGTGCTCGCCCTGGCCGGCGGGCTCGGCGGGCTGGTGGTGCTCGACTGGGTCTGGTGGGGCGGCGCGCTGATCGTCGCGGCGCCGCTCGGCGTCGCCGCGGCCCTGCGCCGGGGGCTGGGCACCCGGCGGCTGTTCGGCCCGGCCGCCGCGGCGACGCTCGCCTGCTACGCGGTGCCGGGCGTGACCTACCTGACCCGCATCGGCGAGGACCCGTTCGTCAACCTCGTGATGGTCGTGTTCACGCTGGTCGCGTTCGGCGGCCAGGTCACCGCGGTGCACGAGGTCGAGCGGTACGCCCGGCAGGACATGGCGCAGTCGGAGACCGCCCGGGCCAACCAGGAGCGCGGGCAGCTCTTCGAGCGGTTCCGCGAGCGGTACTGGCTGGACGGCGGCCACCCGCCGGACTGGCTCGACGACGTGCTCGGCCCGCTGCCCGCGGCCCGGGCGATGCCCTGGCGGGGCGGCGGCACGCTCCGGTTCGCGGTGGTGTGCGACCGGAGCGTGGCGTTCGTGGCCGTGCTCGACGGCGTGCGCCCCGGCCGGTACGAGCTGAACCCCGCGAACGGGCACCCCTGCCGGGTGTTCGCCGACGGGCGGCCCAACACGTCCGTCGACACGCGGCTCAAGGATCTCGCCCGGGGCGTCGACGCCGCCGGCTGGGGCACCGCCGGGGTCAGCGCCGGCTGCGTCGTCGTGCTGACCACCGACGGCGCGCAGTCCGACGGCATCCGGCTCGCGCCGGCGCAGCTCGAGTCGACGAGCCTGACGGTCGTCGTGGCGCGGGACGCCGGGCCGGCGCTCGTGCGGCTGCTGGCGGGCGCGGACCCGCAGGTCATCGACCCCGTGCTCCTGCAGATGGTCACCGAGCGCGCCCAGCAGGCCTGACCCCCGCCCGGCACCCCGCCCGGCACCCGCTCGGTGTAACGCGACCCACACGTCTTGACACCGGTCGCTCCCCAACTATTCTATTCCTACCTACTAACTAGACAAGATAGGCAATAGGCGCCGGGGGACCGATCGGAGCACAGCGAGGTGCACATCTCTGTCCGTGCCGACTACGCGATCCGGGCGATGCTCGCGATCGCCGCGGCGGAGCCGGGCCGGATCACGGCATCGGAACTGGCGCGCAGCGAACGGATGTCCATCGGATCGCTGCAGACGGTGCTTCTCGAACTACGCCGCGTCGGGCTCGTGCACAGCCACCGCGGCACGGAGCGGGGATACGGCCTCGCCCGGCCGGCGGAAGCCGTCACGGTCGGCGAGATCCTCCGCGCCATGAACGGCGCACTGACCACGGTGCGTGGCCTGCCGACCGGGCAGGCGACGTACGACGGGGTCGGCCGCGGGTTGCGCAAGGTCTGGCTGTCGGTCGACGACGCGGTCAACGCGGTCGTCGACCGGGCCACCCTCGCCGACCTGCTCGCCGACGACCTTGAACCGGACACCGACCACCGCACCACCCCCTTGAGCACAGCCGACCCCAGGAGGACAGGTTCCCCATGAAGCACCGGATCAGAGCGACCGCCGCGCTCATGCTCGCCGCCGGCTTACTGCTGTCGGCGTGCGCGGGGACCACCAAGAAGGACGAGGCCGGCGCCGCCGGCGAGTCGACCACGCTCAACATCGTCGGCTTCGCGGTGCCCGAGGCGGCGAACAAGGCCATCGCCGCGGAGTGGAACAAGACGCCGGCCGGTAAGGGCGTCAAGTTCCAGACCTCCTACGGCGCCTCCGGCGACCAGAGCCGCGCGGTCGTCGCCGGCCTCAAGGCCGACTACGTGCACTTCTCGGTGTCCAGCGACGTGACCCGTCTGGTCGACGCCAAGCTGGTCGACCCGACCTGGAACGCCGGCCCCACCAAGGGCATCGTGTCCTCCTCGGTCGTGGTCCTCGCGGTGCGTCCCGGCAACCCGAAGGGCATCAAGGGCTGGGACGACCTGGTCAAGCCCGGCATCGGCATCGTCACCCCGAACCCGGCGTCCTCCGGCGCGGCCCGCTGGAACGCCCTGGCCGCGTGGGGTCACATCACCGCCAACGGCGGCACCGACGCCCAGGCCGGCGAGTTCCTCACCAAGCTCTTCACCAACGTCGTCGCGCTGCCCGGCAGCGGCCGCGACGCCACCACCGCGTTCCTCGGCGGCACCGGCGACGTGCTGCTCGCCTACGAGAACGAGGCCATCCTGGCCCGGCAGAGCGGCGAGAAGCTGGACTGGGTCTACCCGGACACCACGATCCTGATCGAGAACCCGGGCGCGATCCTCACCAACGCCAACCCGAAGGCGAAGGAGTGGCTGGAGTTCGTGCTGAGCGACAAGGGTCAGCGCCAGTTCGCGCTCAAGGGCTTCCGGCCGATCATCTCCGGCGTCGACACCAAGGGCGTCGAGGGCGCCATCGACCCCGCCAACCCGTTCCCGGCACCGAAGAAGCTCCTGACCGTCGACAAGGACTTCGAGAGCTGGTCGAAGCTCTCCAAGAAGTTCTTCGACGAGAAGGAAGGCCTCATCGTCAAGATCATCGCCGCCTCGGGCAAGGCCAAGTGACATCCGATACCACGGTCACGGGCCGGCCGGCGGGCAACCGCCGGCCGGCCCGGTCGGCCGTGTCCGGGCACCCCCTCACGCGCGTCTCCGGGCTCGGGCTCGGGGTCGCGATGCTGTGGTTCAGCCTCCTGGTGCTCATCCCGCTCGCCGCGGTCGTGGCGGTCGCCGGCTCCGCGGGGTGGAGCGGCTTCTGGGACGCGATCACCGCCGAGCAGACCCTCGCGTCGATCGAGCTCACCATCTTCACCTCGATCGGGGTGACGCTGGTGAACGTCGTCATGGGCACGCTCATCGCGTGGGTGCTGGTCCGGGACCGCTTCTTCGGCAAGCGCGTCCTGGAGGTCCTCGTCGACATCCCGTTCGCGCTGCCGACGATCGTCGCCGGTCTGGTGCTGCTGTCGCTGTACGGGCCGAACAGCCCCATCGGGGTCGACATCGCCAACACCCGGGTCGCGGTCTTCGTCGCGTTCCTGTTCGTGACGCTGCCGTTCATCGTGCGGACCGTGCAGCCGGTCCTCGCCGAGATCGACCAGGACGTCGAGGAGGCCGCCGCCTCGCTGGGCGCCAGCCGGTTCACGATCTTCTGGCGGGTCATCCTGCCCAGCCTCACCCCGGCGATCACCGCCGGGGCCGCGCTGTCCTTCGCCCGCGGCGTCAGCGAGTACGGCTCGCTGGTCCTGCTGTCGGGCAACCTCCCGATGCGCACCGAGGTCACCTCGGTGCGCATCTTCAGCAGCATCGAGAACGACCACCTGGAGAACGCGGCCGCCGTCGCCACCGTGCTGCTGGTGATCTCGTTCGCCGTCATCGTGATCCTCGACGTGATCCAGCGAAGGACGGTCCGCCGTGGCTGACACCCTCGTGAAACCCGCGCCCGCCGCCGAGACCGCCACCAGGACCACCGGCAAGGCCTGGACCCGCCGGCGCGGCCCGGTCACCTACCTGGTCCGGCTGGTCGTCGTGGTCTACCTCTTCTTCCTGGTGGCCTGGCCGGTGTACCTCGTCGGCCAGAACACGTTCAAGAACGGCTTCGACGACCTGCGGGCCATCCTCACCGACCCGGACATCGTGCACGCGCTGCACCTGTCGGTCGAGATCGCGATCATCGCGGTGCTCATCAACACGGTCTTCGGCGTCGGCATCTCGATCCTGCTGGTGCGCTACCGCTTCCCCGGCAAGCGCCTGCTCAACGCCCTGCTCGACGTGCCGCTGTCGGTGTCGCCCGTCGTCGTCGGCCTGTCGCTGGTGCTCGTCTACGGCGGCCGCAACGGCTGGTTCGGCCCGACCCTGGAGAGCTGGGGCCTGCAGATCATCTTCGCCGAGGCCGGCATGGTGATGGCCACCGTCTTCGTGGCCCTGCCGCTGGTCATCCGCGAGGTCGTGCCGGTCCTCGAGGAGATCGGCGAGGAGCAGGAGCAGGCCGCCCGCAGCCTCGGCGCCAACGCGTGGCAGACCTTCCGCCGCATCACCCTGCCGTCGATCAAGTGGGGCATCATCTACGGCGTCGTGCTGAGCCTCGCCCGCTCGCTCGGCGAGTTCGGCGCGGTGAAGATCGTGTCCGGCAACGTGCTGGGGCTCACCCGCACCGCACCGCTCGTGGTCGAGGAGAAGTACCTCAACTTCGACAAGGGCGGCGCCTACGCGACCGCGTTCCTCCTCGCCCTCGTCGCGGTGGCGAGCATCATCGTCGTATCCGTCCTCCGGCCGAAGGAAGACCGTTGAGCATCGAAATCGCAGGGGTCGGCAAGCGCTTCGGGGACTTCGTCGCGCTCGACAACGTGTCGGTGAGCATCCCCTCGGGCCGCCTCACGGCGCTGCTCGGCCCGTCCGGCGGCGGCAAGTCCACGCTGCTGCGCATCATCGCGGGCCTCGAACGCGCCGACACCGGCCGGGTCGAGATCGAGGGCGTCGACGCGACGGACCTCCCGCCGCAGAAGCGCAACGTCGGCTTCGTGTTCCAGCACTACGCCGCGTTCAAGCACATGTCGGTGCGCCGCAACGTCGCCTTCGGCCTGCAGATCCGCAAGCGCCCGAAGGACGAGATCGCCGAGCGCGTCGACGAGCTGCTCAAGTTGGTGCACCTGCAGCAGTTCGCCGACCGGCTGCCCGCGCAGCTGTCCGGCGGCCAGCGGCAGCGCATGGCCCTGGCCCGGGCCCTGGCGATCAAGCCGACGGTGCTGCTGCTCGACGAGCCCTTCGGCGCCCTGGACGCCAAGGTCCGCAAGGAGCTGCGCGACTGGCTGCGCCGCCTGCACGACGAGGTCGAGGTCACCACCGTCTTCGTCACCCACGACCAGGAGGAGGCCCTGGAGGTCGCCGACGAGATCGTGGTCATCAACGACGGTCGGATCGAGCAGATCGGCTCGCCCGACGACCTCTACGACCGCCCCGCCAACGACTTCGTCATGCGCTTCCTCGGCCCGGTCACCCAGCTCGGCGACGTCCTCGTGCGCCCGCACGACCTGCAGATCGCCACCACCCCGACCGGCGCGGACGACGTGACGGGGCAGGTCTCCCGGATCACCCGGATCGGCTTCGAGATCCGCATCGACGTCACGACGGCCGCCGGGCAGGACGTCATCGTGACCGTGACCCGCAACGAGTTCCTCGCGCTCGGCCTCGACGCCGGCGCCACGGTGCACCTGCGGATCGCCCCGGGCAGCCCGACGACCCCGGTGACGCCCGCCGTCGCCAAGGACCTCGCCGCGGCAGCCCTCTAGCCCTTGTCGCGGCACGCCGGGTCACCACGAGCCGGGACGGTCGAGGTCCAGGTCCTGGACGGGCGCGTAGCCGCCCAGGACCAGCAGGCCGTCCTGCTCGGTGTAGCCGCTGCCGCGGTCGGTGAGGAACAGGTCGACCAGGCACGGCTGCACGAGCATCTCCAGCAGGCCGTCGCCGGCCCGCGCCACGCGGTAGGGGCCGGCGGCCAGGTCTCCGGTGACGGCGTCCATGCCCGGCGGCGTGCGCTCGGCCCGGATCGTGAGCCAGCGGCCGTAGTCGCCGATCATGAGGGCGCCCTCGGCGAAGCCGCCGCGCGCGCCGAGCGTCAGCGAGCAGCCCTGGATCTGCGCGCCGGCGGGCAGCTTCGACAGCTCGAAGGGCACCACGCAGCGGTAGGCGGCGTCGAAGCTCACCCGGGCCGCGGCCGCCGTCGCCTCGTCGGCCCCGCCGGCGTACACGTCGAGCCTGGCCCACAGGGTGCCCACGGGCTGCCAGCGCACCGACCACAGGGTCTGGCCGCCGGCAGGCCCCGCGTCCGCGCGCGCCGTCCCCGGGCGGCCCCCCACGGCCACGGCGACCGGCGCCCCGGGCCGGCCCGCCGACTCCAGCTGCGACGCGGCACCGTCCAGCTTGTCGGCGGTGGCGGCGAGCGTGAACGTGGCCCGGCGCAGGATCTGGACGCTCTCGATGCCCGGCCTGGTGCTCCAGGTCGCGTACTCGGCGCCGTCCAGGAGGTCGCCGACGGCGAAGTGCACGGTCCCCCACTCGGCGCCGACCTTGTCGGGATCGCCGAGGGCCCCCGCCACGTCCGGCGAGACCGGCAGCGCGAGCGCGGCGACCTCCGGCGCGGCCGGCGCGTCGGGCGCCTGCCGCCACGGCACCACGGCGGCGACGGCGAGCAGCACGGCACACAGCGCGGCGCCCGCGACCGCCCGGCGCCGCAACCGGATCCGCTGCCCGCGGCGGCGGGCGTGCGCGACGATCGGCGCCGGGTCGACGTCGCCGCCGGCGCGGTCCCGCAGCGTGGTGGTGAGCCGCTCATCGAGGTTCATCGGGACCCTCCCGTGGAGATGGCAGACGGCGCGGCGCGCAGCGTGTCGAGGGCCCGTTTCGCGTGGGTGCGCACGGTGCCGGTGGAGCAGTCCAGGATCTCGGCGATCCGCGCGTCGTCCAGGTCCTCGTAGTAGCGCAGGACGATGACGGTGCGCTGCTTCCTGGGCAGCTGCCGGACCAGGCGCCACAGCGCGTCGCGCTCGGCCACCTCGGCGGCCTCGTCGCCGGTCGCGGGCCGCTCGCCGACGGCCTCGACGGCCACCTCGCGGCTGCTGCGCCGCCGCCACCACGAGTGGTGGGTGTTGACCAGCATCCGGCGCACGTAGACGTCCGGCCGGTCGGTGCGCGAGATGCGGCCCCAGCGGGCGTATGCCTTGGCGAGGACGTCCTGCACCAGGTCCTCGGCGCGGTGCTCGTCATCGGTGAGCAGCCTGGCGAAGCGCAGCAGCGCCCCGGCGCGGGCGAACGCGTACTCCTCGAACGTCACGCCTCTATACACGCGGCGGGCCGCCCGTGCCGTAGACACGGGCGGCCACTTTTCTTGCGACTTGCTACGACTGCCGGATGACGACGTTGTCGACGCCGGCCTCGACCAGGCTGGCCGTGGCCGCGTCCGCCGCCTCGAACAGGATCCGGACGCTCTGCCCCGCGTACGCGCTGAGGTTGACGCTGCCGGTCGACCAGGACGCGTCCCGGTCGGCGGCGGCGCCGGCCACGGTGGCCAGCACGGTCGTGCCGCTCGCCGTGACGACGCTGACCCGGAAGAAGTCCGCCGACGAGGCGTTGCTGCCGTGGCCGAGGTACCAGGAGTAGCTCAGCGTCAGTGTCCCGCTCGACGGCAGCGTGATGCTCGGCGAGCGCACGCTCGTCGTGCCGCCGTCGACGTCGTTGGCGCCGGCGTCGGCACCGGCCAGGCGCGCCGTCACCAGGTCGTTGCTGCCGCTGACCGTGGTGCCGAGCTGCTTCGGGCCGCTGGAGTCGGTGGCCTCCGGGTCGCCGCGTTCCCAGGCGCCGGTGGTCGCGGTGTCGGTGCCCGACGGGTTGGTCGTCCAGCCGAGGTTGGTCTCGAAGTCGTCGGACCAGACCGTGGTGCCCGGCGCGGTGCCGCAGTACTGGGCCTCCTTGCCGATCACCCGGTACGGGCAGTCGGCGTACTCGGCGATCTGCAGGCTCGCCTCCCGGTTGAGCGCGGTCTGCGCGGCGATGACCTCGTCCGGCGGGTAGAAGCCGCCGCCGCCGGAGTTGCCCGGGTACATCTCGAACGTGTAGGACCACACGCCCTGGTCGGCCCACAGCCAGTCGTCGATGGTGCCGTCGGTGATGTACAGGTCGCTGGCCTGCTCCGGGGTGTAGCCGTTGGTGGCGGCCATCTGGGTGCCGAGGGTGCGGAAGGTGAGCTCCTGGTCGGCGTCCAGGCCCGGTGCGGTGTTCGAGGTGGTGTACCCGAAGGGCCAGAGCACGAGCTTGCCGTAGGTGTGGAAGTCGATGTGCGTCTTGATCTGCTGCACCCCGCCGACGCGCCGGCTCAGCACGAGGTCGCGCACCCGCTGGGTCTCCGGCGCGGAGAACGCCGACGGCCCGCGGTAGGTCTCCGAACTGGTCGAGCTCGACGACCCGCCGCAGCAGCCGAAGTTGTAGCCCCAGTTGCGGTTCAGGTCGGTGCCGACGTTGCTGCTGCCGCTGTTCGGCTGCCGGTTCTTGCGCCACGACCGGTAGGCGCCGGTGGCGATGTCGTACTCGCCGCCGTCGGGGTTCATGTCCGGCACGATCCAGATCTCGCGCGAGTTCACCACGTTCGTGATCCGGGTGTCGGTGCCGTAGCCGTCGGTGAGCTGCTTGATCAGGTACAGCGCCATCTCGATGGTGAGGTGCTCGCGGGCGTGCTGGTGCGCCGTGTAGAGCACCTCCGGCTCGTTCTCGTCGACCGCGACGTTGTCGGAGATCTTGATGACCGGGATGTCCCGGCCCTCGTACGACGTGCCGAGGCTGCTCTTGCGCAGGATCGCCGGGTGGTCGGCGACGGCCTGGTTGAGCTCGGCGGTCATCTCCGCGTAGTTGTGGTACATCGAGTCCGCCGACGGGAAGTCGAGGATCGTCGCGGGCCCGCCCGGCGTCGCCGGCCGCAGCGCGCGGGTGACGGTGAAGCCCAGCTGCCGCAGCCTCGCGACCTCGGACGGGGTCGCGGTGATGTCCGCGACGCCGTGGTCGATGCCGTCGATCGCGGCGCCGGTCCCGGCGACCTGGTTGCGCTGGTCGAGCGTGCCGACCCCGCTCACCAGGTAGGGAGCGGACGTCTCGGCGGTCACCGCGTCGGCCGGCGCGGCGCCGGCCGGGCTGATCGCGGCGACCACGAGCGCGACGGCGACGGCCATCGCGAGTGGGATGGTGCCCCTGCGGGGGTGGCTCATCTAGCCTCCTTGGGTGATGGAGGTGAACGAGCTACCAGGTGACCACCCAACGCATGGTCATATCAACATCCGTCTTTCTCCCTACCGCGCGGGCCATGCCCGCATGGCCAGATCGGCGACCGCCTCCAGGGCCTCCCGGTCGGCGCCGTCGCGGGCCTGATGGGCCATGCCCTGCAGGGTGCCGGTGACGAAGTGGGCCAGCCCGCGCGGGTCCGTGCCGGCGGGCAGCTCACCGGCCTCGACGGCCTGCCCGATCAGCGCCTCGAGCGCCTCGAGCCCGGCGAGCCGCAGCCCGCGCAGCAGCTCCTCGGCCTCCGGTGAGGTCGTGTTGGTGGCCGCGCTGATCACCAGGCACCCCCGCGGCAGGCCGGGCCGGGTGCAGGCCGCGGCGGCCTCGTGCAGCAGCCGCCGCACGCCGGCGGTGAGCGTCGGCTCCTCGTCGATCGCGGCCTGCATGAACGACCGGTAGAGCCGGGTGTACTCGGCCACGACCTCCTCGAACAGCGCCCGCTTGCTGCCGAACGCGGCATACAGGCTGGGCACGCCGACGCCCATCGCGGTGGCGAGGTCGTTGACGGACGTCGCCTCGTAACCCCGCGCCCAGAAGACCTCCACGGCCGCGCGCAGCGCCTCGCCCCGGTCGAACTGCCTGGGCCGCCCCCGCCGCGTCGTCACGCCGGTCATTGTATAGCGCTCACTAGAGAATTCATCTATGGTGCCCATTGTCTAGCGACCACTACAGAAATGAGGGTGCGGCATGTCTTCTTCCCCGCCGCCGGAGCGGACCCCGACGCCGGTGAAGGTGATGGTGGGCGTGCTCGCCGTCGGCGTGGTCCTGCTGTGCACCGGGCTCGTCCGGCGGCCGTGGAGCGACGACGTCGACTGCGGCGGGCAGCACATGCGCCCCGGCGAGCGCTGCGTGTCCTCCCGCGGCTCGTCCGCCACGTACGAGGAGCGCAGGCGCGTCCGCGAGAACGGCGCCGGCATCCTCGTCGCCGGCGGCGTCATCACCGCGGGCAGCCTCGCGGCCCTCTACGCCCTGAACCGGAACCGGCGCGACCAGACCGGCGAGATCAGCGGCTAGACCGGCGGCCAGATCGGCGGCTAGACCGGCGGCTGGGTGGCGTCCCAGCGGGCGCGGGCCGCGCCGATCGCGGTCATGTTGTCCCGCGACCAGTCGGCGAGCGCAGTGATGATCCCGGCCATGCTGCTGCCCATCGGCGTGAGCCGGTAGTCCACCTGCGGCGGGATCGTCGCGTACGCGGTCCGCTCGACCAGCCCGTCGCGGCACAGCCGCTTGGTGGTGACCGTCAGCATCCGCTGCGAGATGCCGGGGATCGCCCGCTCCAGCTCGCGGAAGCGCCGCACCCCGTGCGACAGCTCGACCAGCACGAGCACCGTCCACCGGTCGCCGAGCCGGGCGAGGAGGTCGCGGATGCCGCAGTCGTCGTCGCCGCACGGCCCGGCCTGCGGGGTTACCCCGGTGTTCGCGACCGACACGGAAGTGCCTCCTTCTCAGCCCGCGCACCGCTGCCGATGCTCAGGACCATGATTCCCGTCAGCGGCGTCCCCCGCGACACCACCACCGTGCCCGGCGCCGACCCGCCCGCCGCCCTGGCACTGGCCGTCACGGGTGTCGACGTGCTGGTCGGCCCCGCCGGCGTCCGGCACGCCGCGCGCGTGGACGGCCGCGCGCCGGCGCCCGGCACGGCGGTCCTGCGGTGCGCGCCCTTCGCCGAGTCCTTCGCCGCGCTCGCCGCGGCCGCGGCCGTCTCCGCCGCGGTCACCGGGGTCCTCACCACCCCGCTCGGCGACCGCCGGTGGCCACTCGTCGCCCTGCGGGACGTGACCGGCGCCGCCGCCCGCGTCGCCGCCGAGTCGGCCGCGGACCTCGCCGCCGGCCGCCCGGACCGGCACGCCGGCGCCACCTACCACCTTGACGGCGACACCCTCATCGGCGGCGCCGAGATCGCCGCCCTGCTCGCCTGGCTGCTCGACCGTCCCGTCCGGTACGTCCCCTCCCCCGGCGCCCCGCCCCCGCACGCGCCACCCACCGGCCCGCAGCACCTGTGGCGCCCGCTGCCCGCGCCGACCCCCGCCCTCGACGTCATCGAGCGCGCCGTCGCCGCCGCCGTCACCGCCGGCAGGAACGAGGACCGATCTTGTGGTGGGGCGGGCCCGGCGCCTATGGTGACCCCAGGACCGTAAGGGAAACACTGTTTCCCTACCGAGGAGGCCGCCATGGGCACCGAGACCGACCGTGGCGGGACCGTGCTGGTGGAGGCGTACTCCGGGCGGCCGAAGGTGGCGGTCGAGCCCACGCGGACCGCGCCGCTCGGGTGGTGGCCGGCGATCTGCGTGGCGCTGGTCGCGTTCGTCGACCGGGTCGAATACAACCTCCTGGCCGGGGTCGTGCCGCAGATCCAGGCGGAGTTCGGGCTCAGCGACAAGGCGGTCGGCGCCATCCCCACCGCGGGGGCGATCGCGGGCGTGGTGCTGCTGCTGCCGGCCGGCCGTCTCGCCGACACCGGCCGGCGCAACTGGATCATCGCCGGCGTCGTCGGCACGTGGGCGGTGCTGACCCTCGGGACGGGGCTGGCCACGTCCTACGCGGTGCTCTTCGCGATCCGGGTGCTGCTCGGCGCGGCCGGGCAGCTCTACAACCCGCCCGCCTCGAGCCTGCTCGCGGACTACTTCCCGCCCGGCGGCCGGGCGCGCGCGTTCGGGCTGGAGCGCCTCGGGTACTTCGTCGGGCTGCCGGTCGGGGTGCTCGTCGGCGGCTCGCTCGCGCAGGCGGTCGGGTGGCGGCACGCGTTCCTGTTCGTGGCCCTGCCGGGGGCCGTCATCGCGCTGCTGTGCCTCACCGTCCGCGAGCCGGTCCGCGGCCTCGGCGACCGCATCGGCGCGCTGGCCGCCGGTGTCGCACCCGCCGAACGACCGGCGGAGGCCGCGGCGGTGCCCGTACACCGGCAGCTGCGGCAGCTCGTGCGGATCCCGACGCTGCGGTCGGTGGTCGCGGGGCTGACCATCATGTTCTTCGGCCTCGGCGGGCTGTTCTTCTGGATGCCGACGTTCTACCAGCGGCAGTTCGGCCTGGAGGAGGCGGCCGCGACCGGGATCGCGGGCGGGGTCGGCGGCGTCGGCATCGTCCTCGGGGTGATCGTCGGCGGCCGGTACGGCGACCGCTTCCACGGCCGGCGCCCCGGCTGGCGGATGGTCCTGGCCGGCACGGCCCTGTTCATCGGCGCGCTGGGCCTCGCCGTCGCCGCGCTCGTGCCGGTGCTGCCCGTGCAGATCGCCGGCTACTTCCTCGCCAACGCCGGGTTCTCCGCGGCGATCCCGAACCTGACGGCGGCCAACGCCGACGTGGTGCCCGCGCACCGGCGCGGCCTGGGCTTCGCGGTCCTCAACGCGGTCGTCACGCTCGGCGGCGCGGCCGGCCCGTTCCTCGTCGGGGCCGCCTCCGACGCGCTCGGCGGCGACGGCGGCTCCGGCTCGCTGCGCGGCGCGTTCACCGTGCTGCTGCTGCCGCTGGGGCTCGGCGCCTGGATCATCCTCCGGGCGCGGCGCACCTTCGACGCCGACATCCTGCGCGCCACCGGCGACCCCCGGCCGTCCGGCGATTGACGGCCGGCGGGCGGACAGCGCCGCCGGGGGTGCTCCGCGACAGTTGAGTCGGCCCCTGCACCGATGACGGACCCCGGCGGGCGGCTGTGCGAGGCGTGCCCGCCGGGGTCAACAACGCCGCGGTCCGGTCACTGCGCCGCCGGTTGCCGTGGTCTTGCCGGTCGCCCAGCGCTGGACGTGCGACCTTGGACGTCCAGCGCCGGGACACTCAGCGCTGGACGCGAGCGCCGCCGCCGCGCACCAGGGACTCGACCTCGGCGAGGCTCGCCATCGAGGTGTCGCCGGGGGTGGTCATGGCCAGGGCGCCGTGCGCCGCGCCGTACTCGACCGCGGTGGCGATGCCGCCGTCGCGTTCGAGCAGGCCGAAGATGAGCCCGGACGCGAAGCTGTCGCCGCCGCCGACCCGGTCGAGGATCTCCAGGGCCGGCCGGTGGGTCGCCTCGGCGAACTCGCCGCCCGCCCAGGCGACGGCGCCCCAGTCGTTGACGGTGGCGCTGTGCACGGCGCGCAGCGTGGTCGCGACGACCGCGAAGTTCGGGTACTCCTCGACGACCTCCTTGATCATCGCCTTGAAGTTGCCGGCGTCGAGCGCGCCGGCGTGGATGTCGGTGTCGGGCACGGCGAAGCCGAGGCAGGCGGTGAAGTCCTCCTCGTTGCCGATCATCACGTCGACGAGGCCGGCGAGGCGGCGGTTCACCTCCTGCGCGCGGGCCTTGCCGCCGACCGCCTTCCACAGCGACGGGCGGTAGTTGAGGTCGTACGAGACGACCGTGCCGTGCCTGCGCGCGGCGGTCATCGCGGCCTCGACGGTGGCCGGCGCGGTCTCCGACAGCGCCGCGTAGATGCCGCCGGTGTGCAGCCAGCGGACCCCGAGCGTGCCGAACAGGTGGTCCCAGTCCACGTCCTCGGGCCGCAGCTGGCTGGCGGCGGTGTGGCCGCGGTCCGACGTGCCGACGGCGCCGCGGACGCCGAAGCCGCGCTCGGTGAAGTTGAGCCCGTTGCGGGTGGCGCGGCCGATCCCGTCATACGGCACCCAGCGCACGAACGACGTGTCGACCCCGCCCTGCAGGATGAGGTCCTCCAGGAGGCGGCCGATCTCGTTGTCGGCGAACGCGGTGACGATCGCGGTGCGCAGGCCGAAGCAGCGGCGCAGGCCGCGGGCGACGTTGTACTCCCCGCCGCCCTCCCACGCCTGGAAGCTGCGGGCGGTGCGGACCCGGCCGGCGCCGGGGTCGAGGCGCAACATCACCTCGCCGAGCGAGACGAGGTCGTAACGGCACTCGTCCTTGGGGCGTAGCGTGAGCGTCATGCCGCCGCCTCCACCGCGGCGGCGGCCCGCTCGGCCACCGCGTCCCAGCGCCCGGCCTGCAGGAGGTCGGGGGCGACGATCCAGCTCGCGCCGACCGCGAGGACCTGCGGCAGGGCGAGGTAGTCCGGCATCACCTCGGGGGTGATGCCGCCGGTGGGGATGAACCGCACCCCGCGGAACGGCGCCGCGAGAGCCTTGATCATCGGTGCGCCGCCGAGCTGCTGGGCCGGGAAGAACTTCACGATGTCCAGGCCGGCGTCGAGGGCCATCTGGATCTCGGTGGCGGTGGCGGCGCCGGGCACGACGAGCACGCCGGCGTCCTGGCACGCGGCGACGACGGCGGGCGCGAAGCCCGGCGTCACCACGAACCGGGCGCCGGCGGCGATGGCCCGCTCGGCCTGCTGGGCGGTGAGCACCGTGCCGGCGCCGACGACCAGGTCGTCGCGGCCGGCGATGGCCTCGATCGCGTCGAGGCCGGCGGCGGTGCGCAGGGTGATCTCGGCGGCCTTGAGGCCGCCCTTGACGAGGGCGTCGCCGAGCGCCGCCGCGTGCCGGGCGTCCTCGAGGACCACCACCGGCACGACCCGCCCCAGGGCGAGCTGTTCACTCCTATGAACGTCAGTCACGGGTGTGAACATAGTGCAAGCGCGGCCCGTTCGCTACAGTGGCGCCGTGCAGGACGACTTCCAGCCGGTCAAGTCAGCCGGGCGCACCCTTGACGTGCTCGAGGTCCTCGCGGATCAGCCGCGCGCCTGGACGCTCGTCGACCTCGCCCGCGCGCTGGACATCCCGAAGAGCAGCCTGCACGGGCTCATGCGGACCATGACCGCCCGCGGCTGGGTCCGCGCCGACGAGACCGGCACCCGCTTCCGGCTCGGCATGCGCGCCCTGCAGGTCGGCGCCGCCTACCTCGACGGCGACGACAGCGTCGCGGTGATGTCGGGGGTCCTCGACGAGCTGTCCCGCCGGCTCGGCGAGACCGTCCACCTCGGCCGGATCGAGGGCGACCAGATCGTGTACCTCGCCAAGCGGGACTCCACCCACCGCCTGCGCCTCTACAGCGCCGTCGGCCGCCGGCTGCCCGCGCACGCGACGGCCCTCGGCAAGGCGCTGCTGGCCCAGCACCCCGACGCCGACGCCGACGCGATGCTCAGCTGGCCGCTGCAGCGGCTGACCGCCGGCACGATCACCGACCGCGACACCCTGCACCGGGCCCTGGCCACGGTCCGCGAGACGGGGTACGCCGTCGACCGCGAGGAGAACGCGGAGGGCATCATGTGCTTCGCGATGGCGGTGCCGCTGACGGTGCCGGCGACCGACGCCGTCTCGGTCTCGGTGCCGTCCACCCGGATGACCGCCGGGGTGGAGGAGGGCGTCGTCGCCGCCCTGACCGACCTGCTCCAGCCGCTCGGTCAGGCCCGCAGCATGCTGTAGGCGTCCGTCAGCGCCGCCGTGACCGCCTCGACCGTCACGGTCTCCAACGCACCGGCGGTGGCGGGGTCGAAGTCGTAGCCGAGCGCGGCGTACGCGGCGGTCAGCGGCGCCCGGAGCGGGCCGGCGCCGGTCACCTGGAAGACGGAGCTGAACAGCCACCCGTCCCGGGTGACCCGCTGGGCCGAGCCGACGACCTTGATCGTGCCGCCGAGGTTGATGCTGTACTCGCCGGGGCAGTACTCGCCCGGGACGGCGCCGATCCGGGCGTCGGCGCCGAGCCCGGTGAGGACGGCGGCGTGCAGGGCCGCGAACCGCCGGAACCGCCCGACGGGGTCACGGGACGCGTCCGGGGTGCGGCACACGTGGTCCACGACGACGCTGCCCTCGTGGTAGAGCGCCAGGGTGCCGCCCTGCGGGCGGATCACCGGGGTGAAGCCGGCCGAGCGGACCGCTTCCTCGGCCTCCGGGTAGCCCGGGCGCAGGGTGTCGCGCCGGCTGAACGCGGCCGTCGGCGCCGGCGAGAAGATCCGCAGGAACTCCCGGCCGGCGCCGGCCCGCAGCAGGTGCGGGCCGAGGGCGACGTCGGCGGACGGGCCGCCCGGCAGGGGCGACCCGTCGAGCAGGACGACCGTCACAGCCTGGCGATGACGGAGGCGGGCTCCTCGATGGCGTCGGCGACGCTGCGCATGAACCCGGCGGCGGTGCCGCCGTCGCACACGCGGTGGTCGAACACGAAGCTCATCTGCGCGATCTTACGGACGCACAGCTGGCCGTCGACGACCCACGGCCGGTCGATGATCCGGCCCAGGCCGAGGATCGCGACCTGCGGGTGGTTGATGATGGCCGCGCTGCCGTCGACCCGGAACGCGCCGTAGTTGTTGAGCGTGAACGTGCCCGCCGACAGCTCCTCCGCCGTCGAACGGCCCTCCCGCGCCCTGGCCGTGACCGCGCGGATCTCCTGGTCGAGCCGGGCGGTCGTCATCGCGCCGGCGTCCATGACCGCGGGCACCACGAGGCCGCGGGCGCCCTGCACGGCGATGCCGAGGTCGACCCGGTCGAGCTCGACGATCTCCTGGCGGCCGGTGTCGAGGCGGGCGTTGAACACCGGGTACTCGCGCAGGGCCGCGACCACGAACCGGGCGACGTACGCGATCAGGCCCGGCCCGGCGGGGACGCTCTCGCGCAGCTGCCACAGCTTCGTCGCGTCGACGTCGACCCAGACGGTCGCCTCGGGGATCTCTGCCCGGCTGCGGCTCAGTGCCGCCGACACGCTGCGGCGGAAGCCGCTCAGGGGGATCCGGCGCTCCCCCGGTACCGACGCGGCGACGGCTGTCGTGACGGTGGCGCGCTCCACGTCGGCGCGGGTGATGACGCCACCCTCGCCGGTCCCCTGCAGGGTGCGCAGGTCCACGCCGTTGGCGCGGGCCAGGTTGCGCACCAGCGGCGAGACGACGAGGGGGACCTTCCGGACCGCCGGGGCGGGGAACGCGGGCGCGGCCGGGCGGACGTTGGCGCGCGGGCGGCGGGTGCGGCCCGTCGTGGTGGCGCCGGTGGTGCCGTAGCCGATGAGGACGTTGCCGGAGCCGGCCCGCTCCTCCTCCCGGTAGGCCTCCTTGGCGGCCGCCGCCACGCTCGCGGGCTCGCGCTGCACGGCGGCGATCGAGATGAGCGGCTTGCCGACCTGGACCGTGGCGCCGGGCCGGGCGTGCAGGGTCTCGACCCGGCCCGCGTACGGCGACGGCACCTCCACCACGGACTTCGCCGTCTCGACCTCGACGACGCTCTGGTCGACGGCGACCGTGTCGCCCTCGGCGACGAGCCACCGCACGACCTCCGCCTCGGTGAGCCCCTCACCGAGGTCCGGCAGCAGGAACGTCGCCATCACTGCTCCCACTGCAGGTCGTCGACGGCGTCCAGGACCCGGTCCACGCCGGGCAGCTGGAAGTGCTCCAGCTTCGGCGGCGGGTACGGGATGTCGAACCCGGCGACCCGGCGGATCGGCGCGGCCAGGGCGTTGAAGCAGCGCTCGGTGACCCGGGCGACGATCTCGGCGGAGACCCCGGCGAACCCGGCGGCCTCGGCGACGACCACGGCCCGGCCGGTGGAGCGCACCGCCGCGCACACGGTCTCGTCGTCGAACGGCACGATCGAGCGCAGGTCGACCACCTGCAGGCTCCGCCCCTCCTGCGCGGCGGCCTCGGCGGCCTCGAGCGCGACGGGGACGGCGGGCCCGTAGGCGATGAGGGTCGCGTCGGTGCCGTCGCGGCGGACCACGGCGGTGCCGATGCCGGGCGCCCCGGACGGCAGCTCGACCTCCTCCTTGCTCCAGTAGAGCTTCTTCGGCTCGAGGAAGACGACCGGGTCCGGCGACGCGATCGCCGCCCGCAGCAGCGTGTAGGCGTCCGACGGCGTCGACGGCGCGACCACGTGCAGCCCGGGGGTGTGGGCGTAGTAGGCCTCCGACGAGTCGCAGTGGTGCTCGACGCCGCCGATGCCGCCGGCGTACGGGACGCGGATGACCATCGGCAGCGCCACCCGCCCGCGGGTGCGGTTGCGCATCTTCGCGACGTGGCTGACGATCTGCTCGAACGCGGGGTAGGCGAACGCGTCGAACTGCATCTCGACGACGGGACGCATCCCGTTCATCGCCATCCCCACGGCCATCCCGACGATCCCGGACTCCGCGAGCGGCGTGTCGAAGCAGCGTGCCTCGCCGAAGTCGGCGGTGATGCCGTCGGTGATCCGGAAGACGCCGCCGAGCGCGCCGACGTCCTCGCCGAACACGACCACCGTGGGGTCTGCTTCGAGCGCGTCGCGCAGGGCCCGGTTGAGCGCCTGCGCCATCGACAGCTTCTCGTGCGTGGTTGTGGTCATCGGGTGCTTCCTTCGCGGCTGAGCTCGTCCGCCACCATCGCCGCCTGCTCGCGCAGCTGGGGTGTGGGGGTCGCGTACACGTGGGCGAACAGGTCGGCGGGGTCCGGCTCGACGTCGCGGTTGAGGCCGTCGCGCAGGTGCGTGGCGACCCGCTCGGCCTCCTCGGTGAAGGCCGCGATCGCCGCGTCGTCGATCAGCCCCCGGCCGGTCAGGTAGGCGCGCAGCCGGGCGATCGGGTCGCGCTCGACCCACGCCGCGACCTCGGCGTCGTCGCGGTACCGGGTGGCGTCGTCGGCGTTGGTGTGCGCCTGCATCCGGTACGTGTGCGCCTCGACCAGCTGCGGCCCGCCGCCGGACCGGGCCCGCTCGACGGCGGCGCCGAGCACGGCGAGCAGGGCGGCCATGTCGTTGCCGTCGACGCG
Source organism: Dactylosporangium sp. NPDC049742 (assembly GCF_040674675.1). Lineage (NCBI taxonomy): Bacteria > Bacillati > Actinomycetota > Actinomycetes > Micromonosporales > Micromonosporaceae > Dactylosporangium > Dactylosporangium sp. NPDC049742. Next base: position 69,624 of record NZ_JBFANF010000045.1, on the reverse strand, counting down.
TTCACCCTTGATGCCGTAGCCGATCCCCTTGTGCGCCAGGGACGGCGCCGCGGTCTGCCGCGACAGCGGGACGCTGATGGCGTAGCCGTTGTTCTGGACGAAGAAGACCACCGGCGCCTGGAACACGGCGGCGAAGTTGAGCGCCTCGTGGAAGTCGCCCTCGCTGGTGCCGCCGTCGCCGCACATCGCCATGACGACGGTCGGCTCGCCGCGGAGCCTGGCCGCGTGCGCGACCCCGACCGCGTGCGGCAGCTGGGTGGCCAGGGGCGTCGCGTGCGGGGCGACGTTGTGCTCGTACGGGTCGTACCCGCAGTGCCAGTCGCCCTTGAGCAGGCTGAGCGCCTCGACGGGGTCGACGCCCTTGACGGCCGCGGCGACCGTGTCCCGGTAGGTGGGGAAGAGCCAGTCTCCGGCGTCGAGTACCTGCGCCGCGGCGACCTGGCACGCCTCCTGCCCGTGCGACGACGGGTACACGGCGAGCCGCCCCTGCCGCACGAGCGCGTAGGCCTGGTCGTTGAGCCGCCGCGCGGTGAGCAGCGCGCCGAGCGCCTTGACGAGCGCTTCGTTGTCCGGAAGCGCGTGGCGCCCTGGGTCGAGGGCCTCGCCGCGCGCGTCGATGAGGGCGACCGGTTCGTCGCCCGGCAGCAGGTGACTCGGGTCACGCGTCATGCCGCAATCCTGGGCCTCGCGCCATTCGCGTTCCACTCCCGGCGGCAAACCGAGAAGATGTTCGTGTCCAGGGCGTCGTACGATGCCAAACGTCCAACCTAAGGGCTCGTTCAGGAAGGTGGGCGAGACAGGTGGCCGCCCCGCTCGACGACATCGACCGGCGCATCCTCGTGGAGCTCAGCCGGGACGGCCGCATGTCGATGCGCACCCTGGCCGAGCTGCTGCACATCTCCCGCGCGAACGCCTACGCCCGGGTCCAGCGCCTGCGCGACACCGGGGTCATCCGCGGCTTCCACGCCGACGTCGACCACGTGGCCGCCGGCATGGGCACGTCGGCGTACGTGACGGTCAACCTGCGCCAGGCCGAGTGGCGGGTGGTCGGCGAGCGCCTGCGGGCCCTGCCGGGCGTCGTGCACATCGCCCTCGTCGGCGGCGAGTTCGACGTGATCCTGCTGGTCCGCGCCAAGGACAACGCGGACCTGCGCCGCCTCGTCCTCGACGTCATCCAGGGCATGCCCGGCGTGGTGAACACCCGCACCCTCCTGGTCTTCGAGGAGTTCGAGCCGCCCACCTCGGCCTCGATGTGGGAGACACGCTGACCGCGCGGCGCCGGACCTGACCGCGCGGCGTCGGGGGTGACTGCGCAGTGTCGGAGATGAACGAAGTGGGTACGCAAGGTGATAGTTGGGTGATGCCGGTCACTGTCCACCCGAGCGTCGACCCGGATGTCCTTTGTAGGATTCTTACAACACGAGGGGTGCGGGATGCGTCGTGCGGCACAGTGGCGTACTCGGCGGTAATCACGCAGGGTGTAGCCAGGTGCAGGCGGCGCTCCGGGACCCGGACGTCGCCTGCTGTGTGTGGGGCAATTGGGAGGCTCAACCGGTGTTCAGTCGTGTCGCCATCGTCAACCGTGGTGAGGCCGCGATGCGGCTCATCCACGCGGTCCGGGATCTTTCGGCCGAAACCGGGGAGCGGATCGAGACGATCGCCCTCTACACGGACGCCGACCGCACCGCGACGTTCGTGCGGGAGGCCGACGTCGCCTACCCGCTCGGCCCCGCCTCCGCCCGGCCGTACCTGGACCACGCCGTCCTCGAACGGGCCCTGGTCGAGACCCGGGCCGACGCCGCCTGGGTCGGCTGGGGCTTCGTCGCCGAGGACCCCGCGTTCGCGGAGCTGTGCGAGAAGCTCGGGGTGACGTTCGTCGGCCCGAGCGCCGAGGCGATGCGCAAGCTCGGCGACAAGATCGGCTCGAAGCTGGTGGCCGAGGAGGTGGGGGTGCCGGTCGCGCCGTGGAGCCGCGGCGCGGTGTCCACACTGGACGAGGCACTGCGCGCGGGCGAGCAGATCGGCTACCCGCTGATGCTCAAGGCGACCGCCGGCGGCGGCGGGCGCGGCATCCGCAAGGTCACCTCCGCCGCGGACCTGACCGACGCCTACGAGCGGACCAGCCAGGAGGCGCTGCGCGCGTTCGGCTCCGGCGTGGTCTTCCTGGAGCGCCTCGTCACCGGCGCCCGGCACGTCGAGGTCCAGGTCATCGCCGACGGGCAGGGCACCGCGTGGGCGCTCGGCGTGCGCGACTGCTCCGTGCAGCGGCGCAACCAGAAGATCATCGAGGAGTCCGCGTCGCCGGTCCTCGAGCCCGCGCAGGCCGCCGGCCTCAAGGCGTCCGCGGAGCGGCTGGCCGTCAGCGTCGGGTACCGCGGCGCGTGCACCGTCGAGTTCCTCTACCACCCGGGTGAGCGGCTGTTCGCGTTCCTCGAGGTCAACACCCGGCTGCAGGTCGAGCACCCGATCACCGAGATCACCACCGGCACCGACCTGGTCAGGCTGCAGCTGCACGTCGCCGGCGGCGGGCGCCTGGACGGGCCGAAGCCGGGCGAGGCCGGCCACGCCGTCGAGGCCCGGCTCAACGCCGAGGACCCCGACCGGGACTTCGCGCCGTCACCCGGCCGCATCACCCGCCTGGTCCTGCCCGCCGGCCCCGGCATCCGCGTCGACACCGGCGTCAGCGAGGGCGACACCATCCCCGCCGACTTCGACTCCATGATCGCGAAGATCATCGCGTACGGCCGGGACCGCGACGAGGCCCTCGGCCGCCTGCGCCGCGCGATGGCCGAGACGACCGTCATCATCGAGGGCGGCACCACGAACAAGAGCTTCGTGCTCGACCTGCTCGACCAGCCCGAGGTCATCGACGCCAGCGCCGACACCGGCTGGATCGACCGGGTCCGCGCCGAGGGCCGGCTCGTCAGCCACCGCCACTCCGCGGTCGCCCTCGCCGCCGCCGCGATCGAGGCATACCAGGACGAGGAGGAGATCAGCCGGCACCGGCTGCTGTCCACCGCGCACGGCGGGCGCCCCCAGGTCCAGCACGAGACCGGCCGCCCCCTCGACCTGAAGCTGCGCGGCGTCGGGTACCGGGTGAGCGTCGCCCGCGTGGGCCAGAAGCGCTACCGGGTCGGCGTCTCCGGCGGCGGTGACGTGCACCCCGTCGACGTCGAGATCGAGCGCTTCGACGCCCACAGCGGCCGGATCGTCGTCAACGGCCACCGCTTCCGGCTCGTCACCGCCACCCACGGCCCGGTCCACCTCGTCGAGGTCGACGGCATCACCCACCGCGTCAGCCGCGACGAGGGCGGCGTCGTGCGCTCCCCCGCGCCGGCGCTGGTCGTCGCGACCCCCCTCGCGGTCGGCGACGAGGTCGAGGCCGGCGCGCCGATCCTCGTGCTGGAGAGCATGAAGATGGAGACGGTGCTGCGCGCGCCGTTCCGCGCCCGGGTCCGCGAGTGCCCCGTGTCCGTCGGCAGCCAGGTGGAGACCGGCGCGCCGCTGATGCGCCTGGAGCCCCTCGCCGACGGCGAGGCCACCGAGGCGGAGGCCGCGCCGGAGGTCGCCGAGATCGAGCTGCCACCCGAGCGGGACGGCGTGAGCGCGGCCGAGCGGGTCGAGCGCGGCCTGCAGGACCTGTGCAGCCTGCTGCTCGGCTTCGACGTCGACCCGCAGGACGGCCGGCGGCTGCTGACCGGCTACCTCGCCGCCCGCGCCGAGGTGGGCGGCCGGCCGGTGCAGGGCGAGATCGACCTGCTCACCACGTTCGCCGACCTCTCGGAGCTCAGCCGCAACAAGCCCGGCGGCGAGTTCGAGGAGGAGCCGGGCAGCCCCGTGCACAGCCCGCGCGAGTACTTCCACAGCTACCTGCAGAGCCTCGACGTCGACCGGGCCGGCCTCCCCGACGGGTTCCAGGCCAAGCTGCGCAAGGCCCTCGGCCACTACGGCGTCACCGAGCTGGACCGCACGCCGGAGCTGGAGTCCGCGGTCTTCCGCATCTTCCTCGCCCAGCAGCGGATGTCCACCGACGTCGCCGTCGTGTCGGAGCTGCTGCGCCACTGGCTGGCCGGCCCGCCGCCGGTGGAGTCGATGAGCGAGCGGGCGGGCCTGGCCCTCGAGCACCTCGTCGAGGCCACCCAGGTGCGCTTCCCCGCCGTGTCGGACCTCGCCCGCGGCGTCGTCTTCCGCTGGTTCGCCCAGCCGCTGCTGCGCCGCAACCGCGCCAAGGTCTACGCCGCGGTCCGCGCCGACCTGCAGCACCTCGACCGCAACCCCGACGCGCCCGACCGCGCCGAGCGGATCCAGGCGATGGTCGCCAGCGCCGAGCCGCTCGTGCGGCTCATCGGCCAGCGGATCGGGCGCCCCGGCCGCGACACCTCGGCGCTGCTGGAGGTCGTGACCCGCCGGTACTACGGCAACCGGGCGCTGTCCGGCGTCACCGTGCGGGAGGCGGGCGGCTGCCGCTTCGTCTCGGCCGAGCGGACCGGCTCCTCGGACACCGTGCGCGTGGTCACCACCGCCGTGGACATCGCCGCCCTTCCGGCCGCGATCGGGGCAGTCGGCGAGCTGGCCGCGGGCGTCGCCGAGCACGGTCTCGTCGCGGACCTCTACGTCACCTGGGAGGACCAGCCGGACGCGGACGCGATGGCCGTACGGCTGCGGCAACTGCTGACGGAGCAGCCGCTGCCCAACGGGGTCCGGCGCATCACCACCACCGTGGCCGGCACCAGCGGCGCCGTCATGCACCACCACTTCACCTTCCGCCCCTCCGCCGGTGGCTTTGATGAGGACCGGCTGCTGCGTGGGCTGCACCCGCAGATCGCGCAGCGGCTGCAGCTGCACCGGCTGCGCGAGTTCGACCTCACCCGCCTGCCGTCCGCGGACGAGGAGATCTACCTGTTCAAGGCGGTCGCGCGCAGCAACCCGTCCGACGAGCGGCTCATCGCGATGGGCCAGGTCCGCGACCTGACGCCGCTGCGCGAGGCCGACGGCCGCCTGGTCGCGCTGCCCGCCGTCGAGGACGCGATCACCGCCGGGCTCGACGCGATCCGCAACATCCAGGCGCAGCGCCCGCAGAACAAGCGGTTCGACACCAACCGGATCCTCATGTACGTGTGGCCGTCGACCGAGCTGACCGGCGAGGAGCTCAACGCGCTCGTCCAGCGCATCCTGCCGACGACGGCCGGCGCCGGTCTCGAGGAGGTGCAGTTCATCGCCCGCCAGCGCACCTCGGCGGGTGACCTCAGCGAGGTCGCGGTCCGCATCACCCTCAACCACGGCCACGGCGTGCAGGTGTCCGTCGACAAGCCGTCGACCGAGCCGCTGCAGCCCCTGGACGACTACCGCCAGAAGGTCCTGCGGGCGGCCCGGCGCGGCAACGTCTACCCGTACGAGCTGACCTCGCTGCTCGGCTCCTTCGTCGAGCACGACCTCGTCGAAGGCGTCCTGGTGCCGGTCGACCGGCCGAAGGGGCGCAACACCGCGGCGATCGTCTGCGGGGTCGTCACCACGCCGACCGACCGGCACCCCGAGGGCATCACCCGCGTCGTGCTCCTCGGCGACCCGACCAAGGCGCTCGGCGCCCTCGCCGAGCCCGAGTGCTCCCGGGTGATCGCCGCCCTCGACCTCGCCGCGTCGATGCAGGTTCCCCTGGAGTGGTTCGCGCTGTCCGCGGGCGCGAAGATCTCGATGAGCTCCGGCACCGAGAACATGGACTGGGTCGCCGCCGCCCTCAAGCGGATCGTCACGTTCACCCAGGCCGGCGGTGAGATCAACATCGTGGTCGCCGGGATCAACGTCGGCGCCCAGCCGTACTGGAACGCCGAGGCGACGATGCTCATGCACACCAAGGGCATCCTGGTCATGACCCCCGACTCGGCGATGGTCCTCACCGGCAAGCAGTCGCTGGACTTCTCCGGTGGTGTCTCCGCCGAGGACAACTACGGCATCGGCGGCTACGACCGGGTCATGGGCCCCAACGGCCAGGCGCAGTACTGGGCGCCGCACCTGCCGGCCGCCCGGGACATCCTCATGGCGCACTACGACCACACGTACGTGGTGCCCGGCGAGATCGGCCCGCGTCGCGCTGTTACCTCGGATGCCTTCGGCCGGGACGTCTCGGACTTTCCGCACAATGTCGCCGGCAGCGACTTCACCACGGTCGGGCAGATCTTCTCCGCCTCGCACAACCCCGACCGGAAGAAGCCCTTCGACATCCGGACCGTCATGCGGGCCGTCTCCGACCAGGACCACCCGGTCCTGGAGCGCTGGGCCGGCATGGCCGACGCGGAGACGTCGGCGGTGCAGGACGTGCACATCGGCGGCTGGCCCGTCTGCCTCATCGGCATCGAGTCCCGCTCCGTGCCGCGGCGCGGCTTCCCGCCCACCGACGGCCCCGACACGTACACCGCCGGCACGCTCTTCCCCCGCTCGTCGAAGAAGACCGCCCGCGCGATCAACGCCGCCTCCGGCAACCGCCCGCTCGTCGTCCTCGCCAACCTGTCGGGCTTCGACGGCTCCCCCGAGTCGATGCGCAAGCTGCAGCTGGAGTACGGCGCCGAGATCGGCCGCGCGATCGTCAACTTCGACGGCCCGATCGTCTTCTGCGTCATCTCCCGCTACCACGGCGGCGCCTTCGTGGTGTTCTCCAAGGCCCTCAACCCGAACATGACCGTCCTCGCCCTCGAAGGTTCGTTCGCGTCGGTGCTGGGCGGCGCCCCGGCCGCCGCGGTGGTCTTCACGGGCGACGTCAACAACCGCACCGCCACCGACCCGCGGGTCACCGACCTGCAGGCCCGGGTCGCCGCCGCGACCGGCGCGGAACGGGCGGCCCTCAACGCGCAGCTCGCCGAGGTCCACTCCGCGGTCCGCGCCGAGAAGCTGGGCGAGGTGGCCGCCGAGTTCGACCGCGTACACAACATCCAGCGCGCCGTCACCGTCGGCTCCGTGGACGCCATCATCAGCGCCGCCGAGCTGCGCCCCCGCATCATCGAGGCGATCGAGCACGGCATGAAGCGCTGACCACCCCGCGGACCGGCACGCCGCCCCCACCCGACGTGCCGGTCCCCTCACCTTCCGCAAGCCCCTGTCCACCAGGCGGACCAGCGTAGACTACGGACAGCAACGACTCCGGAGATCAATTTCCATCGCTGGGGTAAGGTTTGCTTGCAAGCGGTCCCCGGCGCACCGGCCTCGACCAGTTCCTCGCCTCACGCATCGACGACGACGCCCACCGCCCCCGGCGACTCTCACCAGCCCGGCGGCACTCACCCGGGCAACCGCGTTCACCGGCAGGCAGCGCATATCGACCGGCGACGCTCACCGGCGCGGCGGTGCCCCACCAGGGCAGCGGTTGTCCACGGTTGCCCACCAGGGCGCGGCGGTGCCCACCAGGGGCAACGCCGTCCATCGACTGGAGGCACCGACGAGGCGGCGCCTACCGGGCAGCAGCGTCGACCAGGTGCGAAGCGGTGCTTACCCGGCGGGCGGCGTCGACCAGGTGGTGGCGCTGACCGGCTGGCGCCCACTGGACAGGGACACCCGCCAGGCGTTGGTGTTCGCTCGGGGACGTCACTCACCGGACAGGGGCGCCCACCGGACGGGGCATTCACCAAGCGGCGTTCGCTGGCCAGCGTCCACGAACTGAGCGCCCACCACGAACTGAGCGCCCACCAGACGGTGCTCACCGGACAGGGACGCCCGCCCAGCCGGCGGCGTCCACGAAACTGGGCGCCCGCCACAGACAGCGATACCCACCCGACGGGGGATTCACCAATGCGGCATGCACCAGCCGGGCAGCGTCGATCAAGCACCCAGCAGCGTCGACCAGGCAGCACTCACCGGATGGCGCCCGCCTCCCTCTCGACCGGACAGCGACCCACTCCTGGGCGGCGGCGCTCACCCGGACAGAGCAAATGCCGGGCGGCGGTGTCGGTCGGGCGGCGCACACGATCACGTCCATGGGCATGGTGGGCGAATTGCCAGGTTTGAGGTGGTTTGGGAAATGGAGGCGATCGCTGCTTGATCTTTTGAACGTCGCCCGGGCAGCGGGGCGGGGGTCGCCAGATAACGGCGCCGAAGTTGGCGCGGCGGGCCAGGTGGGTGACGTGCATGATGGTCATCAGGCAGCGTTCGATGTAGAACTCGTCGGCCTCGAAGTGGGGGGGGGTGCGGCGGGTACCGCGGGCAGTTCGGCGAGTACCCGGGCGCACTCGCGCAGGAAGGCGACGGTCTCCTCCGGCGGGACGACGAGCCGGTCGTCGGCGAGGCGGGGCAGGTAGACGGCGCCCAGGTCGCGGACGATCTGCGAGGAGTACAGCCACTGGCGGGTGCTCTCGCCGCCGGCGCTGGCGTCGACCCCGGGCGGAACGTCGCGGAAGGTGAGGGTGCCGTCGGTGGTCGGCCTGGCCATCGTGATGTTCAGGCTCACCGGTGTGCCATGCGGTCGGAGCTGAGTCGGTTCGCGGTACACAGGCGGCCACGCGAGGAAAGCCACCCCGGAAGGGCAGCCAAGATCGAAGGGCTAGCCTCGCAGGGTGACGACGCTCCGGATATCGATCGTTGAGGCGCGGCGGATCGCCGTGCGGGCGCAGCTGCTGGGTAACGAGCGGCCGGCGGGGCTGCTCGAGACGGTGCGGCACCTGGCGCTGCTGCAGATCGACCCGACCGCCGCCATCGCGCCGACCGCGGACCTCGTGGCGTGGAGCAGGCTCGGCTCCGGCGGGTACACGCCCTCGGAGTTGGTCGGGGCGTTGCAGCGGCGGGAGGTGATCGAGCTGGCGGCGACGGTCCGGCCGGCGGAGGATCTGGCGCTGTACACGGCGGAGATGGCGCTGCGCCGTGACGACGCGCCCGGGGCGTTCAAGTATCGGCGGCACCCGGAGTGGATGGGGGCCAACGACGCGTGCCGGAAGGACATCCTCGCCAGGCTGACGGCGGAGGGGCCGTTGCCGTCGCGGGCCATCCCCGACACGTGCGTGGTGCCGTGGGCGTCGACGGGCTGGACCAACGACCAGAACGTCATCCGGCTGCTCGACCTGATGGCGGCGTGCGGTGAGGTGGCGGTCGCGGGGCGGCAGGGGCGGGACCGGCTGTGGGATCTGGCCGGGCGGGTGTACCCGGACGATCCGCCGGTGCCGGCGGAGGAGGCGGTCCGGCGGCGGGGCGAGCGGCGACTGCGGGCGCTGGGCATCGCGCGGGCGAAGACGACCGAGGTGCCGATCGAGCCGTGGGGCGTCGGTGACGTCGGCGAGCCGGCCGTGGTCGAGGGGGTCAAGGGCGTCTGGCGGGTCGACCCGGCGCAGCTGGAGCGCCTGGGTGAGCCGTTCGAGGGCAGGGCCGCGCTGCTGTCGCCGTTCGACCGGCTCATCCACGACCGGAAGCGGACCCTGGAGCTGTTCGGGTTCGAGTACGGCCTGGAGATGTACAAGCCGGCCGCGAAACGCCGGTGGGGCTACTACGCGCTGCCGATCCTGGTCGGCGACCGGCTCGTCGGCAAGCTCGACGCGACCGCGGACCGGAAGCAGCGGGTCCTGCGGGTCAACGCGGTCCATGAGGACGAGCCGTTCGAGAGGGCCGCGGTCGACAAGGAAGTCAAAGACCTCGCGGCCTGGCTGGACCTGGAAGTCCAGGAAAGCTAGATCCGGGCGCCCTTGGCGAGGTTGCAGCGGCGGCACAGCAGCTGCAGGTTGCCGACGCTGGTCGCGCCGCCGCGGCTCCACGGGATGACGTGGTCGAACTCCAGGTACTCGGTGGCCTGGCACTCCACGCACGCGCCGCCGTCGCGGCGCCACACCTCGGCCCGGATCGCCGGCGACACGGAGCGGGAGTCGCGCTGCGCCGGCGCCACCGCGGTGCGTTTCGCCACGCGCAGCACCCCGGTGAGCACGGCGGCCACGTACTCGGGGTCGCCGACCTCGTACGTGCCGCCGCCCCGGGAGGTGGTCGCGGCGACGACGACGGTGCCGTACTCGGGGCGCGCCTCGATGACCTTCGCCCAGACGAGGTCGGAGCCGGCGCCGTCGCCGACGAAGCGCAGCTTGGTGTTGGTGACGATCAGCCGGCCGCCGTCGCGCTTCGTGCCGCTGGCCAGCTGCCGTACCCGCGTCGCCGGCACCTCCAGGTGCAGGATCTCCTCCGCGTCGAGGTGCAGGGTGCTGGAGGCGACCCGGGGCACGTCGCCGCCGCTGATCAGCCCGAGCTCGAGGCCGCGCCGCAGCCGGCGGCGCATCTGGCTGATCGCGGGGTCGACGACGCCGAGCGCGCGGACCGCGTCGTCGAACGCGTCCATCTCGTGCTGCTCGATCACCTCGTCCGCGAACGCGAACGTCAGCAGCTGGTGCAGGTGGTGCAGGGCGACCGGGCGCAGCGTCTCGCGGCCGGCGTCCTCGCGCACCCGGTGGTAGCGCAGCTCGGCCCACAGCTCCGACCAGGCCGGCTCGGCCGTGCCGGTGGCGGCGAGGACCCGGGTCGCCCTGGCCCGCCACACGTTGAGCACGTTGGCGATCTCGGGGTCGCACCGGCGGCAGGTGGCGGGCACGCCGGCGTAGCTGCGGTACTTCGGCCCGCCGCACCGGCCGCAGACCGCCGGCGTGTCGTGGATGAGCGGAACCGTCTGCATCGTCCACTCGGTGCCGTTCCACCACCGCAGCAGCGAAGGGTCATGAGGTGCGACGTACCAGTCGGGGCGCGGGCGCTCCGCCGGCAACGCACCCGACACCTCGGCGACGGAGTCGTCGGAGTCGACCGAGACGCCGTAGTCGGTCGCGAGGCCGGCCAGGCCGGAGGACCAGCCCTGCCCGACCGCGCGGAACTTCCACTTGCCCTGCCGCCGGTAGAACTCGCCGAACACCATCGCGGTGACCGGCTCCACGTCGCGGACGGGGAACCGCGCGACGACCTGCCCGCGGCGGCCCTTCACGGTGACCTCGAGGTCCGGCACGGTGTCGAACGTGCCGTCGTCCATCGACCCCGCGATGACGACGCTCGCCACGTCCGCGGGGACCCGGGCCAGGTCGACCGCGAGGGTCGCCGCGCGCGGGCCGTCGGCGCTGAGCGTCACCGCGCCGGTGGCGTCCCGCGGCTGGTTGTAGAAGACGAAGTCGGCGTCGCCGCGCACCTTGCCGCCCTCGCCGACCAGCAGCGCGCACGCGTCGACGGTCACGCCGGCGCGCCAGGCCACGAGGGCCGTGACCGCCGTCTCGTCGATCGCGGTGTTCGCACCGCGGGCAAGTGCTGCGGTCGTCATGCGGGGCCACCTCCGGGGCGTGAGCGTATCGACACGGTATCTCGCAGTCGATCATCGCGTCATACTCCCGACCGTCCACTTTGGAGAAGGTAGGCTTCGCCGGCATGGAGCCGTTCCCGCTGCCGCCGTGCGAGCCCGGCGGGACGGATCCGTCCGCCGCGATCGAGGGCTGGGTGACCTCGCCCCAGATGCGCGAGCTCGTGGCCAGGTTCGGCGGCGCGGTGCCCGACGCGCCGGCGCGGGAGACGCTGGACCACGTCGCGGGCTTCTCGAAGGTCTGGGACTTCAGGGCCGGGACGAAGGAGCGGTTCGACACCGCGCGCGTCGGCTTCGGCGCGGACGACGAGCGGATCCGCGACCTCATCCACGCCCTCGGCAACGGCGGCCGCCCGGAGCCCGTCCATGAGCACTACGACCACGTCGTCGTCCTCGGCGGCGGCATCCGGGTCACCCTCGGCCGCGCCGACTTCACGGCGAGGCTGCTCCGCGGCGGCACGACGGCCGCGACCGTCGCCGGGCTGGGCAGCCTGCGGCACCGCGACGACCGGGAGCACCGGGAAGGTCTCCGCCTCGGCCTCGGTGAGCTGGAGACCGAGGCCGACATGGTGACGGCCGCGCTGCGCCGGTTCCTCGACCTGCCGGAGCCGGCGACGACCGAGTCCGGCGACGGCTGGTGGCACCAGACGTGGCCGGACGGCGACATCCACGTCCTGGCGGCCGCGTCGACCCGGCTCCCGCTGCGGGCCAGCACCGCCTGCACCCTGATCGGCTGGGCCGAGCACGTCAGGAGGCCGCTGCCGACGGACCGGGTGCTGCTGGTGACCAACGACCCCTACGTGCGGCACCAGCACTGCGACGCGGTCCGGCTGCTCGGCCTCACGTACGGCTGCGGCATCGAGACCATCGGCATGGACGACCTCGCGACGGCCGAGTGGGGGCGCCCCCTGGCGACCACCGAGCTGCTCCAGGAGGTCCGGTCCTCGATCCTCGCGATGCGCAACCTGTACAGCGCAGTCAAACAGTAAACGAAAGAAATAAGTCGCGTACTAAGGCTCCGCTAAGGCTGGCTCTTGCGCACCCTCGTCGATGCCGTTATACATCTAGGACACTTTACTGTTAACTTTATTAACGGTTGGCGGAGGGTTCTATGCGACGACGCACCCTGCACCTCTTGTCCGCCGCGACGGCGGCCCTCGTGGCCGCGAGCGCGGCGTTCTTCGTGACCACCGCCAACGCGGAGGTCGACCACGCGGCCTGCCGCCCGGACGGGCTCTACCCGACCCCGGGCGTCACCGTGCCGTACTGCCAGGTCTACGACACCAACGGCCGGGAGAACCTGGGCGCCGACCACGGCCGCCGGATCATCGGCTACTTCACCAGCTGGCGGACCGGCAAGAACGGCGCGCCCGCGTACCTGGCCAGCAACATCCCGTGGGACAAGATCACCCACATCAACTACGCGTTCGCGCACGTCGACGGCGCCAACAAGATCTCGGTCGGCACGCCGTCGGCGGCGAACAACGCGGCGACGAACATGACGTGGCCCGGCGTCGCCGGCGCGGAGATGGACCCGGCCTACTCGTACACCGGCCACTTCAACCTGCTCAACAAGTTCAAGAAGCAGCACCCGGCGGTCAAGACGCTGATCAGCGTCGGCGGCTGGGCCGAGACCGGCGGGTTCTTCAACGACAACGGCGACCGGGTCGACTCCGGCGGCTTCTACCGGATGACGACCAACGCCGACAACAGCATCAACACCGCCGGCATCAACACCTTCGCCGACTCGGTCGTGACGTTCCTGCGCACGTACGGCTTCGACGGCGTCGACATCGACTACGAGTACCCGACATCGAACGCGAAGGCCGGCAACCCGCTCGACTTCGCCCAGGCGGACGCGAAGCGGGCCGGGCTCAACGCCTCCTACCACCTGCTGATGAAGACGCTGCGGGAGAAGCTCGACGCGGCCGCCGCGGCGGACGGCAAGTACTACATGGTGACCGTCGCCGCGCCCGCCTCCGGCTGGCTGCTGCGCGGCCTGGAGTCCTACCAGGCGCTGCAGTACCTCGACTACGTCAACATCATGTCCTACGACCTGCACGGCTCGTGGAACCACTTCGTCGGCCCGAACGCGGCGCTGTACGACAACGGCGACGACGCCGAGCTGTCCCAGGGCGGCGTGTACGGCGCGTACTCCAACATCGGCTACCTGAACACCGACTGGGCGTACCACTACTTCCGCGGCGCGATGCAGTCCGGCCGGATCAACATCGGCGTCCCGTACTACACCCGGGGCTGGCGCGGCGTGACAGGCGGCACCAACGGCCTGTGGGGACGCGCGGCGCTGCCCGACCAGACGAAGTGCCCGGCGGGCACCGGCGGGGCGATCGGCTCGACGACCCCGTGCGGCAACGGCGCGGTCGGCATCGACAACCTGTGGCACGACGAAGAGCTCAACGCCGAGGTGCCGGCCGGCGCCAACCCGATGTGGCACGCGAAGAACCTGCAGGAGGGGCGGGCCGGTGACTACCTGGAGGCCTACGGGCTGACCCCGGCCACCGACCCGGAGGACCGCATCACCGGCACGTACACCCGCAACTACTCCAGCGCCCTCGTCGCGCCGTGGCTGTGGAACGCGCAGAAGCAGGTGTTCCTGTCCACCGAGGACGACCAGTCGCTCGGTACCAAGGCCGACTACGTCGTGAACAAGGGCATCGGCGGCGTCATGATCTGGGAGCTCGCCGGCGACTACGCGTGGGACGCGGCCCGCAACGAGTGGTACATGGGCAACACGCTGACGAACCTGCTCTACGACAAGTTCAAGACCGCCGCCCCGTACGGCGCGAAGAAGGCCAACATCACGCTGCCGACGCAGACGCTCAACGTCGGCGTGCAGATGGGCGGGTTCGCGCTGGGTGACAACAACTACCCGATCAACCCGGAGCTGCGGCTCATCAACAACACCGGCGCGGCGATCCCGGCCGGCTCGCAGCTGGAGTTCGACTACCCGACCACCGCGCCCGGCAACCTCGGCCAGCAGTCCGGCTGGGCGCTGACCACCGTGTCGACCGGCCACACCGGCAGCAACGTCGGCGGCCTCAAGGGCGACTTCCACCGGGTGCGGCTCAACGTGCCGGCGATCGCCGCGGGCTCGTACGCCGAGGTGACGCTGAACTACCAGCTGCCGATCTCGGGTCCGTCGAACTTCACGCTCACCATCGGCGGCCAGACCTACGCGCTCGCCGCCGACTACGGCCGCGGCGGCACCGCGCCGACCGTCTCCCCCACCGTCTCGGGCACCCCGTCGACCGGCACCTGCACGGCGCCGCCGTGGGCGGCGGGCACGGTGTACACCGGCGGGAACCTGGTGTCGCACAACGGCCACACGTGGAAGGCGCAGTGGTGGACGCAGGGTGACACCCCGGGCACCAACGCGGTCTGGGTCGACCAGGGCGTCTGCTCCGGCACGTCCCCGTCGCCGAGCGCGTCGGTGAGCAAGAGCCCGAGCACGTCGCCGAGCACCTCGCCGAGCGCGAGCAGGAGCCCGAGCACGTCGCCGAGCACGTCCACGGGCACCGGGTGCGCGGGCCTGCCGGTGTGGAACGCGGGCACGGCGTACAGCGGCAACACGGTCGTGCAGTACAGCGGCCGCAAGTACCGCGCGAAGTGGTGGACGCAGGGCGAGAACCCGACGACCACCGGCCAGTGGGGCGTCTGGGAGGACCAGGGCGCCTGCTGATGACCGGGTCGTGCCGGGCCCTTCGGTAAGGCCCGGCACGGCCCTTCAGGCGTGCGTCATGGCGGTGGCGCCGATGAACTCCATCGTCGCCGCCACCACCTCCCGCGGGTGGGTCCACGGAATGCCGTGCGGGGCACCCTTCAGCGTGATGAGGCGGGCGTCGGGCAGCATCGGCTGCAGGCGCCCGCCCGTCGCCGGGTAGGGCAGGACGCGGTCCTGGTCGCCCTGCACGATGAGCACCGGCACGTCGATGCGCGGCAGGTCGGGGCGGAAGTCGGTCAGCCAGGCGGCGACGCAGTCGTGGGTGCCCTTCGCGGAGCCCCGCGCGCCGATCTCCCAGTGTGCCCGGAACGCCTCCTCGCTCACCAGCGTGCCCCGGTTCTCGTCCCAGTTGAAGAACGCCTCGCAGAACTTCGTGAGGTACGCGAAGCGGTCCTCCAGGATCGCGGCCTGGATGCCGTCGAACACGCTCCGGTCCACGCCCTCGGGGTTGTCGGCGGTCTTGAGCAGGAACGGCGCGAGCGGCGCGAGCAGCACCGCCCGCGCCACCCGCCGGGAGTCACGGGTGCCGAGGTAGCGGGTCACCTCCCCGGTGCCCATCGAGTGCCCGATGAGCACGGCGTCGCGCAGGTCGAGCTTCGTCATCAGCGCGTCGAGGTCGGCGGCGAGCGTGTCGTAGTCGTAGCCGGTCGACGGCTGCGACGAGTTGCCGAAGCCGCGGCGGTCGTACGTGATCACCCGGTGCCCGCTCGCCAGCAGCGGGATCGACAACTTCTCCCACGTGGCGCCGTTGAACGGGAAGCCATGGATCAGCACGACCGGGCGGCCGGCGCCGTGGTCCTCGTAGTACAGGTCGATGGGGCCGGCGTTCTCCGTCCCGACGGTGATGTAAGGCATGCGGGTCAGTGCCCGTTCCCGGGCGGATTACGCCACCGGCTGGCCGGCGGCGTCCACGACGAACGCCTCCATCTCGTGCAGCAGCGCCCGCAGGTCCGGCAGGGACAGGAACCGGGTCTTGACGTCGACGGACAGCTGGACCACGTCCGGCACGTCCTCGACGACGATCATGAGCTTCGGCCCCAGGGACCGCAGCGGCTCCTCCGACAACACCCGCGTCTCGGCGGGCACCGCCCCGGCGGCCCCGGTCGGCCCGGCCGGCCGGGGGGTGCGCCGGTCGTTGTAGATGCAGGTGAGGTCGAGCTCCTCGCCGCGCTCCCGGCTGACCCGCTCGGTGAGCGCCGCGCGGGCCGCCGGGTCGTAGTAGGCGTACTTCGACGCGCTCATCGACGCCGTCCGGGCCCGGGCGATCGCCTCGTCGGGGCTCACCCCGGCGACGTCGAGGACGCAGAGCCCGTCCTGGGTGATCGGGCTGACCACGTCGCGCAGCGCCGGCCGGAAGCGGTTGCTGATGATGTTGATCGCGACGAACGGGCCGGTGCCGGGCCGCAGCCGTTCGAGGCCGGCGGCGAAGGCGGCGAGCAGCACCCACGCCGGGTCGGCGCCGAGCCGGGCCGACACCGCCTCGGCCGCCAGGTGCATCGCGCGGGACCGCCACCGCAGCCGGCAGAACACCGGCGCCCCGCGGTCGGCGGGGGCGTCGAACATCGACGCCGGGATGGCGCGCAGGTGCGACTCCCAGTAGCGCATCGCCGCGGCGGTCTGCCGGGTCATCGCCGGCTCCTGCTGCAGGCGGACCAGGTCGAGCGGCTGGGGCGCCTCGTAGGGGCCGGCCGGCTCGCCGGTGACCTGGTCCCGCCCGGCCAGCTCCCGCATCATCACGGCGACCCCGCCGAGGTCGGCGGCGATGTGGCACATCAGCGCCACCACGTGCGTGACGGCGCCGTGCTGCCGGACCACGCCCATGCGCAGCGGCCACTCGCGCTCGTAGTCGAACTTGCGCTCCCGCCACCGCGCGGCGAGATCCTCGGCGACCGCCGCCGGGTCGTCGCCCTCGGCCGCGTCGAGCACCACCAGGGCGGTCTCGCCGGAGCCGAACACCTCCTGCGTCACCGTGCCGTCGTCGGCGAAGCGCAGCAGCGTCCGCATCGCCGCGTAGCGGCACATGAAGAAGCGCAGCTCCGCCGCGTAGTCCTCGGCGGTCCGGCCGCCGCTGACGGGCATCGCCCCGCCCATGCTCATCGACGAGTCGATCTCGACCATCGCCGCCCACACCTGCCGCTGTCCCCAGGCGAGGGGGCCGGCTCCGGCACCCGGCCCCTCGAACCGCACGACGATCCGCGTCTCAGCATCCACGGAAGTTGATGTTGGCACAGGCGGCCGGTAATGAGATCCGCCATTCGGTGACTGATGGCTGACCGGCCGTTACAGCGTCTCCGCCTCGGCCTGCGCGATCAGCTCCAGGGAGTCCTCCCGGCCGAGGCGCTGCTCGCACAGGTACCCGAACACCGACCATGTGGTGTCGATCACCACCTGCTCCGGGAACGCGGCGATCTCGTCCTCGTGGCCGAGCTGGGCGCGGATGAGCGCCACCGCCGCGTCCTGGTCGACCTCGACGTCGCGGGCCATGACCGCGACGTAGTCGGCGATCGCGTCGGGCGGGGTGTCCTCGTCGAACAGGCTGCACACGGCGAGCCGGATGGCGGCGGCCAGGACCTCGGGGTCCTTGTCGGCGTGCTTGTCGTGCTCCTGCGACTCGTCGGCGACCTGCTCGGCCGCGTCGTGGTCCCCGTTGAGCAGCGCCGCCACCACGGCACCGACCCGCGACCGCGGCTGCCAGCCGTCGCCGTCCGCGGCCCCGTCCGCCGCCGCGCTCTCCGCCGTGCTCTCCGCCGGGCCGACCGGGTCCGCCGGCGTGCCCACGGCCGTGTCACTCCCCCACTCACTCCCCATGACCATGACTGTAGCCAAGGGACGCTCGGGACCCGACCGCGTTCCGTGGCCCCCATCGACAAACCTCCAAATAGACGGGGCTCAGGCCGTAAGCTGGCGCCATGGCCGTGACGAGCCGCCACGTGCGCCGCCTCTACCTCACACTGGTGCTGCTCAACACCCTCGCCGTCACGTTCATCTGGGGGATCAACTCGCTGCTGCTGTTCGAGGCGGGGCTGAGCAACACCGAGGCCCTCGCCGCCAACGCGTGCTTCACGCTCGGCTACGCCGTGTTCGAGATCCCCACCGGGTCGATCGCCGACACGTGGGGGCGGCGGGCGTCGTACCTGCTGGGCGGCGGCACCCTTGCGGCCACGACGCTGCTGTACTGGATGGCCTGGCGCCTGCACGCGGGGGTGTGGGCATGGGCGGGGGTGTCGGTCGTCCTCGCGGTCGGCTTCACGTTCTTCTCCGGCGCCACCGAGGCGTGGCTGGTCGACGCGCTGCACCACCTGCGGTACGACGGCCGGCTGGAACAGGTGTTCGCGCGGGGGCAGGTGGCGGCCGGGATCGGCACCCTCGCCGGTTCGCTCGGCGGCGCGTACGTGGCGCAGGCCACCGACGTCGGCGTCCCGTTCCTCGTCCGGGCCGCGCTGCTGCTGACGCTCACCATGGTCGCGTGGCGGGTCATGCACGACATCGGGTTCACGCCCCGGCGGGGCAGCGGGCCGGTGAAGGACGTGCGGCGGGTGCTGACGGAGTCGGTGCGGCACGGCTGGGGGCGGCCGGCGGTGCGCTGGGTCATGCTCGGCTCGATGGTCGCCGCCGGGGTCAGCTACTACGTCGCGTTCACCATGAAGCCCTACCTGCTGCAGCTCGCCGGCGACCGGCGCGCCTACGGCCTGCTCGGCATCGCGGCGGCCGTCAACGCCGCGGCGCAGACCGTCGGCGGCCTGCTGGCGATGGCGTTCCAGTCGCTGTTCCGGTGGCGGATGTCGGTGGTCATCGCCGGGGTGGTGCTCAACGGCGCCCTGCTCACCGGGTTCGGGCTGGCGGGTGGTGTACCGCTCGCGATCGCCCTCCTCGCGCTGTACAGCATGGTGTCCGCGGCGATCCTGCCGTCGCGGCAGGCGTACCTCAACGGCCTGCTGCCGTCGGACCGGCGGGCGACCGTGCTGTCGTTCGACTCGCTCGTCGCCAGCAGCGGCGGCGTGGTGGCCCAGCCGGGGCTGGGCCGGACCGCCGACCTGTGGGGCTACCCGACCTCGTTCGTGCTGGGCGGCCTGCTCCAGCTGGTGGCGCTGCCGATGCTGTTCCTGGCCCGCCGGCACGAGGTCACCGCGGCGCCCCGGAAGGAGCCGGCGGCGGAGGCGGTGCCGCAGCGCTCGTGAAGGGCCGCCACGACCGGGACCCCGTCGGGCAGCGCCGCCTCGATCGACCGGAGGGTCTGTGCGGTGGTCGCCTCCTCGTTGCTCAGCACCTCCTCCGCCGCCGTCAGGTCGTGGCCGACACGACGGAGCGGACGTAGTCCTCGAACTCCACGACCGAGTCGCCGGTCCACACCATGCCGTGCTCGCGGATGATGAACCAGTTCGTCGACTTCTGCCGCAGCTCCCGGAAGAACTGCCGGCCCGCGGCGAAGCGCCCGCTCTCGATCCGCGTGTCGGAGACGAGATCGCGGTGGCGCCGGCCGCGGGTCAGCTCCCGGTGGTGGAAGTGCACGAGGAGCCGCGGCCGCCGGCCCTGCATGGCCATCAGGCTGCTCAGCATCAGGAACTCGGGCGCGTCGGAGCTCGGCAGGCGCTCCCCCGTGTAGGTGAGGCTCTGCGTCCCCTCGTCGAACGACGTGATCAGGTCGTAGTCGGCGGCGGTCATCCACACCTTGTCGGTGACCGTCTGGGACACCAGCCAGTGCCCGTCGTGCGGGAACATGATCGAGCCGTCGGTGTAGGGCTTGCGCTGCCACAGGTGGTGCTCGCGGTGGATGCGGGCCAGCTCCGCGACCTCCCCGGCGTGCCGCACGCGCAGCCGGTCGAGCACGGCCCGGTCGTCCAGATCGACGCTCTGCGTCGGGTGGTACTTGACCCGGACCGTCTCACCGATCGCGTTGGCGTGCACGTCCTGCCACGTGTTGGTGCGCAGCACCCGGGCCAGGTCGAGGTGGTCGGGGTAGATCGCGTTGATGTCGAGGGCGTCGCACAGCTGCGGCACGACGGTGCGGGCCAGGGCGTAGTCGGGCCGGTCCTCGTTCGTCTCGGTCAGCGGGTACGCCGAGATGATGTTGGTCCTGGCGCCGGTCGCGGCGAGCGCCGCGAGATAGTGCTGCTCCTCCGGCGGCATCAGCAGCGGGTTCGTCGGCCCGTAGATGACGTACGTGGCGCGGCCGGGCCGGTCCCGCGGCAGCTGGCCGTAGGCGAGGGGCTCGGCGGTCACGCCGTACTCGCGGTGCAGCGCGCGGAACGCCGGCTGGATGATCTCCCGCAGCGCCCAGTCGCTGTGCGGTGAGGCGGGGTTCAGGACATACCGGTAGCTCAGCTCAGCGATGTCGCGCTTGTACCGGAAGTCGTAGCCCCACAGATCCTGGGCGGAAGTCATCGAAGTGACCACCCAGTGGACTGTACATCGACGGCCGGTGCGGCGCTCTCCGTCGCCGCTCACGCCGGCGCCCGGCGCCGGGAGCGTCGCTACTCGCGCCAGCCCGACAGCTCGACGCCCTTGGCGGTCTCGACGCGGTAGCCGAGCCGCACCGTGTGGCTCTGCCCCTCGGGCACGACCAGGCGCCAGGTGAGGACGCCGAGGTCGGTGCGCTCCGCCGGCGGCGGCTCCAGCACGGTCTCCCGGACGGTGATCGTGTCGTGGCGGGCGACCGGCAGCTGGTCGAGCACGGTGATCCGCACCGGGCGGCCGGTGAAGTTGCCGACGGTGGTGCGGTATTCGACCTCGCGGCGCCGGCTGGAGCCCAGCGTCGCCTTGGTCGCGGTGCGGCGGGTCAGCTCCCGCTCCACCCGGACCCGGTCGTCGAGGCCGAGCGCCAGCTCCAGCTCCTCCCCGGGCGCCCACGTCGACAGGGCGGTCTTGCTGACGAAGTCGGCCTCGTGGAAGACGGCCGCCTGGCCGGGCGGCAGCGTGTGCTGCGACGTGTTGGTCACCTTCGCCCGCAGGTGCACGTCGGTGGAGCGCGACGGCGCGACGACGTGGTCGAGCTGGCTGCCGAGGTCGAGCACGAGCACCGTCGCGCGGGACGTGGTGCCGTCGGCAGGCACCGGGACCGCGCGGGCCGGGCGGTAGGTGGCCGCGACCGGCCCCTCCTCGACCCTGGCCTGCGCGATCTCGACCTCCGCGAACCCGTCGAACTGCTCCTTCGCCATCGCGCGGGGCGCCGGGGCCATCGCGGGAGCGGGAGCACCACCGGGCGCGGCACCGTAGGCCGCGAACGACTGCATCGGCGGCATCGGCGGTGGCGGCATCAGCAGGTCGAGGTACCAGGGCTGCAGCTCGGGGATCGCGACGACGCCGGACGGGCGGGCCGTCGACAGCGCCAGCTCGCACTCCGGCCAGTCCTCGCCGGAGTGCTGCTCGACCAGGCCGAACCAGGTCAGGCGCAGCGTCTCGCCGGTGAGCCGCACGTCGTAGGTGGAGCGCCAGCCGGCGTCGGGCACCTGGTACGACACGTCCAGCTGGACCGGCCCGGCCGCCGACACGGCGAGCGCGACGACCGCGTAGTGCGCGTCCGGTTCCCGTTTGCCCGACAGGTCCAGCAGCTGCCGGTCCAGGGCGGCGATCCGGTCGGCGGCCCGGGTGCGCCGGCGCTGCAGGTCGCGGACGCCAGCCAGGACCGACGACAGCTCGCCGCCCATCGTGGCGGTGAACGCGGTGACCGTCTCCGCGGCGGCGTCGCCGGTGGCGAGGGCCCGTGCGTACGCGCCGCTGGCCCGCTCGCCGAGGGTCGTCAGGAACGCCTGCCGCTGCCGCAGGACCGTCTCGGCGTCCGCGATCTCGGCCAGCTCGTCCTCGAGCGCGCGCCGCTCCTCCTGGACGGCGGTCACGGTGCCGTCGGACGGCTCGGCGTGGCGCTTGAGCACCACGTCGACGCCGAGGACTGCCGCCGGGCCGCGCCCGCTCACCCGGATCGAGTCGGTGTCCATGCCCATCGGCAGCGGGCCGATCTCGACGAGCTGCTCGCCGGCCTCGAGGGTGGCCTGGCCGCGCCGGGTGACGCGGGCCTGCCGGGGATAGACGGTGACCGCGACGATCTCGTTCTGCACCTCCCGCACGGTAACGCATGCCGTCACCACCGCCACCGCCGTTCGGGGCGTGGCGGGTGACCGTTCCGCCCGCCGGCCCGCCACCGTTCGGCGCGGGTCGGCGACACGCCGCGCGGCGCGGCGCGGTTCCGCGGCGCGGCGGGTTCAGAATCGCCTCCCGCCCACCGGAAGGACCCTGTTGTGACGGTCATGCTGACCCTGCCGGCCAGCGCGGCGACGCGGTACCCGCTGCGGTACGCCGTCGTCGACGTGGAGACGACCGGCCTGCACGCGCCCAGCGACCGGGTGCTGCAGATCGCCGTCACGCAGATGGAGTCCGACGGGACCCTCGGGCAGGTCTGGTCGACCCTGGTCGACCCGGGCTGCGACCCCGGCCCGGTGCACGTCCACGGGATCACGCGCGAGCGCCTCAACGGCGCGCCCCGCTTCGACGCGGTCGTCGGGCAGCTCGCGCGGCTGCTCGACGGGCGGGTGCTGGTCGCGCACAACGCCGCGTTCGACTGGAAGTTCCTGGCCGCGGAGGCGCACCGGGCCGTGCACCGCCTCCCGGTCAGCCGGCGGCTGTGCACGCTCGCGCTGAGCCGCCGCCTCGACCTGCCGACGGCGAGCCTGTCCCTGGCGGCGCTCGCCGCGCACTGGGGCGTGGCGCAGGCCCGGCCGCACGACGCCGAGGACGACACCCGGGTCCTCACCGAGATCCTCCGGCACAGCCTCGCCGCCGCCGACGCCCTCGCCGTCGACCTGCCGCTGAGCGCCTGCGACCCGGCCGCCGTCGACCCGGTCTACCCGGCCCGGCTGCCGCGGCCCGTCTGCCCGTGGGCGTGGCCGGGTCGCTGGACGCCGGGCCGCCGCCTGGTCCAGGGCGCGAAGGTCGCCATCACCGGGACCACCGCGACGGCCCGGGACGCCCTCGCGGCCCGCGCGACCGAGGCGGGGCTCGACGTGATGAACACCGTCAGCGGCAGGACCGGCCTGCTCGTCACCAACGACGCGGCCGCCGCCACCTCGAAGCTGCGCGCCGCCGCCATGTACGCCGTGCCGGTCGTCTCCGAGGCCACGTTCGCGTCACTGCTGGCGGACGTGGAGCCCGGGACGCCGAAGCCGGAGGACCGCCCCCGGGCCGGCGTGCCGTCGCAGCGGGCCGCCGCACCGGCGGGACCGCTCGCCGGGCGGTGCCTGCTCGTGCTCGGCGGCACCCACGCCGAGGCGGCGGAGGTCCGCCACCGGATCGCCGACCTGGGCGGGATCGCCGCGGTCAACCTGACGGCCCGGGTCAACGGCGTCGTGGCCCTCCCCGGCGCGGACAACGACCGCCGCTGGGCCACCGTCACCGCCCTCGCCCTGCCCGTCCGCACCCCGGACGCCCTCGAACCGCCGGCCGCCGCACCCGGTGCCGCGCCGGTCGAGCCGCCGCCGGTCGCCGCGGCGGTGGTCCTGTCCCGGGGCGCCGTCATCGACCTGCCCGACGGCGTCGAGGACTGGACGGTCGCCGTCAGCTGGCCGGCGGGCGCGGGCGCCGAGGTGGACGTGGTCGCGTTCCTCACCGACGCGGACGAGCAGGTCCGCGCCGACGCCGACTTCGTCTTCTACAACCAGCCCGCGGCGGCGGACGGGTCGGTGGAGCTGACCCTCGACGTGCCGCACGAGGCGCTCGTCGACGTCCGGCTCGGCCGGATCCCCGAGGACGTCAGCCGGATCGTGCTCGCCGCCGCGATCACCGGCACGCACACGTTCGGGGACCTCGGACCGGTCGAGTTCGTCGCGCGCACCGGCGACGGCGCCACCCACGCCCGCGCCACCCTCGACGCGGCCACCACCGAGCGCAGCCTGCTGCTCGCCACCGTCTACCGGCGCGACGGCCGGTGGCGGCTGCGGGCGATCGGGCAGGGGTACGACCACGGCCTCGCCGGGCTCGCCACCCTGCACGGCGTCGCCGTCGACGACGACTGACCCCCGGCGTCGACGACGGCACGACGGCGGCACCACCCCGGACGGTCGGGTCCGGGGCGGTGCCGCCGCTGCCGTTCGCGGCCTTCCTGGTTCAGTGCGACCCGGCCGGCGCCTCCTGGGGCTTGCCGAGGTCGACGGCCGGGGTCCGGGCGGCGTCGCCGTGCCCCGGCCACCAGGCGGCGTGCCCGAGCAGCGCGGTCAGCGCCGGCACCAGGAACATCGACATCACGAACGCCGACAGCAGGATGCCGGCCGCCACCGAGAACCCGATCTGCTGCAGGAACGACACCGGGGCGAGGGCGAGGACCGCGAACGTGCCGGCGAGGATCAGGCCGGCCGCGGCGACGGACGGGCCGGCGTGCCGGACGGCGAGCGCCGCGGCGGCCCGGGGCTCGTTGCCGGCCCGCGCCTCCTCCCGCAGCCGGGCGATCATCAGGATGTTGTAGTCGGTGCCGATCGCCAGGACGAACAGGTACAGCACGATCGGCAGCTGGAACGTCACCCCCGGCCGCCCGGCGAGGCTCTGGAACAGGTAGATCGCGGCGCCGAGGGTGGCGGCGAAGTTGAGCAGCACCGCGACCACCAGGTAGAGCGGCGCGACGACGCTGCGCAGCAGCAGGCCGAGGATGACCGCGATGAGCAGCGCCGCGACGGGCAGGATCACCGACAGGTCGCGGTTGTTGGCCGCGTTGATGTCCGCGTAGATCGCCGTGGTGCCGCCGACGAGGACCTTCGTGCCGGGTGGTGCGACGGCGTGCAGGTCGGCGCGGAGGTGGTCGTGGACCAGGTCGATCGCCTCGTTGGAGGCCGGGTTGACCGACAGCAGCAGGGCGAAGCGGGCCACGGTCCCGCCGGCCGCGGTGACCGGTGGCTGGACGCCGCCGACCCCGGCGACCTTGGCGGCGGCGGCGCCGAACTGGTCGAGCTGCGCGGGGGTGAGCGGGCTGCCGTCGCCGGTGGTGAGGTACGCCTCGGTCGGGTCCAGCGCGCCCTGCGGGAAGCCGCGCTCCAGGTCGGCGGCGGCCTTCGCCGACTCGGTCGTGCTCGGGAAGCCCGCCGCGAAGTCGTAGTCCGCCTTGTACAGCAGGACCCCGCCGGCGAGCGCGACCAGCACCACGCCGGAGGCGACCGCCGCGACCGCGGGCCGCCGGCCGAGCGCCGCGCCGATGCGCAGGAACGCGGTGCCCTTCGGCTCGCGCCGCCACGCCTTCGACGGCCAGAACGTCGCCGGGCCGATCAGGCTCACCAGGGCCGGGATCAGGGTCAGGCCGGTGACCAGCATGACGAAGACGGCGATGGCGAGCGCCGGGCCGAGCGAGCCGAACCCGCCGAAGCTGGCCAGCAGCAGCACCAGGAAGGCGACGATGACGGCGGCCGCGGCCGAGGTGATGACCTCACCGACCCGGGCGACGGCGTGCACCATCGCGGTCTTCCGGTCCTCGCCGGCGCGCAGCCGTTCGCGGTACCGGAAGAGCAGGAACAGCAGGTAGTCGGTGCCGATGCCGTACAGGACGATCAGCAGCAGCGTCTGCAGGCTCTGGTCGACGTTGAAGCCGAACGCCTTGCCGGCGGCCGCGATCAGGTTCGACGACACCTGCAGCACCACGCTGATGACGACGATCGGCAGCAGCGCGGCGATCGGGCTGCGGAAGATGATGAGGATCAGCACGATGATCAGCGCGAACGTGGCGGCGCCGACGACCGCGAACGCGGTGTTGAACGTGTCGTTGTTGTCGACGACCTGGGCCACCTGCCCGGCGACGCCGGCGCTGAGCCCGGTGCCGGCGAGGTCCGTCTTGATCACGTCGCGGGTTTTGGTCACCGCGTCCAGCTGCCCCTGCGCGTCGGTCAGGGCGGCGGTGATGGGCACGGTGACGAGCTGCACCAGGCCGTTGGGCGCGACGGCCTGCGGGCCGGTCAGCGCCTTGCCGACCCCGGCGACGTGCGCGCCGTCGATCGCGGTGGCGAGGGCGCCGACCCGGGTCTGGTCGGCGGCGGTCAGCGGCCCGCCGTCGGCGCGCTTCACCACGACGATCGCGGTGGACGTGGCCTGCTCCGGGAACGCGGCCTTGGCGAGGTTGATCGCCTGCACGGACTCGTAGCTGTCGGGCAGGAAGCTGCCCTGGTCGCCGCTGGTGATGTCGGAGAGGCCGGGCAGCAGCCCGATGATCAGCGCCGCGCCCACGAGCCAGCCGGCGATGACCCACCAGGCGCGCCGGACGACGAACTTGCCCCATCTGTCGAACATGGCGGTTCCTCCGTTGTGAATGAGGTCAGGAGCGGCGGACGGTGATGTCGCCGTACGAGGTGCGGCCGCGGACCTCGACCGTCTCGTCGGTGGGCTCGGGCTTGGTGGCGCTGTCGAGCAGGTTGTGCACGCGGCCGAAGCCGGTGGTGACGTCGAGCCACGCGGCGGTGCCCTGGGCGATCCCGATCTCCAGGTCGCCCATGGCGGTGCCGAGGACGACCGAGCCGCGGGCGATCTCGCCGAGGCGGATGGCGCCGTTGGAGGTCTTCGCGTCGACGCCCGCGCCGGCCCGCTCGACGGCGATGTCACCGTTGGCGTTGCGCACCCGCACGTCACCCGCGGCGGACTCGATGGTGGTGTCGCCGTTGGAGTTCTTGACCACGGCGCTGCCCCGCACGTCGCCGACGCGGACCTTGCCGGTGCCGGTGTGGATCTCGGCGTTGCCGGCGACCCCGGCGACGGTGACGTGCCCGGCCGCCGTGTCCAGGCGCAGCGGGCCGGTGTCCGCGAGCGAGACGTTGCCGGCGCCGGTCCGCACGCGGCACTCGCCGAGCCGGCCGTCGCTGCGGACGCCGCCGACCTGGAGCTCGGTGGACACCTGCGAGCCGCTGGGCAGCTCGATCGACACGTCGACCGACCTGGTCCTGCGGGAGAAGTCGAACAGCCGCGACCTCGGGCCGGTCACCCGCAGCACGCCGTCGGCGTAGTCGACCCGGACCTGCTTCGAGGCCTGCACGTCGGACTCGTCGGCGTCGTTGCTCGGGCGGACCTCGACGACGGTGTCGGTGCGGTCGCTCGCGACGATGCGCACGTCGCCGACACCCAGCTCGACAGTGACAGTGATCGATTCGGGGGTGGTGAAAGTTGGCATGGTGATCCCCACATCCTGGGTAGGTGAGCCGTTTGCGCTGCTCAGCGCGGTTGGGCCGGCTCAGTGCCGGCTCGGTGCCGGCTCAGTGCCGGCTCAGTGCCGGCTCAGTGCTGGTGAAGGGTGGTGACGAGGAGCGGTGCGGGCTAGCGCACCCAGCCGGTGAGCGCCTGCCTGGCCTGCGGCGCGGCCGCGGCGGGCTCGGCGCGCGGGTCGGATCGCTGGAGCGCGGCGGCGGCGGCCCGGCTCAGCCAGGCGTTGACCGAGCGGCCCTCCTTCGCGGCGGCCTCCTCGATCGCGGCCTTGAGCTGCTCGGGCAGCCGGACGTTGATCCGCGCGGCCGGGCCGTCCTCGGCGAGGAGCGGCTCGGCCGCCGCCAGGTCCGCCGCCGTGGCGGCCTTGGCTTCGGCCGGGGCCACAGCCGGGGCGGGCGGCAGGGTCACGACGAAGTTCGGGTCGCGGCCCCGCAGCCGGAGCTCCACCGAGCCCGGCGCGAGGTCGAGGGTGATCTCGTCGGCGGCGGCGGACAGCGCCTCGAGCAGCGTCATGCGGATCGCCGACTCGAGCGGCCCGGTCAGCCGCTCGACCACCGCACGCGCCTCCTCCCCGCCGGCTTCGGCGAGGGTGGCGAACTCACGTCCGAGGTTGGCCACATACGAGTTCAGGTCCATGGCACCACTATGGCACGCACGTGGCACACGAGCAAGCCAACGTGTGCCAAAGTGGCACACTCAGGCGTCGCGCGGTGCCATGAGGGCCGTGAACATGTCGGTAAGGGGGTCGACGAGGTCGTCCTGACCGGCGGAGGCGAGCGGCTCGAGAGCGGTCGAGGCGCGCAGCAGCGCGATGCCGATGGACGCGGCCAGGGCCAGCTGGGCCCGCAGGATCCCGGCGTCGTCGGGGCGCAGGCCGGCGGCCGCCGTCATCTTCTCGGCGAAGCGGCGCAGGATCTCCACCCGGATCGCCTCGGCCTTCTCGTCGCCGGAGGAGCGCAGCAGCAGGAGCAGCTGCGTGCGGTGCTGGGCGGCGTGCGGGCCGGCGAGGCGGGCCGCGATGTCGTGCGGGATCCGGTCCAGCGTCACGTCGCCGACGGTGCGGCCGAGCTCGTCGCCGACCCCCGCCAGACACGCCTCGAACAGGCCTTCCTTCGACGTGAAGTACCGGTTGATGAGCGCGACGTTGACGCCCGCGTCGGTGGCGATGTCCCGCACGGTGGCGGCCGTGTACCCGTCCGCGGCGAACCGGCGGCGGGCCGCCTCCAGCAGCAGCCGGCGGGTCGCCGCGGCGTCCCGGCGGCGCACCCCGGTCGCGTCCTCACTCGTCACGCCACCAGGGTAGACGCCGCCCGGTGTGACGTAAACGATTGTTGACTTAGCTTGCGGGCCGCCCATACTTGGCAAGTCAGCAATCGTTTACATAGCTCCGCGAGGACCTCATGACGCGAACCCTGGAACCGCCGGCCACCGCCCGGCACGCCAACAGCACGCTGCTGGTGGTCTACCTGTCGCTGGGCGGCCTGGCCTTCGCGGTGCTCCAGTCGCTGGTGGCGCCCGCGATGTCGACCATCGCCCGCGACCTGAACGCCTCGACCGCGGACATCAGCTGGATCCTCACCGCATACCTGCTGTCGGCCTCCGTGCTGACCCCGATCCTCGGCCGCCTCGGCGACATGGCCGGCAAGCGCCGCGTCCTCATCGGCGTCCTGGCCGTGCTCGCCGCCGGCACCCTGCTCGCGGCGCTCGCCCCGAACCTCGCGGTGCTCATCGTCGCCCGCGCCATGCAGGGCGCCGCCGGCGCGATCCTGCCGCTGTCCATCGGCATCGTCCGCGACGAGCTCCCCCGCGAGAAGGTCGCCGTCACCGTCGGCCTGCTGTCGGCGATCTTCGGCGTCGGCGCCGGTGTCGGCATCGTCGGCGCCGGGCCGATCGTCGAGCACCTGTCGTGGCACTGGCTGTTCTGGCTGCCCCTGGTGCTGGTCGTGGTGGCGCTGCTCGGCGCGATCTTCGGGATGCCGGAGTCGCCGGTGCGCACCCCGGGCCGCCTCGACGTGCTCGGCGCCGGGATCCTGTCCGTGTCGCTGGTGTCGCTGCTGCTGGCGATCAGCAAGGGCCAGTCGTGGGGCTGGACCGACGGCAAGACCACCGGCCTGCTCGCGCTCGGCGTCGCCACCCTCGTCGGCTTCGTGCTGGTCGAGCTGCGGGTGAAGGAGCCGCTGGTCGACATGCGCCTGATGTCGATCCGCGGCGTCTGGGCCACCGACCTCGTCGCCCTGATCCTCGGCTTCGCGATGTTCGGCACGTTCCTGCTCGTGCCGACCCTGCTGCAGCTGCCCGCCGCCACCGGCTACGGCTTCGGCAAGTCGGTGTCTGAGTCCGGCCTCTTCCTGCTGCCGACGGTCCTCATGATGGTCGTCTTCGGCCCCATCGCCGGCCTGCTCAACCGCCGCTTCGGCCCGAAGGTCCCGATGTTCCTCGGTGCCGTCGCGGTCGTCGCCGCCTTCGCCCTCCCGGCCGTCGCCCACGGCGCCGTCTGGCAGGTGCTCGCCTCGGGCGTGCTCACCGGCGCCGGCATCGGCCTGTCCTTCGCCGCCATGTCCAACGCCATCATCGAGAGCGTCCCGGCCGCCCAGACCGGCGAGGCCAGCAGCGTCAACACCATCGCCCGCACCATCGGCAGCAGCATCGGCACCGCCGTCGTGGCCGCCGTCATCACGTCCAAGAGCACCCCGCGCGGGCTGCCGACCGACGCCGCCTTCACCGCCGGCTTCTGGGTCTGCGCCGGCGTCGCGGTCCTCGCGGTCGTCGCCTCGCTCGCCCTGCCGTCCGCGCACCGCCGCCACGAGGAGGCCGTCGCCGCCGGCGTCAAGGACCTGCCCCCGGAGCCGGCCGAGCTGCACCTGCCCCACCTGCACAGCCGCGGCTGAGCCCGCGCCGTGCCCGCCTGACCGGCGGGCACGGCGACGGACAGCCGACAGCGGGGTTGATCAACGTTGCGGGGGCACGACACAATGCCGCGCGTGGAGACGGAGAACGAGGGCCAGCGCAGGTCGAAGTGGTACGACGGGTGCGACGGCCTCAGCGGCTGCGACGTGCCGGGCTGCGACGGGTGCGACGGATGCGACGTGCCGGGCTGTGACTGCAACTTCATGCTGGGCACGATGCTGCTCGGCACGATGGCGATCAGCACGCCGACGAGGAAGCCCCGGGCGACCGCCAGCGGCCCGGGGCGGGCCGGCATGGTGGCCATCCGCGGGTATCAGCGCTGGCTCTCGCCGCACCTGCCGACGCGGTGCCGGCAGATCCCGACGTGCAGCAATTACGGCATGGAGGCGGTGCGCCGCTACGGGCTCGTCGTCGGCTCGCGCCTGACGGCGGCCAGGATCCGCCGGTGCAACGCGTCGACCCCGCGGGGCACGGTCGACCAGGTGCCGTAGGCACGGACCATGTTCGCGTTCACACGAGGAGCGCGAAAGAACACGACGACGGCGCAGGACCGTTGACAAGAGCCGATGTGAGCGCAAACATGACGTACCCCCGCCGCCACGAGGAGTCTTCATGCGCCGCCGTCTGCTCGCGGTCCTTGCCGCCCTGATCGCCACGTCCGCCGCGCTGGTGGCCACGCTCGTGGCCACCCCAGGGCCCGCCGCCGCGTCGCCCGCCGTGCAGTTCACCAACCCGCTGGTCAACCAGCGCGCCGACAGCCAGATCGTCAAGCACACCGACGGGTACTACTACTTCACCGCGACCGTCCCCGAGTACGACCGGATCGTCCTGCGCCGGGCGACGACCCTGCAGGGGCTGTCGACCGCGGCCGAGACCGTCATCTGGCGCAAGCACGCCAGCGGCGTCATGGGCGCGCACATCTGGGCACCGGAGATCCACTTCATCGACGGCAAGTGGTACGTGTACTTCGCCGCCGGCGCGACCGACAACGTCTGGGCGATCCGCATGTACGTGCTGGAGGGCACCGGCGCGAACCCGCTCACCGCGACCTGGACCGAGAAGGGCCGCATCACCACCGCCTGGGACACGTTCGCCCTGGACGCCTCGACGTTCGTCGTGGGCGGCGTCCGGTACCTGATCTGGGCGCAGTCCGAGCCCGGCATCGCGACCAACTCCAACGTGTACATCGCGCGCATGAGCAACCCGTGGACCATCACCGGCACGCCGGTCCGGATCGCGACGCCGACCCTCGACTGGGAGAAGCGCGGGTACGCGGTCAACGAGGGCCCGACCGTCATCCAGCGCAACGGGAGGATCTTCCTCGCGTACTCCGCCAGCGCCACCGACGCGAACTACTGCCTCGGCCTGCTGACGGCGTCCGCGTCGGCGAACCTGCTCAGCGCGGCGTCGTGGGTGAAGAGCCCGCAGCCGGTCTTCACCAGCAACGCGTCGACCGGCCAGTACGGCCCGGGCCACAACTCGTTCACGACGTCGGAGGACGGCCAGAGCGACATCCTCGTGTACCACGACCGCAGCTACCGCGACATCACCGGCGACCCCCTCAACGACCCGAACCGCCGCACCCGCGTGCAGAAGCTGTACTGGAACGCCGACGGCACCCCGAACTTCGGCATCCCGGTGCCCGACGGCGCCACGCCGGTGCGGCTGCAGTCGTACAACTCCGCGGGCGCCTTCGTGCGGCACTACAACTTCCGGGCCCGCATCGACGCGGACGTCACGCCGCTCGCCGACGCGCAGTTCCGCATCGTGACCGGGCTCAACGGCGGCGGCACCGTGTCGCTGGAGTCGACGAACTTCCCGGGCTACTTCCTGCGGCACAGGAACTTCGAGGTGTGGGTCGAGCGCAACGACGGCTCGGCCACGTTCAAGGCCGACGCCAGCTTCTTCCGCCGGGCCGGGCTCGCCAGCGGCACGGCGGTGTCGTTCGAGTCGCAGAACTTCCCCGGCCGGTACGTGCGGCACAACGGCGCCGAACTGTTCGTGCAGACCGCCACCGACGCGACGAGCCGCGCCGACGCCACCTTCACCCTCGACTGAGCGCGACGCACGCTCCGGCGCTCCGGGGATCCTGGAGCGCCGGGGCGCCGGGGCGCCGGGGCGCCGAAAACCGGTTGCCGCGGCCGGCGGGTTCGAACGATCATGGACGGCATGACGCGCTGACGGACACCCCCGTGTTGCCATGCCCCTCCTCCCGCTGAAGCGAGGACCATGTCCGCCACCGTCTCCGTGTTCGCCGGCCCCGGCAGCTGGATCGAGTCCGACGCCGTCGCACAGTGCCACCAGGTCGCCGCGCTCGACGGCATGCTGCACGTCGCCGGCATGCCCGACCTGCACCCCGGCAAGGGTGCGCCGATCGGCGCCGCGATGGCGTCGACGGTGCTGTACCCGCTGCTCATCGGCTCCGACATCGGCTGCGGCATCGCCGTGTTCCCGATCGGCCTGAAGCGGGCCGTGCCGGAGAAGCTGGCCGCGAAGTTCCCCGACCTGGACGTCCCCCTGGACCCCGGCCTCGTCGACGGGGAGATCCCCGGCGGTCACGTCGAAGGGCTCGGCACCGTCGGCCGCGGCAACCACTTCGTGGAGCTGGCGAAGGTCGGCACCGTCCTCGACGAGGGGCACGCCGCCCGGCTCGGGCTCGCCGCCGGCGACCTCGTGCTCGTCGTGCACAGCGGGTCCCGCGGCTTCGGCGAGCGGATCCTGCGCGCGCACACCGAGGTCCACGGAGCCGGACCGGCCGCCGACCCGGCCGCGTACCTGGCGGCGCACGACGACGCGGTGCGCTGGGGCTCGCTCAACCGGCGGCTGCTCGCGGCCCGGGTCGCCGACGCCCTCGGCGCGCAGCTGTCCGAACCCGTCGTCGACCAGTGCCACAACCTCGCCGAGGTCCGCGCCGGCGAGGACGGCGACCGCGTCTATCTGCACCGCAAGGGCGCCGCGCCCGGCGACGGGCGGGACGTGCTGGTCGCCGGCACCCGCGGCACCCCGTCGTACCTCGTCGCCGCGCACGCGGGCGCCGAGGCGAACCACTCGGTGGCGCACGGTGCCGGCCGCAAGATGTCCCGGGCCGACGCCCTGCGCCGCGGCAAGGCCAAGCACACCGTCGAGGAGCTGCGCCGCACGCCGGTCGGCTCGCTGGTCGTGTGCGGCGACCGGCAGCTGCTCTTCGAGGAGGCGCCGACCGCGTACAAGCGCATCGAGCAGGTGATCGGCGACCTCGAGGCGCACGGCCTGGCCACCCCGGTGGCGACCACGGTCCCGCTGGTCACGTACAAGACGGCCGAGGCGGGACCCCGCGAGCGCCGCAGGCGCTGAGCCGGTGCGCTACCTCAGCACCGGACGTTCTGCTTGGCGAGCTCGGCGATGAGGGCGCTGGCGGTGAGGTTGCTGAAGTTGACGTCCTTGCCGTTCACGGTCTCGATGACGTAGTCGTGGTCACCGGAGTCCTGCTCGATCTCGACGCTGCAGCTGCCGGCCTTCGCGTCGGCCTCGTAGTCGTCGAGCTTCTTGACGTTCTTCTTCTTTTTCTTGTCGTACACGGTGTCGTAGTCGGCCTCGGCGGACACGTTCGTGTAGCCGGCCTTGGTCAGCTGCTTCTCCAGGTCGTCGGACTGCGACGAGCACGCGGCGAGCCCCATGCCGAGCAGCAGCATGGTCGTGGCGGCGACGATCGATCGGGTGGCTCGCATGGCTATTCGCTTCTTTCGTCTCGAGGGGGTGGAGCACCTATTCTGGATCATCCGGCGGACGGCGCTGTCGGGATGCCGATGCCCGTTGTGTCGCCTACAGGCGTTCTGGGCGGTGCGCCCGTGCGGCGGGCGTCGTAGCCGGGTTCGAGCGTGCCGAAGAGGCGGTCCCACACCGTCGTATAGAAGCCGAGGTTGTACCGCGGCGTCGCGTGGTGCCCCGCGTGCATGGCCGGGGTGGCGACCCACTTGAAGACCGCGGAGGCCCGCACGCGCGGCGGCAGCGGCTCCACCCCGAGGTGGCCGAGGATCCCGAAGAGCAGGTTGAGCAGGGTGTACGCGGCGACCGCCCAGGCCGAGAACGGGTGCACGGCGAGGATCGCCAGCCACGCCCCGCCGAACCCGGCGACCTCCACCGGGTGCAGCGCGAACAGGGTGATCGGCCGCGGGTCGGCGAAGACGTGGTGCAGCCGGTGGGCGAGCGGAAACAGCCACCGCACGTGCACGGTCGCGTGGCTGAGGTACAGGAACACGTCCATGACCAGCAGCAGCACCACGAGGTCCGGCAGCGCCCGCCAGGTGAGCGGCAGCGTGAACGTGATGATCCCGGCGCGCCACAGCCACCAGCCGGCGACGGTGACCGCCGCGTTGAGCACCGTCGCGACGGCGACCAGCGCCAGCTCGAGGCGGCTGACGGGGCCGGGCGGCGGGGTGACCCGGTGCGCGCCGGGCAGCCTCAGCGCCCAGTGCCCGAGCAGGGCGGTGATCCCGACCAGCGCCGCGTTCTCGGCCAGGGCCAGGACCACGAACCAGCCGGTGGGCAGGTCCCGCAGCCAGGTGACGATCTCGTGCACGCTCGCACTCTGCCACCCCGGCGCAACCGCGGTCAGGTGGCGGCGGAAAGGCGACGCTCCAGGCGGGCGGTCAGCCTCGGGTACCAGCGCGGCAACCACCGCACGAGGAGGTCGGCGGACCTGGCGTCGTTGCCGACGAGGATCCGCGGCCGGTTCGCCTCGACGCCGGCGACGATGATGCGGGCGGCGCGGTCGGCGGGCATCGTCAGCAGCTTCTCGTTGTAGAGGCGGGTGCGGGCCTCGTCGCGGGCGGTGACGTCGGCGCCCTGGCCGCGGGCGTGCGCCAGGGCGGCGGTGGCGATGTTGGTCCGGACCCCGCCGGGGTGCACGACGCTGACGCGGACCGGGTGCCCTGCGGCGAGCAGCTCGCCGCGCAGCGCCTCGGTGAAGCCGCGCACGCCGAACTTGGCGGCGCAGTAGTCGCTGAGCGCCGGCTGCGCCATGATCCCGTTGAGGCTGGAGACGTTGACGACGTGGCCGTCGCCGGACGCGATCAGGTGCGGCAGGAACGCCTTGGTGCCGTGGATGACGCCGAACAGGTCGACGGTGATGGTCCGCTCGTACGCGGCCCAGTCGCTGTCCAGGACGCTGCGCCCGCCGCCCGCGACGCCGGCGTTGTTGTACACCTGGTGCACCACGCCGAAGTGGGCGGCGACGGCGGCGGCGTGGGCGAGCACCGCGGCGCGGTCGGCGACGTCGAGCGGCGCCGCGTGCACCTCGGCGCCGAGGGCCTTGACCTCCTCGACGGTGGCGGCGAGCCCGGCCTCGTCGACGTCGCTGACGGCGAGCCGCGCGCCGCGCCGGGCGAGCTCGGCGGCGAGCTGCCGCCCGATGCCGGAGCCCGCGCCGGTGACGACGGCGACCTTGCCGGAGACCTTGCTCATTCGCGGACCCCTGCCGTGGCGGTGATGTGGCCGGCGGTCAGGTCGACGACGCGGTCGATGACGCCGGGGGCGAAGTGGTGGCGCATGCCGGCGATCTCGACGTGCCGGGCGCCGGGGATCGCGGCGGCGGTCGCCCGGCCGCCGCTGGGGTGCACCATGCGGTCGGTGTCGCCGTGGATGACGAGCGTCGGGGCGGCGATCGACCGCAGCTCCGCGGTGCGGTCGCCGGATGCCTGGATGGCGCCGATCTGCCGGGCGACGCCCGCCGGGTTGGCCCGCCCCTCGGCGCGGTCCCACACGCCGGTGACCCACGCGCGCTCGAGGGCCTCGTCGGGCGGGAAGTCGGTGGTGGAGCCGATGTGCCGTAGCAGCGACAGGTGCCGGTCGACGGCCTCCTCGGCGGTGCGGGCCGGCCGCTTCGCCATCCGCAGCAGCGTCGAGCGGGCCGGCTGCCCGACCCGCCGGTCGCCGGTGGTGGAGAAGACCGAGGTGAGCGTGGCGACCCGGGCCGGGTGCCGGGCGGCGAGGGTCTGCGCGATCATCCCGCCCATCGACATGCCGAGCACGTGCACCGGGCCGGCGCCGAGGTGCCCGAGGAGCCCGTCCACGTCGGCGGCCATGTCGCCGAGGTCGTACGCGCCGGGCACGGGCCGGGCGAGCAGCTGCCGCAGCATGCCCGGCGGGCGGGCCCGGACGCGCGTGGAGCGGCCGGTGTCGCGGTTGTCGAGCGTGATCACCCGCAGCCCGCGGCCGGTGAACCCGTCGACCATCCGCCGCGGCCACGAGGTGAGGTCCAGCCCGAGCCCGGCGACGAGCAGCAGCGCCGGCCCGTCCGCGGGGCCTTCGACCCGGTGGCAGATGGTCGTGCCGCCGGGCAGCTCGGCGAACAGGTCCTCGGTCATGCGTCCACCTTCGTCAGTGCCTCGGAGAAGTGCAGCGCGGGGTCGTCGACGCGGCCGTCGCGCAGCAGCTTCACGTCGGAGTGGTAGTCCATGGAGGTGAGCCAGGGCATGCGGTCTCCCTGCCGGGGCAGCTGGTCGACGGCTCGCTGGATGTAGCCGGCGGCGAAGTCGAGGAACGGCTTGGTCGGCATCGCGGGGTCGCCGACCTCAGGGCGGCAGACGTCGTGGCCGTGGGCGTCCATGTACGCGAGGAGCCGGCAGAAGTGCTCGCACAGCAGCCCGACCTTCAGCGTCCACGACGAGTTGGTGTAGCCGATCGCGAAGGCGAGGTTGGGCACCCCGGACAGCATCATGCCTTTGTACGCGACCGTGTCCGGCAGGTGCACCGGCGCCCCGTCGACGGTCAGCCGCAGCCCGCCGAGCGCCTGCACCCGCAGACCGGTCGCGGTGACGATGATGTCCGCCGCCAGCTCCCGCCCGGACTCGAGCAGCACGCCGTGCTCGGTGAAGGTGGCGATCCGGTCGGTGACGACGCTGGCCGTGCCGCGGCGGATCGCCCGGAACAGGTCGCCGTCGGGCACCGCGCACAGCCGCTGGTCCCAGGGGCCGTAGGGCGGGTTGAAGTGCTCGTCGACGGGGAACCCGGGCGGCAGCTGCTTGACGTTGATCCGCCGGATGATCCGCCGGGCGAGGCGGGGGTGCTTCTGGCAGAAGCGCCAGACCGCGCGCTGCTGGGCGATGTTCTTGCGGCGCGCCGCCCGGTAGCCGCGCTCGTCGCCGAGCCACCGGCGCAGCGCGTTGGCGATCGGGTCCTTCTTCGGCACCGGCATCACGTACGTCGGCGTGCGCTGCAGCATCGTCACGTGGGCGGCGGCGGTGGCCAGGGCGGGCACCAGCGTGACGGCGGTGGCGCCGCTGCCGATGACGACGACGCGCTTGCCGGCGTAGTCGAGGTCCTCGGGCCACTGCTGCGGGTGCACGATCGGGCCCGCGAACCGTTCGCGGCCCTCGAAGTGCGGGGTGTGGCCGGCGTCGTACCGGTAGTAGCCGCCGGCGCAGAACAGCCAGCGGGCGGTCATCCGCGTCCGCGTCCCGGTGTCGGTGCGCTCGACGTCGAGGATCCACCGGGCCTCGTCGCTCGACCACGCCGCGCCGAGCACCTTGTGGTGGTAGCGGATGTGGGCGTCGAGGCCGTTCTCGGTGGCGGTCTCCCGCACGTACCGCAGGATCCTGGGCGCGGAGGCGATGGACTCCTCGTCCCGCCACGGCTTGAACTCGTAGCCGAACGTGTGCAGGTCGGAGTCGGACCGGATGCCGGGGTAGCGGAACAGGTCCCACGTGCCGCCGGACGCGGCCCGGGCCTCCAGGATCGCGAACGTCTTGCCCGGCAGGCGCGTGGTCAGGTAGCGCCCCGCCCCGATGCCGGAGATGCCGGCGCCCACGATGACGACGTCGAGATGCTCGGCGGGCGTTGTGCTCATGACCTCGACGATGCGCCTTGCACGTCGCCTTGCGCCAGTCCAACGTGCACCGGAATACTCGCCGGATGGTGCAGAATGCTGCGTCGGTACCGTGGCCGGCGCTGTCACCGGAGGTCAGGGAGCTCTTCCGCCGAGGTGCGGAGATCGCCCTCGACCCGCGCGCCGACTGGATCGAGGAGCTGCACGCGGCGGCGCTCGGCGGGGACCGGATGCGGCCCGTCGCCGCGGACCCGGTCCTGGCGGAGGCGACGAAGCGGGCCAACCTCGCCAACCTGCTGCACTGGGCGGAGCAGAACGTGCGGCACCCGGGGCGGCGCGTGCCGGCGAACACCGGCGCCGAGGCGCTCGACGCGGCCCGGGACATGGTGCGCCGCGGGCTCGACGAGCGCGGGCTGGACGCGTACCGCACGGCGCAGAGCGTCGCGTGGCGGCGGTGGATGGAGATCTGCTTCGAGCTGACCTCCGACCCGGTGCGGCTGCGGGAGCTGCTGGACGCGTCGGCGCTGTCGATCTCCACGTTCATCGACGACACCGTCGCCACCGTGTCGCGGCGGATGGAGGCGGAGCGGGCCGAGCTCACCCGGGGCGCGTCGGCGGAGCGCCGGGCAGCGGTGACGCTGCTGCTGGAGGGCGCGCCGATCAGCCGGTCACGGGCCGAGGCGCAGCTCGGGTACGGGCTGGCCGGTCCGCACACGGCCGCGATCGTGTGGGGCGCGACCGAGCACCTGGAGGGCGCCGCGGAGACGGTGATGCGGGCGGCCGGCGCCACGCACCGCCTGACCGTGGTCGCCGGGACGGCCGCGCTGTGGGTCTGGTTCCCGTCCCGGACCGCGCCGCTGCCGTCGTTGCCGGGCCATCCCGACGTGCGGGTCGCCCTGGGCCGGCCGGGCACCGACGTCGCCGGTTTCCGCCGCAGCCACCTGGACGCGGCGGCGGTGCAGCGGATGCTGACCCGGCTCACCTCGCCGCAGCAGGTCGCCCGCTACGAGGACGTGCAGCTCGTCGCCCTGCTCACCGCCGAGCCGACGCAGGCCGACGAGTTCCTCGCCGACACGCTCGGCGACCTCCTGCACGCCGACGCGGCCACCCACGAGACGGTCCTCACCTACGTGCGGGAGCAGTGCAGCACCACCCGGGCCGCGGAACGGCTGTACACCCACCGCAACACGGTGCTGCGCCGCCTGGCCCGCGCCGACGAGCTGCTCCCTCGCCCCCTGTCCGAAAACGTGGTGAGCGTGGGAGCAGCCCTCGAGGTGCTCCGGTGGCGCCGGACCTGACCTACGTCAGCGGTGCCACTTCTGGTTGCTGCCGCCGCCGCAGGTCCACAGCTGCAGCTTCGAGCCGTTGGCGGTGGCCGCGTTCTGCACGTCGACGCACTTGTTGGCCTGGATGTTCACCAGGTCGCCGGCGGCGTTGAGCGTGAACTTCTGCGCGCCGCTGCCGTTGCACGTCCACAGCTGCACGGCCGCGCCGTTGGCGGTGGAGCCGCCGGAGACGTCCATGCACTTGCCGAGCGCGCGGATCGAGCCGTCGGCGTTGATCGTCCACTGCTGCGCGCCGGTGCCGTTGCAGTCCCAGATCTGCAGCCGGTTGCCGTCGGCCGCGTTGGAGCTGGGCACGTCGATGCACCGGTTGCTGCCGTTGCCGATGATCGGTCCGGTGCTCCCGCCGCCGCCACCGCCGCTGTACCCGTAGACCCGCACGTAGTCGACCGTGAGCGTCTGCGGGAACTGGGTGGTGCCGTCCGGGTAGCCGGGCCAGTAGCCGCCGACCGCGAGGTTCAGCAGCATGAAGAACGGGTGGTCGAACACCCACCGGTCGCCACCCAGGTCCGCGGGGGTCCGGGTCTGGTACAGGTTGCCGTCGACGTACCAGCGCAGCACGTTCGGCTCCCACTCGACCGAGAACGTGTGGAACGCGTCCGCGAACGGCGCCCCGATCGTGTACCCGGCACCGATGCCCTCGGCACCGGAGTACCCCGGCCCGTGGATCGTGCCGTGCACCGTGTTCGGCTCCTTGCCGATGTTCTCCATGATGTCGATCTCGCCGCTGTTCGGCCACGGGTTGCTGCCGATGTCGGCGCCCAGCATCCAGAACGCGGGCCAGATGCCCTGGCCGCGCGGCAGCTTCATCCTTGCCTCGAAGCGGCCGTACGCCTGGGTGAACCGGTCCGCGGTCAGCAGCCGGGCCGAGGTGTACTGGCACGTGCCGTAGTGGCACTGGTAGTTCGCCGGGTTCTCCCGGCGGGCGGTGATCACGAGCTGCCCGGCGCCGTTGAGGGCCGCGTTGCTCGTGCTGGTGGTGTAGTACTGCTGCTCGTTGTTGCCCCAGCCACCCCCGCCGACGTCGTACTTCCACTTGCTGCCGTTGGGTGCGCTGCCGGCCGCGCCGTCGAACTCGTCGGACCAGGTGAGCCCTCCGATGGCGGCGGCGGCCGGGTTGCTGGCGGCGTCCCGCACCGCGACCGCGGTGAGGAACGACAGGACGGTCGCACCCAGCATGACCAGGGTGCGAGCCTTGATGAGCTTCACGTGCATGTGGCCTCCCGAGGACCTGGCGGAGTCCGTACGGTTACTTAACAGATCGACCCCGGTCGAACCTATACACCCACGACGACCGCGGTCAAGAGAGCGCTCTCAGTACCTGGCACCCACACGCACACACCAACCACAATCCCCTTGGCCACCTCATCAACCACCCGGCGCGACGAAGACCGGACCACCCCGGAGAACCCAGGCGAACCCAGCACATGCCAGCAACCCGCGCGCCAGGTCGACACGGCGCACCAGCAGCCGCCCTCGCCACACGGCCTGCTCCAAGTCGCACTCCGGGCCGGCCCACAAGATGAGCCCGCCCAGCACCACCTCAACAGAATCACCCCAAATGCCCCAAAACCTGGGCGGATCAGGAGCACACCCCGCCCTGGCACTACACGACCCCCAACCTCACACGCAGACGTTGGTCAATGCCCATAATTGTGGCTTTTGTGAAATCGACACTGCGCGATCCACCCCCAAAACGATCTTCAAATCGGGGGTAGATCGCGCAACGTCGATGCCGATTTAGGAACATTCCGGGGCATTGACCAACGTCTGCATGAAGCGCTCGCTGTCAGGCCATAAACGTGATGCGCCGACGACCCCCACCGAGGGCGAGCCCGCGGCGCCGACAGGCACGCAGCAAAGGTGGGCACGCAGCAAAGGTGGGCACGCAGCAAGCCAGACCACGGCCCGGACAGACACGCGGCAGGGCGGACGTCCGACGCGGATGGACATGCGGCACAGCCGGATGCGGGACGCAGCCAGACGTGCAGCCAGGACGACACATACCGGGGCGAACCCGCGGCTCGGACGGACATGCGGCACAGACCAACCCGCGGCACAGACCGCCGTGAGGGGCAGACCGACGTGGGAACAGACCGGCGTGGTGCGGACCGGCGTGGTGCGCTCGCACTGCCAACACCGCGCGCCCTGCCCTGGTGCCACATGATCCCAGGGCTTGCGTGCAGACGTTGGTCAATGCCCGTGAATGTGGCATTTGTGAAACGACGCTGCGCGATCCACCCACAAAGCGATCTTCAAATTCGGGGTTGATCGCGCAGCGTCGATGCCGATTTGGGAACATTTTGGGGCATTGACCAACGTTTGATTGAGGCGCCTGCCGTCAGGCTGTGAACATGATGCGCTGGAGGCCAGCCCCAGGCGCGGACAGACGCGCTGCCGGACAGGCACGAGGCACGGCCGGGCCACGGTGCGGACCGACGTGCGGCCGGAGCGCACATGCGTGCCCGGGCGACTCGCGGTGTGGGGCGGACATGTGGCGCGGACGGACGTGTGGCGTTCGCGCTGACGACACTGCATGACCCGACCTGGCGCTACATGGGCCCGAGGCTTGCGCGCAGACGTTGGTTGACGCTGGTGGGGCCGGAGGCTCAGGAGCGCAGGTCGGCTACCAGGGCGACGTACTGGCGCTGGGCGTCCTCCTGGGCGGTGCCGGCCAGGGCTTGCCACGCGTCGTACTTGGCGCGGCCGACCATGTCGAAGACGCCGGGGCGCTTGCCGGTGGCGTCGCCGTGGGTGCCCTGCTTGTAGAGGGCGTAGAGCCGCAGCAGGACGTCGTTGCCGGGGCGCTGGTCGAGCTGCTTGACGTCGATCTGGGCCTGCTCGAACTCCGCGGTGAGGGACATGACCCGAAGCCTACAAGCGCAGCGGGTGATCCTGGACGAGCGACTCGGGGGCGGATAACTGCCACGCTTCGTAGAGCAGCTCGGTCAGTTCGTCGGCGTCGATCCGCTCCAGGTACACGACGACCCAGCCGAAACCGCCGGAGGTGAACTGCACCTCGAACACGTCGGGGCGCTCGGCGACAAGGGCGATCTGCTCCGACAGCGTCTGTTTCAGGCCGGTCGTGTGCGTGCGCGGCCAGTAATAGCCGAACCGCTTGCCGCGCACGCTGAACGACGTGTAATCCGCGGCGTGGGACCGCTCGACCTCGGCGAGCCTGTCCACCATCGCGAGGAACTGCGCATCCGGTACAGCCACGATGGAAGTTTCACAGCCCCGCCCGGCGGCGTCCACGGCGGGGGCCCGGCCGATTGACAGGCTGGTGAGGGGTTCGTACCGTCACCTGTCGAAGCGCTTCGACAGGGATTGGGTCGTGCATGAAGTTCAGCGACGGGTACTGGCAGCTGCGTGAAGGGGTGCACCCCCTGTACCCGGTGCACGTCCGGGATGTGGCCGTCGGCGCGAACAGCCTGTCGGTGTACGCGCCGACCCGCCGGGTCACCGGCCGGGGCGACACGCTCAACACGCCGCTGTTCACCATCGAGTGCACCACGCCGGCGCCGGACGTGATCGCGGTGCGGGTCAGCCGGCACACCGGCGGCGCGCCGCGGGGGCCGCGGTTCCGGATCGACGCCGACCCGGCCGCCGACGCGAAGGTGACCCGCGACGACGACGCCGTCACGTTCACCGCCGGCGCGCTCAGCGCCCGCTTCGCACTGGACGGCCCCCAAAGCCACGGCACGAGCCACAGCCAAGGCACGAGCCAGGGCCAGGGCCAGGGCCAGGGCAACAGCCAAGGCGGGCAGTGGCGGCTCGACTTCATCGCCGAGGGGCGGGTCCTCACCACCAGCGCCCCGAAGGCGCTCGCCGCGCTGCGCACCGCGGACGGCCACTTCCTGCGCGAGCAGCTCAACCTCGGCGTCGGCGAGGT
The DNA here is from genome assembly GCF_040674675.1 of Dactylosporangium sp. NPDC049742. Classification (NCBI taxonomy): domain Bacteria; kingdom Bacillati; phylum Actinomycetota; class Actinomycetes; order Micromonosporales; family Micromonosporaceae; genus Dactylosporangium; species Dactylosporangium sp. NPDC049742. The sequence continues at coordinate 26,499 of NZ_JBFANF010000045.1, read as the reverse complement.
GGTGTACGGCCTGGGCGAGCGCTTCGGTCCGCTGGTCAAGAACGGCCAGACCGTCGACGTCTGGAACGCCGACGGCGGCACCAGCAGCGAGCAGGCGTACAAGAACGTCCCGTTCTACCTGACCAGCGCCGGCTACGGGGTGTTCGTCGACGACCCGGGTCCGGTGTCGTTCGAGGTCGGCTCGGAGGCCGTGTCGCGGGTGCAGTTCAGCGTCCCCGGGCAGGTCCTGTCGTACCTCGTCATCTACGGGCCGACGCCGCGCGACGTGCTGCGCAAGTACACCGCGCTCACCGGCCGGCCCGCGCTGCCGCCGGCGTGGTCGTTCGGCCTGTGGCTGTCCACGTCGTTCACCACGTCCTACGACGAGGCGACCGTGACCTCCATCGTGGACGGGATGGCCGAGCGCGGGCTGCCGCTGTCGGTCTTCCACTTCGACACGTTCTGGATGCGCGAGTTCCACTGGTGCGACTTCGAGTGGGACCCGGTGACCTTCCCCGACCCGGCCGGGATGCTGGCCCGGCTCAAGGCGAAGGGCCTGCGGATCTGCGTGTGGATCAACCCGTACATCGCGCAACGCTCCGCGCTGTTCGAGGAGGCGACGGCGGCCGGGTACCTGGTGAGGAAGAGCAACGGCGACGTGTGGCAGTGGGACCAGTGGCAGGCCGGGATGGGCCTCGTCGACTTCACGAACCCGGCCGCGCGGGCCTGGTTCCAGGACAAGCTGAAGCACCTGCTCGACCTCGGTGTCGACTGCTTCAAGTCCGACTTCGGCGAGCGCATCCCCACGGACGTCGTCTGGTCCGACGGCGCCGACCCGCTGCGGATGCACAACTATTACACGCACCTGTACAACGAGGCCGTCTTCGAGCTGCTGCGGGAGCGCCGCGGCGACGGCGAGGCGGTGCTCTTCGCCAGGTCCGCGACCGCCGGCGGGCAGCAGTTCCCGGTCCACTGGGGCGGTGACTGCAGCGCCACCTTCGAGTCGATGGCCGAGAGCCTCCGCGGCGGGCTGTCCCTGGCCATGTCGGGGTTCGGGTTCTGGAGCCACGACATCGGCGGCTTCGAAGGTACGCCGGATCCGGCCGTCTTCATGCGCTGGATCCCGTTCGGGCTGCTGTCCTCGCACAGCCGGCTGCACGGCAACGAGTCCTACCGGGTGCCGTGGCACTTCGGCGACGAGGCGGTCGCCGTCCTGCGCGACTACACCCGGCTCAAGGCGCGGCTCATGCCCTACCTGTACGGCGCGGCCGTCACCGCGCACCGCGAGGGCCTGCCGGTGCTGCGCCCCCTCGCGCTGGAGTTCCCCGACGACCCTGCCTGCGCGCACCTGGACCGGCAGTACATGCTGGGCGGCTCGATCCTCGTCGCGCCGGTGTTCAGCGCCGACGGCGACGTCAGCTTCTACCTGCCGGCGGGGCGGTGGACCGACCTGCGCAGCGGCGAGGTGCTGAGCGGGCCCGGCTGGATCCGGCGCCGGTACGGCATGGGCGACCTCCCGGTGCTCGCCCGTCCCGGCTCGGTCGTGCCGCTCGGCGCGCGCGACGACCGCCCCGACTACCCATACGCCGACGGCGTCACCCTGCGGGTCCACGAGCTGCCCGACGGCGCGGGCACGACCGTGGACATCCCCTCGCCGCAGGGCCGGCTCAGCGGCACCGCCGGAGCGAGCTTCGCGGTGCGCAGGGCCGGGACGACCGTCGAGGTGCGCCGGGACAACGGGAGCCCGGCGCCCTGGCGGGTGCAGCTGGCCGGCATCGACACGGTGGCGGCCGTCGATGCCGGCCGGCTCACTCGCGACCCCGCCGGCGTGCTGATCGCCGTGGACGCCGAGGTGGACCGGCTGACCGTCAGGCTCGCCTAGCGACTTCCCAGGGGTGCGGAGCGGCGCCGCCGCGGTCAGGATCGGGTGTTCCGGCCGCGGCGGCGCCGCTGTTTCCCTGGTTCCGCGACGGTACGAGCCGCGGCGAATCCTTCCGCTGCTGAACGCCGACGCCGCACGGGGGCGCCGAGCCGCACCGGCCGCCGCGGCGCAAAGCCGTTGCGCGGTGGCCCGAGCCGGCAGCCGCAGAAGACTCTGCAGGACCGCGGTTCAGGGCCGGCGGGCCGGGGCGGCGCTGTCGCGGACCGTCAAGGCCGGCGGGAGCAGGGTCGCCTCGGGGACCTGGCGGCCGTCGAGCTTCGCCATGAGCAGGTCGACCGCCCGCCGGCCCACCTCCTCCGCCGGGATGCTCACCGACGTGAGGCGCGGCTTGCCCCGCTCGGCGACCTCGTCGGGGCAGATCGCCACCACCGACACGTCCCGCGGCACCCGCCGGCCGAGCGCCGCGAACGCGTCCAGCAGCGGCGGCACGGTCGGCTCGTTGTGCACCACCACCCCGGTCAGGTCCGGGTGGCGGTCCAGCAGGCCGCGCACCGTCGACAGGACCGCGTCGGGGGTCGGCTCGCACGGGACGGTCGTGCCCCGCAGGCCACGCCGCCGCAGCGCCTCGTCGAACCCGGCGGCGGTGCGGCTGGCGAAGCCGAGCTCCCGCTCGTACACCTCCGGCGGCGACCCCACGAGGGCCACACAGGCATGACCGAGGTCGGCGAGGTGCTCGACGCACGCCGCGCCGGCCGCCGCGAAGTCCAGGTCGATGCAGGTGAGCCCGTCGGCGTCGGCGGGGAACCCGATGAGCACCGACGGCCGGCCCAGCGTCCGGAGCCGGGGCAGCCGCCGGTCGTGCAGCTCGACGTCCATCACGATGAGCGCGTCGGCGAGCGAGCTGGCGGCGACCCGCTCCAGGCCCTGCACGCCCTCGTCCTGGGTGAGCAGGAGCACGTCGTGGTCGTGGCGGCGGGCCGCCGTCACGACCGAGATCACGAACTGCATCAGCACCGGCACGTACAGCCCGGTGTAGAGCGGCATGATCAGCGCGATCACGTTGGAGCGGTTGCTGGCCAGGGCCCGGGCGCCGGCGTGCGGGTGGTAGCCGAGGACGTCGATCGCGGCGAGCACCCTGCGGCGGGTCTCCTCGGAGATGGTCCGCTTGCCGCTCAGGACGTACGAGACGGTGCTCGGGGACACGCCCGCCTGCCGTGCCACGTCACCGATCGTCGCCATGCCCGCCTTCATGGTCACGACAGTAAGCGACGCGGCGCCTTTGTCGTAGTCGGCAGGAAATTTCCGGACCGGTACGAATTGACGATGATAATCTCGTATCAGGTACTTAAATCAATTCATCTCTCCCGCTCAAGAGACCCTTTCAATACCCCTAACGGGTGCGATGAATGCGGACAACCGCCGCAATCGGCACCGCCGGCTCTTCCGCTTCAAGCGGCCCTGCCGATACGCTCCCGGCACTGCCCGCGGGCAATTATCGATCGACGGGCGAATATTAGAAAGGAGACCGCCATGAAGGCCGTCCGCTCTCTCTGAGTATTGCTCTGACCTCGATGCCGCCGGCCATCTTTTGGGGACTGTCGTGACACATCGGATCACCGTGCCCTTTCAAGGGGATGGCAGCGGCATCGGGGAACTTACCTGGGGACAGTTCGCCGCCTGGCGGTCCATGCAGGTCGTCGAGGCGACCGAGTGGACCGGCGGCACGATGGCCCTCGCCGCCGGCACGACCGTCGGCGACGTCGCCACCACCCTCGGGTTCATCATGAGCCGCCACCAGTCGCTGCGCACCCGCCTCGTCCCCGACGGGCCCGGGACCGACGCGCCGCCGAAGCAGGCGCTGTCGTCCTCCGGCTCCGTCGTCCTGGAGGTGTACGACGACGACGGCGACCCGGAGCGCCTCGCCGCGACGATCCGCGCCCGGTACGAGGCCGCGCCGTGGGACCCGTACACCGACTGGCCGGTGCGGATGGCGGTCGTCGCGCGGCCCGGCACCGACGACGCGCTGTGGTTCGTCGCGCTGTACTGCCACATGGTCATCGACGGCTACGGCTTCGAGGCGCTCATCGCCGACCTCGCCAACCTCGACCCCGCCACCGGCCGCCACCTCGCGCCCGTCGCCGGCATCCAGCCCCTGGAGCTCGCCGCGGCGCAGCAGGGCGCCGGCGCGCGGCGGCAGCACCAGGCGTCGCTGCGCTACTGGGAGAAGCACCTGCGCACGATCGAGCCCCGCCGGTTCCCGGTGCCGCTCGAGCCGCAGCCCGAGCGCTGGTGCGAGGCGACGCTCACGTCACCCGCGACGCACCTCGCCCTCGCCGCCGTGGCCGAGCGGACGAAGGTGCACAGCGGCACGATCCTGCTCGCCGCGTACGCCATGATGCTCGGCCGCCTGTCGGGCCAGCCGGTCGGCGCGTTCCGGATCGTGGTCAGCAACCGCTTCCGCCCGGGCTTCGCCGAGTCGGTCAGCAACCTCGCCCAGGCCGGGCTCGCCGTCATCGACACGGGCGCCGCCCCGTTCGCCGAGGTGATCGCGCGGACGTTCAAGAGCCAGCTGACCGCCGGGATGTACGCCTACTACCACCCGCGCGACCTGTGGGCGCTCGTCGACCGGGTCGGCGCCGAACGCGGCGTGGAGCTCGACACCGGCTGCTACTTCAACGACCGCCGCCGCTCCGCCCCGCCGCCGAGCGGGATCCCCTCGCCCGCCGAGGTCACCGCCGCGCTGGAGGGCAGCGTGCTGCGGTGGGGGCCGAGCTCCAACGAGTGGGACGCGACCTGCTTCCTGCACGTGGACCCGGCGGCCGGCGCGGCCACCGACGCCGTCGACCTCACCTGGCGGGTCGACACCGCGGCCGTCTCGCCCGCGATGCTGGAGGTGTGCCTGCGCGGCATCGAGTCGCTCGTCGTGGCCGCCGCCCTGTCCGAGACTGTCGCGGTCTAAACCCTCAATACCGCGATCGCAACGCCGATGCACCGGACGGCCCGGTTGTTCCCGTCGTCGGCAAGGACGTCCCATGACCACTGACAGCACCCTCGTCCAGGTGACGGTCCGCCGCGGCGCGCTGGCCGGCTGGGTCGCCGACCGGTCCGTCGGGACGAAGAACCTGATCGGCATCGCGCTCGTGGCGCTGGTCGCGATCGGCGTCGGCGTCCTGTCGATCACGAGCATGGCCCGGCTCAACGACCGCTTCGGCCAGCTGAAGACGCGGCACCTCGAGAGCGTCGAGCAGCTCGTCGTCATCCGGCAGGGCGTCAGCGAGAACTACCGGGGCCAGTCGCTGTTCGCCTGGTCCGCCTACGACCCGACGCTCGGCCCGCGAGGGACCCAGGCGGTCGAGGGCGGCGACGCGATGATCGAGGGGGCGATCGCGAAGTACCGCACCCGGCTCGCCGGCTCCGCCGCCCGCGAGGCCGCCCTCAACGACTTCGCCAAGGCGTTCACCGACTACAGCAACCTGCGCGACGTGGTCGTCTTCCGCAAGCAGCCGGCGCCCGGCCTGACCGTGCCGTCGGACACGGCCGCCACGAACACCCTCTGGCAGAGCCTCGAGGCGCAGATGAACGCGTCGCTGGCGAAGCTGCAGCAGCAGGAGACCACCGAGTCCGACGCGATGGCGGCCGCGGCGCGCCAGGACTACACCAGCGCCCGCAACTGGACAGTCGGCTCGCTCATCGTCGGGCTCGGGCTCGCGCTGCTGCTGGCGCTGGGCATCGCGCGCCGCATGAACCTGCAGCTGCGGTCGGTCTCCGACACCCTGCGCGGCGTCGCCGACGGCGACCTGACCCTGCGTGCCGAGGTGTACGCCCGCGACGAGCTCGGCGCGATGGCGGCCGCGATGAACCGCGCCAACGAGAGCGTCGGGCGCACCGTGCACACGCTCGCCGCCGCGGCCGGCACCCTCGGCGGCAGCACCGGCCGGCTGACCAGCGTCACGACCCGCATCGCCGACAGCGCCAAGGCCGCGGCGGCCCGCGCGAACGTGGTCGCGGGCGACGCCGGCACCGTGTCGCACAACGTCCAGACGGTCGCCGCCGGCTCCGAGGAGATGGGCGCCTCGATCCGCGAGATCGCGCAGAACGCCAACGACGCCGCCCGGGTCGCCTCGGAGGCGGTCGGCGTGGCCGAGTCGACGAACCGCACGGTGTCCAAGCTCGGCGACTCCTCGGCCGAGATCGGCAACGTGGTCAAGGTGATCACCTCGATCGCCGAGCAGACGAACCTCCTCGCCCTCAACGCCACCATCGAGGCCGCCCGCGCGGGCGCGGCGGGCAAGGGGTTCGCGGTCGTCGCCAGCGAGGTGAAGGACCTCGCCCAGGAGACCGCCCGGGCGACCGAGGACATCTCCCGCCGGGTCGAGGCGATCCAGTCCGACACCGCCAACGCCGTCGACGCCATCGGCGAGATCAGCCGGATCATCGCCCGGATCAACGACTACCAGCTCACGATCGCCTCCGCCGTCGAGGAGCAGACCGCCACGACCAGCGAGATGAGCCGCAGCGTCGGCGACGCCGCCCACGGCGCGGCCAACATCGCCGGCAACATCGCCGGTGTCGCCGACGCCGCCGACACCACCACCTCGACCCTCACCGAGGTCGACGCGACCGTCGCCGAGCTCAACAGCCTCGCCGCCGACCTCCAGCTCGCCGTCGGCCGCTTCCGGATCTAGTCCGGGCGCTGGGAGCGCTCGCCGAGGACATCCTTGTAGAGGGCCTCGCGGAGGGCGAGCTCCCGCGGGTCGTCCCAGAGGTGGAAGCCGGCGCGGTTCATGGCGTAGGCGAAGCCCACGCCCGTCTCCGGGTCGGCGAAGCCGAACGACCCGCCGGCGCCCGGGGTGCCGAACGCCCGGTCGCCGGCGGCGCCGAACCGCAGGCGCGGGAACGGTTTCAGGTAGCCGAGCGAGAACGCGGTGTCCACGCGCAGCACCACGTCCCGCACGCCACCGGCCGGCGGCGCGGCCGGGCGGGTCAGGGCGTCCAATGTGGACGGCGCCAGGCCGAGGGCGGCGCCGCCGGTGGCCGCGTCGCCGTAGGCGCGGGCGACCGCGCGGACCTCGCCGGTGCCGTTGGCCGCGGGCAGCTCCAGGCGGCGCACCTCGGGCAGGTTGTAGTTGCCGATCTCCGACAGGACCTTCGGGTTGGCGAACGACCGGGCGGTCACGCTGCGCGGGTTGAGGAACCCGAACACGAACCCGCGCGGCATGGTGCCCAGGTGCAGCAGGAGCTCGGCCGGGCGGTACCCGTGCAGGAACGCGATCCGGTCCGGGTCGACGGAGTCCGGCACGCCGACGTGGAACTCGACGCCGAGCGGCGCGGCGATCTCCTCGGCGAAGAACCGGCCGAGCGTCCGGCCGGCGGGGTCGACGCGGCGCAGCAGCTCGCCCTCGTACCAGCCGAGCGAGATCGCGTGGTAGCCGTGCCGGGTGCCGGGCCGCCACGCCGGGCGCTGGTCGGCGAGCGCGCCGGCGACCACGTCGAGGTCGGCCAGGTCGGCGAGGGTGAGCGGGCGGTCGATCGCGGCGAGCCCGGCCTGGTGCGCGAGGAGCTGCCGGACCGTCACCGTCTCCTTGCCGTTGCGCGCGAACTCGGGCCAGTACGTGGCGACCGTCGCGTCGTAGTCGATCCAGCCACGGGAGTGGGCGACCGCGATCGCGAGCCCCGACACGCCCTTCGTGGAGGAGAACACGGTGACCAGCGTGTCGGACCGCCACGGCGCCCTGGTGCGGCCGTCGCGGTAGCCGCCCCACAGGTCGACGACCTTGCGCCCGTCGCGGTACACGGCGCAGGCCGCCCCGATCTCGCCCCGCTCGGCGAAGTTGCGGCGGAACGCGTCGGCGACCGCGCCGTAGCCCTCGTCGGCGTCGCCCTGCACGAGCTCGGCCGGAACGTCCACCGTGAACACCATCGCGGGCCTCCTGGGGGCTGACAGTACACCTGTTTCGGCACGATGGGTGCAGGAAGTTTGCGCCTAGGCTGACGGGGGTGGAGCACTTCCCGGGGCTGACGCCGTTCGACACGCTGCGCACCCACGCCGCGGCGGGCGGGCACATCACCACGACCTGGTTCGCGACGGCGGCCCCTCCGGCCGAGGTGTCGCTCTGGTACGAGCAGCGCCTCCGCGACCACACGGTCCGGGCCCCCGGCGACTGGACCCGGGTCGAGGTCCGTGACGAGCTGCGCCGGCTCCACGGGGTCACCGTGCACCCTCCGGAGGCGCTCCCGGCCGGCCCGCACCCGACCGCCCCGGCCCCACCCGCCACGCAGACGGTGGTGCGGGTCGACGAGGGCGCGTTCCCCACGATGACGGCACCAGCCCCACCGGCCCCACCGGTCACGCGCCCCTCGCTGCCGCAACGGATCAGGGCCAGGCTCACCACGCTGCGTTGACCGGACGCTCGTACTTTCGGTCAGACCTGCCACGTGGCCGATCCACCCTGCGGGCGTATGCCGCCTTGCGTCCGAATGGTGCGTGTTGCCGCACTGGGAGTTTGCTGGGAGATTCCCCAGGTCCGTCGTCGATCACAGAAGAGGACCGCATGAAGCTCCGGGGAATCGTCAGGCTCGCCGCCGCGGCCGCCACCGCCACCGCACTGCTCGTCGGCGGGCTCGCCGCCCCCTCGTCCGCCGCGGCCGGCGACGACCTCGGCGACATCGACTTCCCCGGCGCGGCGCTCGTGTTCGAGGAGCCCGTCTACGCCGCCACCGCGCCGACCAAGGGCTGCGCCGGCATCGACACCGGCAAGGCCGTCGCCGACAAGGACGGCTGGCTGTTCGACAAGCCCGAGGGCCGGTGGACGGACCTGCAGTACATCTTCCTGTTCGTCAAGAACGGCGGCCAGTCGTACGACGACCTCGTCGTGCTCGTCCTCGACGACGAGGGCGTCTACACGTTCGTCGAGACCGACCCCACCGCGCTGGCCAAGAGGCTGACGGCGAACGCCCTCGCCAACACCAAGGCCGAGAAGCTGCCCCTCCCGACCGGCCCGGCTCCGGCCGGCGTCAGCGGGTCGCTCGCCGACGGCGGCGGCTGGCTGAAGACCCCCGCCGGCTGGGCCCTCGCCGTCGGCGTCGCGCTCACCGACCCGCTGCAGGAGGGCACGTTCAACCTGGTCCGGGCCTGCGCCGCCGCCGCGGAGCCCTCCAGCCCGGCCTCCCCGAGCCCGGTCGTCCCCAGCTCCCCCGCCCCCGGCGCCGGCCCGCAGCTGCCGGTCACCGGCACGAACGTCTGGGTCCTCACCGGCGCGGGTGCCGCTCTCGTCGCCGCCGGCGCGTTCCTGTTCGTCGCGTACCGCCGTCGCCAGCGGGTCAAGTTCGTCGCGTAACGCCCGTCAGTCCAGGGCCGCCGGGCGGGGTCGACCCCGCGCGGCGGCCCTGTCCGTCGCGGCGCACACCGCGGTCAGCGCGGTGAGGAACAGCGCCGCGGCCAGCAGGATCCGCACCTCGGGGAAGGTCGGCGGGGGCAGCAGCGCGGCGCTCGCCGCGACGAGGCCGGCCAGGACCGCCACCGCCATCCGCGCCAGCCACCGCCCGGCGCCGGCCCGGTCCACCACGTCGCGCACCGTCACCACGAGTGCCGCGCCGGCGACGACGGACGCGCCGGCGACGGTGAGCCACGGGGTGCCGAGGTCCATGGCGTACCGGATGGGCAGCGCCGGCACGAAGAACAGCGCCGCGAACCAGGCCAGCCCTGCCGAGACGGTCCGGATCCCGGGGCCCGGCTCGCGGGGCGTCCCGGCCCGGCGGGTCAGCCCGCGGGCGAGCGCGAGGACGCCGCCCGCCGCGGCCGCGACCGGCAGCAGGCGCGGCAGGTGGCCGAGGTTGTAGAGCAGCGCGGTGTCGTACACCACCAGCACCAGCACGCCGAGCGCCGCGGCGGACCCGACCGCGAGGAGCACCTCCACCCCCGACGCCGGCGCCCTGCCGGTGAGCCGCGGCGGCCGGCGGGTGAGCAGCGCCGCCGTCACGACGCAGGAGGCGGCCCGCAGCACGAGGTCGTCCGTCGTGTACGGGTTGCGCAGCCCCCACTCGACGAGCCCGAACACCACGGAGTACGCGACGCAGGCGGCCCACAGCACCGCGGGCGCGGTCAGCGCCCTGGCCCGGACGGGGTCCAGCCACCGGCACACGCACAGGTAGGCGAGGATCACGAACGGCAGCTCGAGGAACGCCTGCACGCGCAGCACGCTGAACTCGAGGACTTCCGGCGCGGGGAACGCGTCCGCGACGGCCCGCACCGCCGCACCATCGGCGAGGTCGAACCAGCCGGGCGGCAGGTGGCGGGCGATGAAGGCCGGGTCACCGCGGTGCACGCGCAGCACGTACACGGTGAACAGCGCCTGATTGAGATAGATGGCCGCCACCGTGAGCGCCAGCCAGAAGCCCGGGCCGCGGCCGCCGCCGGGGCGGGGCGTCGCGCGCAGGGCCAGGGGCACGCCGGCCAGGACCGACGCGACGACGAGCAGGTCGACCCCGGCGCCGACGCTGATCATGTCCGTACGGTAGCCGAACGGAGGTTCACCGGCGAACACCGGTGATTTCGCCGATACGGACGGGGCCGGGAGCTGCACACACTGACACCCATCGAAGTTACGAAGGTGTTTCGAGAGGAGTGCAGCGTTGCGAACCATCCTGCTCAGGCTGGCCGTCGTCCTCACGCTCATGGGTGGTGGGGTCGCGGCGGTCGCCAGTCCGGCGGTCGCTGACGAGATCGGCCAGGCACCCACCGCCGCCAACATCACCGGCAACGGCAGCTTCGCGACCACGTCCGAGAGCATCTCCAGCCTGGTCTCCGGGTTCGGCGGCGGCCGGGTGTACTACCCGACGGCCTCCGGCAAGTACCCGGTGATCGCCGTCTCGCCCGGGTTCACCGCCACCTGGTCGAGCCTCGCGTGGATCGGCCCGCGGCTGTCGTCGTGGGGCTTCGTGGTCGTCGGCATCGAGACGAACAGCATCTACGACCAGCCCGGCAGCCGCGGCAACCAGCTCCTCGCCGCGCTGAACTGGGCCGTCAGCTCCTCGTCGTCTGCCGTGCGGGCCCGCGCCGACGGCAGCCGCCGTGGCGTCGCCGGCCACTCGATGGGTGGCGGCGGCACGCTGGAGGCGCTCGCCGCCGACACCAGCGGGCTGGTCAAGGCCGGGGTGCCGCTCGCGCCCTGGAACAGCGACAAGACGTGGAACAACGTCAGCGAGCCGGTCCTGATCGTGGGCGGACAGTCCGACACCATCGCGCCGGTCTCCAGCCACTCGCTGCCGTTCTACTCGACCCTCGCCGGGCCGAAGACGTACGTCGAGCTGACCGGGGCGAGCCACTTCTTCCCGCAGTCGACGAACGCGACGACGTCCCGCGCGCTGGTCTCCTGGTTCAAGCGCTGGCTCAACCAGGACTCCCGGTTCACGCCGTACACGTGCGGCTTCTCCGGGCTGGCGGTGTCGGACTTCCGCAGCAACGCCTGCTGATCCACCCGTCACGACGTCCCCGGTGTCCGTTCGGGCACCGGGGACACCCGTGTCAGCCGCCGGCCATCGCGCCGACTCAGCCGCCCGGCCATCGCGCCGACTCAGCCGCCGGCCATCGCGCCGATGATGAGCAGCGGTTCGCTGCCGCTGGCGACCCGTTCCGGCAGCGGCGCGTCCGGGGACTCGTTGGAGAGGTCCTCCTCGCAGCCGTACAGGCGGACGAACGCGCGACGCTGACCGCTGGCCCGGTCCCGGATGGTGCCGCGCAGCACCGGGAAGCGCTCCTCCAGGGCGTCGAGGACGAGGCGCTGGGTGACCGGTCCGTCGAGGTCGAAGCGCACCTCGCCGTCGACCTTCGCCAGCTGCCGCAGGTGCGCGGGGAGCACGACGCGGATCATGGCAGCGTCTGCACCTCCACCGACAGCACCGCCGGAAGGTCCCGCACGATCGCCGACCAGCTGTCACCGCCGTCCGGCGACACGTACACCTGCCCGCCGGTCGTGCCGAAGTAGATGCCGCAGTCGTCGAGGGTGTCGACGGCCATCGCGTCGCGCAGCACGTTGACGTAGCAGTGCTCCTGCGGCAGGCCCTCGCCGAGCGGCTGCCACTCGTCGCCGCCGGAGCGGCTGCGGTACACCCGGAGCCTGCCGCCGGGCACGTAGTGCTCCGAGTCGCTGGTGATCGGCACGACGTAGACCGTCTCGGGCTCGTGCGCGTGCACCGCGATCGGGAAGCCGAAGTCCGTCGGCAGGTCGCCGCTGATCTCGCGCCACTGCCCGCCGGCGTCGTCGGTGCGCAGCACGTCCCAGTGCTTCTGCATGAACAGCACGTCGGGGCGGGACGGGTGCATCGCCAGCCGGTGGACGCAGTGCCCCACCTCGGCGTCCGGGTCAGGGATCTGCCCCGACACGAGACCGCGGTTGATCGGCTGCCAGGTCACGCCGGCGTCGTCGGAGCGGAACGCCCCGGCCGCCGAGATCGCCACGAAGATCCGGTCCCGGTTGACCGGGTCGAGGATGATCGTGTGCAGGCACATGCCGCCGGCGCCGGGCTGCCAGCGCGGGCCGGACTCGTGCGTGCGCAGGCCCGTCAGCTCCTGCCACTGGTGCCCGCCGTCGGTCGAGCGGAAGAGCGCGGCGTCCTCGGCGCCGGCGTAGACCGTGTCGGGGTCGTCCCGGGACGGCTCCAGGTGCCAGATCCGCTTGAACTCCCACGGGCGCGGGGTGCCGTCGTACCAGAGGTGGTCGCCGACCTTGCCCTCGTAGGTGAAGTCGTTGCCGACCGGCTCCCAGGTGGCGCCGCCGTCGTCGGAGCGCTGGATCAGCTGGCCGAACCAGCCGCCGGACTGCGACGCCCACAGCCGGTCGGGGTCTGCGGGTGAACCGTTGACGTGGTAGACCTCCCAGCCGCCGAAGTGCGGCCCGTCGATCCTCCAGTCGCGTCGCGCGCCGTCCGCGGTCAGGACGAACGCACCTTTGCGTGTTCCCACCAGCACTCTTACGCCGCTCATATTTCGCATCCTGCCACGCACGCCGGCTCCCGCAAGCGGGGTTCACCCACTTGCGGGAGCCGGGGTCGCCGGGTCAGCAGACCGGGGTGCCGCCGCACATGCGCGCGGCCGCCTTGCGGGCGAGTGCTGCCGCCTGGTCGCGGTCGGCCGCGCGCGCGGAGAACTGCGACACCAGGTCACCTTGCCGGACGACGATCAGCGCGACGGGCGTGTACCCCTCGCCGTACGTCACCTCGACCCGCAGCGCGTCCTGGCCGGCGAAGCGCTGGTCGGTGATCTTGATCGACTTGCCGTTGGAGGGCTTGCACGCCGGGATCTTCGTACGGAGCTCGTCGAGGTACCGGGCGGCGGTGCCGGGCTTGAACCGGGCCACGAACTGAGTTACGCCGGACGCGTTCGGGCCGGTGCCTTTGACCATCGTCCTCTCCTTGCTGTCGCCGAGGCCCGACATGCTGCTGCCGGTGCACTGCAGCGCGGAGAAGGCGTACTCGACGGTCCAGTCACCGCCGCCGGAGTCCTCCGTGGCGGCCCACTTGTAGCCGGTGCCGACGTCGGCGAGCTGCAGGAACAGGCTGTCGACGATCGCCGTCGGCTCGACGGCGGGCTGCGACGACGCGCTCGTCGAGGACGCGCCGGTCGACGGGGCGGCCGGCGTCGTCGGTGCCGGCTGCGACGGCGTCGCCGACGGTGCGGCGGTGGGCGAGATGCCGGGCTGGACGTGCCTCTCCGGGCCGCGGCCGGCGAGCGCCACCCCGCCGAGGACCATCACCACCGCGACCGTCGCGGCCGCGAGGGCCGCGGCCCGGGTCCGGCGGGTCCGGGCGCGGGCCCGGTCACGCACGACGCCGCTCGGCGCCCACGGGACCGCTTCGGTGTCGTCGAACAGTGTCTGGAACAGCGGGTCAGGCATTGGTGTAGTCCCCCGTCAGATCCGTGCCGAGCAGCCCGGCGAGCGCCTTGCGACCCCGGACGAGCCGCGTCTTGATCGTGTTGGCGGGCACGCCCGTGTGGGCGGACACGTCCGCGACCGTCAGGTCCAGCAGGTGGTGCATGACGATCGCCTCGCGGTCCGCCGCCGGCAGCTGCCGCAGCGCCCGCACGAGCGCGACGGTGTTCTCGCTCGGCGGCTCCGCCGGTGCGTCGGTGCCGTGGCGCCGGTGGGCGGTGATCGCGTTGCGGGCCTTGCGCCAGCGGCTCACGCACAGCCGGTACCCGACGGTGCGGACCCACGCCTCCGGGTCGTCGTAGCCGCGGATGGTGCTCCACCGCTGCCACGCCCGGACGTACGCCTCCTGCGCCGCGTCCTGTGCTTCGACGCGGTCGCCGGTCATGGCGTACAGAAATGTCATGACCCGTTGCCGGGTCCCCCGATAGAACTCTTCGAAGCCGTCTTCCTCGGCCACCCCGTGTCCCCTTCCGGCATCCACTTGAAGGCAACACCCGCCGGAGACCGGCGCGGTTGACCCCCGCGCCGTCAAATTTGAGCAAACGCAAACCCGGGCACGCACGTCGATGTGCGTACCCGGGCCGTCAGCCCATCCTGGCGTCCGTGGAAGCGCCGGGCATCGGCGAAATCACCGGCCTACGAGACGACCTTGGCGAGCTCGGTGCGGGAGCGGACGCCGAGCCGGGTGAAGATGTTGCGCAGGTGGTGGTCGACGGTGCGCGGGCTCAGGAACAGCACCTCGGCGACCTCGCGGTTGGTGGCGCCGCCCGCGACCAGCTCCGCGATGCGGGCCTGCTGCGCGGTGAGCGCCGCCCTGGTGTCCTCCGGCGCCGCCGCGGCCACGTGGTCGCCGGCGGCCCGCAGCTCGGCGGCGGTGCGCTGGGCCCACGGCACCGCGCCGAACTGCTCGAACGTCGCCAGGGCGCGGCGCAGGTGCGCACGGGCCGCGGCCGGGTGGCGGCGCCGGCGCAGCTCCTCGCCGTAGAGCAGCTCGGTGCGGGCGCGGGCGAACGGCGAGTCCCCCGCCAGGTGCAGCCGGATCGCCGCGCGGAAGCGGTCGTCGGCCTCGTCGTCGGTGTCGGCGAGCAGGGCGTGGCAGCGGGCCGAGAGGGCGAGCCAGGTGGGGTTCGCGGTGCTGGAGGCCCAGACGTCGTACGCGCGCAGGATCTCCCGCGCGGGGGCCCGGTCGCCGCAGCGGGCGACCGCCTCGATCAGCGTCGGCGTCGCCGGGATCTGCACGCCGAGGTGCCCGCGGCCGCCCGCGGTGCACATGACGCCCCAGAGCCGGCCGGCGGCGTCGGCGTACCGGCCCTCCGCGACGTCGAGCAGCGCCGCGGCCCACACGCACATCGCCCGGGCCTGGCTGTCGACGTCGACCCCCGCCCTGGCCCGGCACCTGCGCGCCCACGCCTGGCTGGCCGGCCCGTCGCCGAGCATGCCGAGCACGACGGCGAGCATGCCGCGGCAGTTGTCGGCGACCGTGTCCTGCCCGGTGGCGGCGGCGAGCCGCTGCCCCTCGGTCGCGGTCGCCACGGCGAGGTCCAGGTCCCCGAGCGCGAACGCGGCCGTCGCGGCGAGGTCGAGCGCGTGCGGCACGGTGACCCGGTCGCCGGCCCCGCCCGCGAGCCGGGCGGCGCGGACCGCGAGCCGGTACGCCTGCTGGTCCTCGCCGATCAGGATCCCGGCGCCGGCCGCGCGGACCAGCGTCGGCGGGTCGTCCACCGCGGCGGCCAGGTGCAGGACCCGCCGCATCGGCTCACCGGCCCGCGCCGGCTCACCGGCGAAGATCGCGGCGAGCCCGGTGAGATGCTCGAAGAGCAGCACCGCGCCGACCGGGTCGCCGGGCCTCCGCAGCCGCAGCGCCCGCTCGGCGAGCGCGCCGAACTGGTCGTGCCGCCCGGTCGCGAGCAGCGCCTCCCCGGCCAGAATGAGCGCCCCGAGGCTGCGCTGCCGGTCGCGCGCGATGAGCCGACCCGCCGCGGCGATGAGGGTGTGCTGCTCCCCGCCGCTCGCCCCGGTGCGCAGGTCGATCTCGCCGAGCAGCAGCTCGCGCTCCGCGTGCAGGTGCTCCGGCACCCCGGGCCCGAACACCGACCGCAGCAGCATCCTCGCCTGGTGCGGCTCCCCGCCCCGCCACGCGAGCCCGGCCGCCGCCAGGGTCCGCTCGGCCGCCAGCACCGCCCCGCTGGTGAGCACCGCCGCATGCCGCAGCGCCGTGGCCGCGAGCGCCGGCGGCACTCCTTCAGCAGCGGCGGCGAGTGTACTGGCCAGCGCATCGTCAAACCCATCGGCAACAGCAGCCCGGTGCAACGCGGCAGTCAACCCGCCAAGCACCTCAGCGGCCGCGCAATCACCCGGCATGGAATCGGACGGCGCCACGGCGGACGTGCAATCGGCCGTCGCCTCGGTGGGTGTGAGGACCGGCGCCACGACAGCCACGGCGACGGGCGGAGCCGCAGCGGACAAGGAGTCGGACAGCGGCGCAGCATACGTGGCAGCGGATGGCGGCGCGGCGGACATGGCGGCAGCTTGCGGCGCGGCCGGACCAGCGACCGGCTGCGGCGCAGCGGTGGAAGCGGCCGGCGGTGCAGCGGACGTGGAATCAGATGGCGACGCGGTGGATGTGAGGACCGGCGTCGCGGCGGACGTGGCGGCGGGCGGAGCCGCTGCGGATGTGGAAGCGGTGGGCGTAGCGGCAGGTGATGGAGCGGGCGGAGCGGCGGCGGGTGGCGGAGCGGGGGGTGTGGCGGCGGGCGAGGCCGCTGCAGAGGTGGAAGCGGTGGGCGTGGCGGCGGGTGGCGGTATGGAAGGCGTGGGGGCGGGTGGCGGACCGCTGGGGGTTGGGGCGGAGGGCGGGGCGGGGGTCAGGGCGGCGAGGCGGTGGTGGGCGGTGTGGCGGTCGGCGAGGGCGGCCTCGGCGTAGAGGACCTGGGCGAACAGGGGCGGCGCGAAGCGGATGAGGTCGGCGTCGATGTGGATGAGGTCGGCGTCTTCGGCGGGGGTGAGGTCGGCGGGGTGGTGGCCGGCGGCGAGCAGTGGGGCGACGGGGCAGGTAGGGGCGCCGGCGGTGGGGTCCTGGGGGCCGGTGAGCGCCGCGGTGGCGGCCAGCAGCAGGGCGCGGCGGGTCGGCGCGGGCAGGGCGCGGAGCACGGTGCGGTACTCGCGGCGCAGCGGGCTGTCCCGGGGCAGCGTGGCGGGCGGGGCGGCCTGACCGCGGCGCTGCTCGGCGGTGAGGGCGGCGGCCAGCTCGGTGAGGGCGCGGGGGTTGCCGGACGCCATCCCGGCCAGGACGCCCGCCACGTCGCCGGCAAGGTCGGGCAGGGCGGCGGTGAGCAGGTCGCGGCTGTCGCGCAGGTCCAGGGGCGCCGGCCGCAGGACCGGCAGGCCGGCGAGGGACGCCTCGGCGGCCGGGCACGCGGGGGTGTCACGCAGCGCGAACAGGAACGCGATCCGGTCCCCGCCCGCCCGCCGGGCCGCCACCGCCAGGGCGTCCAGCGACGGCTTGTCCAGCCACTGGGCGTCGTCGATCCGGCACAGCACGGGCCCGCGCGCCTTCGCCGCCAGGGCCCGCAGCGCGGCCAGGGTCGCCATCCCCGCGGCAAGCTGGTCCTGCACCGCGCCGCCCTGCCGGCCCGCATCCCCGCGCCCCGAACCCGGCTCCGAGCCCAGCCTCGAAGCCGAAGCCAGCGCCAAACCCGAAGCGGGAGCCGGCCGGCAGCCCTCGCGCGGCGCCGGGTGCGCCGGGCGCCCGTCGAGCGGTGGGCGGTGGGACGGCGGGCAGCCGGCGAGCAGGCGGTGCAGGCCGGCGTACGGCAGCGCCGCCTCCGCCGGGCAGCCGGTCACCGTCAGCGCGACGGCGGCATCGTCAGGAGCGTCCGCGAGCAGGGCGGTCCTGCCGATGCCAGTTGGGCCGGCGACGACGAGGGCGCCGCCGTGCCCGGCGGCCGCGGCGGTCAGCAGGGCGGCGACGGCGGCACGGTCGGCGTCCCGGCCTCGCAACAAAACTTTCTGCACGGTCGATGCACTAACCATGCCAGCCAGTGTTACGCCTCGGTAACACCAATGGAAGAGGCAACGACGGCCTTGCGCAGTTCCCGTTTCAGGACCTTGTGGCTCGGGCCGAGCGGCAGCGACTCCACGAACCTGACCTGGCGCGGGTACTTGTGCCGGCCGAGACGCTCCTTCGACCAGGCGATGAGCTCGTCCCCCGACGGCGCGGAAGAGCCCGGCACGACCACCGCGCAGATCTCCTCGCCGTGCACCGGGTCGGGCACGCCGATCACCGCCACCTGCGCGACCCCGGGATGGCGGGCCAGGACCTCCTCGACCTCCCGCGGGTACACGTTGAAACCGCCCCGGATCACGAGGTCCTTCTTGCGGTCGACGATCGTGACGAAGCCTTCCTCGTCGACCGTGCCCAGGTCGCCGGTGCGGAACCAGCCGTCCACGACCGCCAGGGCGGTGTCCTCGGGCCGGTCCAGGTAGCCGGAGAAGACGTTGTGCCCGCGCACGACGATCTCGCCGAACGCTCCGGGCAACAG
Organism: Dactylosporangium sp. NPDC049742; assembly: GCF_040674675.1. Classification (NCBI taxonomy): domain Bacteria; kingdom Bacillati; phylum Actinomycetota; class Actinomycetes; order Micromonosporales; family Micromonosporaceae; genus Dactylosporangium; species Dactylosporangium sp. NPDC049742. Next base: position 8,170 of record NZ_JBFANF010000045.1, on the reverse strand, counting down.
CAGGTCGATCCGCTCGTCGACGGCGGCGTCGGCGACCTGGACCTCCACGCCCCAGACCGCGTGGCCGACGGTGCCGGCCCGCGTGCCGAAGTGGGGCTGGTTGGTGGTGGCGGTCGGTGAGGTCTCCGACAGGCCGTACCCCTCGAAGATCGACGTCGAGAAGGCCGCGTTGAACCGCTCCAGCACCGCGACCGGCAGCGACGCGCCGCCGGAGATGCACAGCCGCAGCCTTGGCAGGTCGGTCCGTCCCGCGGCGGCGTCGAGCAGCGCCAGGTACATGGTCGGCACGCCGTGGAACACGTCCACGCCCTCGGCCACCATGAGGTCGAGGGCCGCCGGGCCCGTGAAGCGGGCCAGCATGACGAGGGTGGCGCCGAGGCGGAAGGTGCCGTTCATGCCGACGGTCTGCCCGAACGTGTGGAACAGCGGCAGGCACCCGAGCACCACGTCGGAGGGGCGGGCGTCGTTGGCGTCGAAGACGTTGACGGTCGCGTTCATGACGAGGTTCAGGTGCGACAGCACGGCACCCTTCGGCCGTCCGGTGGTGCCGCTGGTGTACAGCACGACCGCCGGGTCCGACGGATCCCGCGACGCGTAGGAGCGCAGCGGTCCGGCGGCCAGGAGCGACGACGGCGCCACGACCGGGATGTCGAAGTCCCCGGCGGCGACGGCCGGGTGCGCGACGAGCAGCCGCGCGCCGCTGTCCCGCAGCGTGTACGCCACCTCCGCCGGCGTCAGCAGCAGGTGCACCGGCACGACGACGGCGCCGAGGGCGAGGATGCCGTAGTACGCCCGCGGGAAGTCCACCGTGTTCGGGCACTGCAGCGCGACCCGGTCGCCGGGCCGCACCCCGAGGTCGCGCAGGGCGCCCGCGACGGACAGCGCCTCGCGCCACAGGTCGGCGTACGTGACCCGGAGGTCCCCGTCCACGACGGCCGTGCGCCGCGGGTACCGGCGAGACGACTCGGCAAGGATCGCCGCGACGGACAGCGTTGCGGTCATTCCGCCGCCTCCGGCGTCGGCCTGACCCAACACTGCGTCCATGATGAGCGGCCCGAGCCGCTTCGCTGGCCGCTCATGCGAGATGCCCGCCGATCTGCGTGTAGCCGCGCAGCAGGTCCCGCGCGATGATCATGCGCTGCATCTCGTCGGTGCCCTCGAAGATGCGCAGGAGACGCACGGAGCGGTACCAGCGCTCGATCGGCAGTTCGCGGGTGTACCCCATGCCGCCGTGGATCTGCATGACCCGGTCGACGACGTTGTTGACCATGCTCGCGCCGTACAGCTTGGCCATCGACGACGTGTGGCGCGGGTCGATCCCCTGGTCGACGGTCCACGCGGCGCGGAGCACGAGCCAGCGGGCCGCCTCCAGCTCGACCTCCGAGTCCGCGATCATCCACTGGATCGCCTGGTTCTGCCCGATCGGTCGGCCGAAGGTGTGGCGGGTGTTCGCGTGCTCGATCGCCATGCGCAGCGCGCGTTCGGCGATGCCGAGGGCGTGCGAGGGGATGATGTACCGACCCTTGCCGATCCAGCGCATCGCGAGGTCGAAGCCCTGCCCGATCTCGCCGAGGACGTTGCGGCCGGGCACGCGGACGTCGTCGAAGACCAGCGACGCGGGGCCGCCCTCGCCCATCGTCTGGATGAACTCGGAGCGCCAGCCCATCGCCCGGTCGACCAGGAACGCGGTCGCGCCGCCCTTGCGGACGTCCTTGTCGCGGTCGGTGACGGCGATGACGATCGTGAAGTCGGCGTCGTTGCCGTTGGTGATGAACGTCTTCTCGCCGTTGAGCACCCAGTCGTCGCCGTCGCGGCGGGCGGTGAACCTGATGTTCGCCGCGTCGGAGCCCGCGCCGGGCTCGGTGATCGCGAAGCAGGAGATCCGCTCGCCCTCGATGGTCGGCACGAGGTACTCGCGGCGCTGCTCGTCGTTGGCGAAGTACAGGATGTTGTCGGCCTCGCCGCCGAAGCGGAACGGCACGAACGACCGGCCGACCTCGGTCCAGACGAGCGACTGCAGCACCGCCGGCAGGTCCATCCCGCCGAACTCCTGCGGCGTCGACAGCCCCCAGAACCCGAACTGCTTCGCCTTGAGCTGCAACTCGCGCAGCTCGCTGCGGTCCAGGCCGGTCCGGTGCTCGCGCTCGCGGCGCAGCACCTCCTGCTCGAGGGGCTCGACCTCCTTGTGGATGAAGGTCCGGGCGGTGTCCCGGACCGCCTTCTCCTCGTCGCTGAGCGAGAAATCCATCGCTTTCCTCTCCTATTTGCACTTCGAGTGCACTAATCTTCGCCGACATGGAGCGGTTCACTTCGTTTGACGGTGCCGGCATCGCCTACCAGGTGTGGGGCGAGCCTTCCGAGGCGCCAACCGTGGTGCTGCACCACGGTTTCGTGGTCGACGCCACCACCAACTTCGCCGTCCCCGGCGTCGTCGGCGCGCTGGTCGCGGCCGGCCGGCAAGTCGTCGCACCCGACGCGCGCGGGCACGGCGCCTCCGACAAGCCCCACGACCCGGCCCGGTACGGCGAGCCCGCCATGGCCCGCGACCTCGGCTGCCTGCTCGACGTCCTCGGCCTCGGCACGGTGGACCTGGTCGGGTATTCGATGGGCGCGGTCGTGTCGGCCATCTTCGCCGCCGGCAACGGCCCGCGGGTGCGGCGGCTGGTGCTGTCCGGGGTCGGCGCGGGGGTCGTCGAGCTCGGCGGCCTCGACACCCGGGTCATGCCGCCGGCCGAGGTCGCCGCGGTGCTGCTCACGTCGTCGCCGGCGGCGGTCGAGGCGTCCCCGGCCGCCGCGTTCCGCATGCTCGCCGACGCGGTCGGCGCGGACCGGGCCGCCCTCGCCGCGCAGGTCCACGCCGCGCACCGCACGCCGATCGCGCTGGACCGGATCACCGCGCCGACGCTCGTCCTGGTCGGGCAGGACGACGTCCTCGCCGCGCGGCCCGAGGTGCTCGCCGCGGCGATCCCGGACGCGCGCTGGAAGGCGGTGAGCGGCGACCACATGACCGCGCTGCGGTCCCCCGCGTACGCGCCGGCCCTCGTCGACTTCCTCAAGAGCTGACCCACCGGCGCAGCTCGCGGCGGGCGAGCGAGCGCCGGTGCACCTCGTCGGGCCCGTCGGCGATGCGGATCGTGCGGGCCTTCGCCCACAGCCCGGCGAGGGGCGTGTCCTGGCTGACGCCGGCCGCGCCGTGCGCCTGGACCGCCTTGTCCACGATCCATTCCACAGTGGACGGTACCGCGATCTTGATGGCCTGGATCTCCGTGTGGGCGCCCTGGTTGCCCACGCGGTCCATCAGCCACGCGGTCTTGAGCACCAGCAGCCGGGCCTGCTCGATGCGGACCCGCGACTCCGCGATCCAGTCCCGCACGACGCCCTGCTCCGCGAGGGGCCGGCCGAACGCGACCCGGGCCGTGACCCGCCGGCACATGAGCTCCAGGGCGCGTTCGGCCATGCCGATGAGCCGCATGCAGTGGTGGATGCGGCCCGGGCCGAGGCGCGCCTGGGCGATCGCGAAGCCGTCGCCCTCGCCGCCGATCAGATGGCCGGCGGGGACCCGTACACCGGCGAACTCGATCTCGGCATGACCGCCGTGGTCGCCGTCGTCGTAGCCGAAGGTGCGCAGGCCGCGGCGGATGACGACGCCGGGGGTGCCGCGCGGCACCAGGATCATGCTCTGCTGCCGGTGCCGGTCGGCCGCCGGATCAGACTTGCCCATCACGATCAGCAGCTCGCACCGCGGGCTCATGGCGCCGGTGGCGAACCACTTCCGGCCGTTGACGACGTACGAGTCGCCGTCGCGCTCGATGCGGGTGGCGATGTTCGTGGCGTCCGAGGAGGCGACGTCGGGCTCCGTCATGCAGAACGCGGACCGGATCCGGGCGTCCAGCAACGGTTTCAGCCACCGGTCGCGCTGCTCCCCGGTGCCGAACTCGGCGAGGAGCTCCATGTTGCCTGTGTCGGGGGCGGCGCAGTTGAGGGCGGCGGGGGCCAGCGACGGGCTGCGACCCATGATCTCGGCGAGGGGCGCGTACTGCAGGTTCGTCAACCCGGGTCCGTGTTCGCCGGTCAGGAACAGGTTCCACAGCCCGCGCCGGCGGGCCTCCAGCCGCAGTTCGTCGAGGGCCTCCGCGTGCGGCCGCGCCTCCGCCGGGTACACGTGCTCGTCCATGAACGCCAGGAGCCGCTCGCGGTAGCCCTGCGTCACGGCGTCGAATTCGAAGTCCATCACAGCCTGCCCTGGTCGATCTTCTGCTGGAGCCGGTTCATGCCGTTGAGCCACCGGTCGGGGTCCTCGGCGCGGCGGGCGTAGTACGTGGCCACCTCGGGGTGCGGCAGGATCAGGAACTCCTCGCCCGCGAGCCCCTCGACGACCCGGTCCGCGACCTGCTCCGGGGTGAGCGCCGACCGGTCCAGCAGGCCGCGGCTGGGCCCCTCGCCGCGGGCCAGCATCGGCGTCTTCACCCCTTGCGGGCACAGCGCCTGCACGACGATGCCGCGGTGGGCGTACGTGACCCGCAGCCACTCCGCATAGGCGAACGCGGCGTGCTTGGTGACCGCGTACGGCGCCTTGCCGAGCAGCGTCAGCATGCCCGCCGCGGACACGGTGGCGAGGAGCCGGCCGCGGCCCTTGGCGAGCCAGCGGGGCAGCAGCGCCCGGGAGGCGTACACGTGCGCCATCACGTTCACCTGCCAGGCCCGCTGCCAGGCGGCGTCGGGGGCGGTCGCGTCGCCGCCTGGGGCGACGCCGGCGTTGGCGCAGAACAGGTCGAGGGCGCCGAGCTTGTCCCAGGCGAAGTCGACGAGCCGGTCCACCTCGTCGGGGTCGGCGACGTCGCCGGAGAACGCGAGGCCGTCGATCTCGTACGCGACGCGGCGGGCGGCGCCGGCGTCGAGGTCGTTGACGACGACCTGCGCGCCGAGGCCGGCGAGCCGGCGGGCGAGGGCGGCGCCGATCCCGGACCCGCCCCCGGTGATGACGACCGCGGCGCCGTTGAGCTGCAGCCCGCTCATCCGGCCCGCCTCGCCAGGGTGACGCCGCCGTCGACGACGAGGGTCTGGCCGGTGACCCAGCTCGCCTCGTCGGAGGCCAGGTACGCCACGGCACCCGCCACGTCGCCGGGCACGCCGAGCCTGCGCATCGGGTACAGCGCGGCGACGTCCTCCTCGCGCCCCTCGTACAGCGCGGCGGCGAAGCGCGTCTTCACCACGGCCGGCGCGACCGCGTTGACCCGCACCGCCGGCGCCAGCTCGGCCGCCAGGCACGACGTCAGGTGGTTGAGCGCCGCCTTGGTGACGCCGTAGAACGCGATCCCGGCCGGCGGGTGGATCGCCGACACCGACGACACGTTCACGACCGCCCCGCCCCGCGGTGGCGGCTTGCGGAACACCTCCTGCACCCAGCCGAGCGCGCTGACCACGTTGACCTCGAAGATCTTGCGGGCGGCGTCGAGGTCGAGCTCCAGCAGCGACCCGTAGACGGGGTTGATCCCGGTGTTGTTGACGAGGATGTCGGGCGGCCCGAACAGGTCCGCGACGCGCCGGACCGTCTCGGCGCGGTGCTCCGGATCGTCGGCGCGCCCCGCCACGGCGACCGCGTTGACCGGCCCGCCGAGCGCGCCGACCGCCTCCTCCAGGGCGTCCGGCTTGCGGGCGGTGATGCAGACCTTGGCGCCTTCCTCCACGAACCGCCGGGCGATGCCGAAGCCGATGCCCCGGCTCGCGCCGGTCACGACGGCGACCCTTCCGGCCAGCCGCCCTTCCTGAGCGCTCATGCCCCTCCTTCAATCCGCCGGAGTATTTGCACTTGGAGTGTATGTTTTTCACCGCCCCCGTCAACTGGCAAGCTGCCCGCGTGCGCGTCCTGTTCGCCGGGCTGAGCTCGACCGGCTGCGCCCCGACCTCGTCGTGCACGGGTGGGGCGTGCCCGGGGCGGCCGCCGCCGCGTACCGGCGCGGCATCCCCGGACTGTGGCACGGTTTCGGCCGCATGTTCCCGGAAGGCATCGGCCTGCGGCACCCGGCCCGCGTCGCCGAGGCACCGGGCCGCCCGCACCTCGACATCTGCCCGCCCTCGCTGCAGGACAAGGATTTCCTGGCCACCGCCGAGCGGATCCCGCTGCGCCCCGTCATGTACGCCCCGCCGCCGCCACGGCCGGGCTTCACGCCTCCCGCCGGCGCGCTGGTCTACCTGACGCTCGGCACCGCGTTCGGCACGGCGGAACTGCTGACCACGGCGATCAACGGGCTCGCCCAGCTCGGCGTGACCGTCGTCGTCGCCACCGGGCGGGTCCCGCCGCACGAGCTCGGCGCCCTGCCCGCGAACGTCACCGCCGAACCCTGGGTCGACCAGGCCGCGGTCCTGCCGCACGCCGCCGTCGTCGTGCACCACGGCGGCAGCGGCACCACCCTCGGCGCCCTGGCCGCCGGCGTCCCGCAGCTGCTCCTGCCGCAGGGCGCCGACCAGCACGCCAACGCCGACGCCGTCACGGCCGCCGGCGCCGGGCTCCGGCTCCTCCCGGACGCGGTGACCACGGACGCCGTCGCCGACGAGGTGCTGACCCTGCTCGCGGGGCGCGGCGGCCACCGCGAGGCGTCCCGCGCGCTCGCCCACGAGATCGCCGCCATGCCGTCACCGGCCGAGGTCGCCCGCGAGCTGCCTCGCTATACTGCGAGTCCCTAGTGCGAAGGAGGTGACGCCGTGGAGCGCCGATGTGACCGCCCGGGCGTCACCGTCCGCCGCTGAGCCCTGCTCGCGGTGCTGCGGCCGCCCGGGTCACCCGACCACCAGTGACCCGAGTGCGAAAGGGATCCACCCATGCACCTGCTCAACGACATGCTCGACCTCGTCCGGCGGCACTACATCTTCCCGTCCGTCGCCGCCGAGGTCGCCACCGCGATCGAGACCCGTGCCGCGGGCGGTGAGTTCGCCGGCCTCGACGACGACGCCCTGGCCGCGCGCGTCACCGAGTGCTTCCACGCGGTCAGCGGCGACAAGCACCTGCGGCTGCTCGTCCGCTCCCCCGACCACCGCGCCGCCACCAACCCGGAGGAGGCCGAGGCCGCCTGGCTGGAGGCGCAGCGGCTCGCCGGCCACCACATCGCGGCCGTGCAGCGGCTCGACGGCAACGTCGGCTACATCGACCTGCGCGGCGTCGCGTCACCGGGCACCGCCGGCGCCGCGATCACCGCCGCGATGGAGCTCGTCGCCCACACCGGCGCCCTCATCTTCGACCTGCGCCGCAACAAGGGCGGCGACCCCGAAGGCGTCCAGCTGTGGCTCAGCTACCTGTTCCCCGACTCCGACACGCACCTCAACGACATCTACGACGGCGGCACGGCCCGCACCCGCCAGTTCTGGACCCTCGCGTACGTGCCGGGCAGCCGCTACCTCGACCGCCCCGTCTACGTGCTGACCAGCTCCTTCACCTTCTCCGGCGGGGAGGAGTTCGCCTACGACCTCAAGGCCCTGGGCCGGGCCACGCTCATCGGCGAGGTGACCCGGGGCGGCGCGCACCCGACCGAGCGCTTCCCCGTCTCGCCGACGCTGGAGGTCGCGGTGCCCAACGCCCGCTCGGTCAACCCGGTCACCGGCACCAACTGGGAAGGCACCGGCGTCGTCCCCGACATCGCGGTCGCGGCCGGCGAGGCGCTCACCGTCGCGCACCGCAAGGCGCTCGAACACATCCTGACCACGTCGACGTCGCACACCGTGCTCACCGAGGCACGGGAAGCGCTCGTTTTCTCATCCAACTCTTAAGGTCGCGGACCGGCGCTCTTAGGTGCGGGGCCGATGCTGGCAGCGTCGGCCCCACACCGCCCCGCACCGGAGGACCACTGATGAGCGACACGAAACCACTCCCGGACGACCCGGACCGGCCCGCCGCCGACCCGACCCGGGACGCCCCGACGGTGAGCACCCCCGCCCACAGCGACCCAGCCGCCACGCCCCCGACCACCGCTCCCCTGGCCGCTCCGGCTGCCGGCGCGCCCGCTACCGCTGCATCTGCTGCCACCCCGGCCACTACTGCCCCGGCCGCCGCTGCCGCCGCGCCGCAAGCCGCAGCCCCGGCCGCGGCCGCCCCGGCCGACCCCGCGCCGGGCGAGCCGGTCTGGGCGGCGGAACCGCCGCCCGCGGCCCACGCGGCCCCCGCGGCCCCGCTCCGGAC
>NZ_JBFANF010000044.1:0-103334 GCF_040674675.1 Dactylosporangium sp. NPDC049742 | reverse complement strand
GACCGTGAGCACGGCGGTCACGGTCGACACGATCAGGCTGTTGGTGAGGTACCGCAGCAGCTTCGCGTTGTCGAGGATCGCGGTGAAGTGCTCGAACGTGATCCGGTCGGGAACGAAGTGCGGCGGGAACCGGAACACCTCCTGCGTGGGGGTCAGCGCCGTGACGAGCACCCAGTAGACCGGCCCGAACGCGAAGATGCCGACGAGCGCGACGGTGACCGCTGCCTTTCTCACGCCCGCTCACCCCGCTCGGAGAACCGGACGTAGACGACGGTCAGGCCGAGGATCAGCACCAGCCACAGGGCGCCGAGCGCGCTCGCCTGGCCCAGGTCGAAGGCCTTGAACGCGGTGTCGTAGACCGCGACCGCGAAGGTCGTCGTGGAGCCGGCCGGGCCGCCGTGCGTCAGCACGTAGATCATGTCGAAGTGCTGCAGGTTCCAGATGACCTCCAGCAGCACGACGATGCCGAGGACCCCGCGCAGGTGCGGCAGCGTCACGTGCCAGAAGCGGTTGACCGCTCCGGCGCCGTCGAGCGCGGCGGCCTCGTACAGCGCCTCGGGCACGGTCTGCAGCCCGGCCAGCAGCATCACCATGATCCACGGGAAGCTCGCCCAGGTCTTCGCCACGATGACGGCGGCCATCGCGGTGCCGGGGCTGCCGAGCCAGACGATCGGCTCGTCGATCAGGTGCGTGCTCATGAGAAGCCCGTTGAGCAGGCCGTAGTTGGCGTTGAAGATCCAGAGCCAGACGAACGACACGACGACGCCGGGGATCACCCACGGCAGCAGGAACAGCCCGCGCAGCACCGCCCGGCCCTTGAGTCGCGTGTTGAGCGCCAGGGCGAGGGCCATGCCGATCGCGACCGGCGCCACGGTCGCGCCGGCGGTGAAGACGAGCGTGTTGCGCAGCGTCGGCCAGAACTGCCGGCCGAGCACGTCGGTGAAGTTGGCCAGGCCGACGAACGAGCGCCCCGGCAGCACCAGGCTCTGGTCGAACAGGCTCGTGGTCAGCGAACCGATCAGCGGGTACAGCACCACGGCGCCCAGCAACGCCAGCGCGGGAAGGGTCAGCAGGAACCCGAACGTCCGGTCCTTCATGTCATCACGCTCGGGTGGTCGTCGTCGAGGTCGATCAGCTCCGGGTCGAGCTGGGCCGCCAGCTCCACGCCCAGCTGCCACTCGACGTGGTCCCGCGCGGCCCGCTCGGCGCCGTCCGGGTCCCGCCGCCGCAGCGCGCCGAGGATCGCCTCGTGCTCGGTGATGACCTGCCCCCAGGCCGGCTCGACGCGGACGCCGACGCGGTAGTGCTGCACCCGCAGCAGGGCCAGATCGGTCAGCTCGCGGAGCGTCGCGTAGCGGGTGGCGGTCGCGATGCCGGTGTGGAACTGCCGGTTGAGCCCCGACATCGGGGTGAGCTTGCCGCGCTGGTGCTGGAACTGCATCTGCGCGTGCAGCTCCCCCAGCTCCTCCAGCTCGGCGTCGGTGATGACCGCGGCGGCGACCCGGGCGCTGAGCCCTTCGAGCGCGCCACGGGCCAGGTAGACGCCGCGCATCTCGCGCAGCGACAGGGGTGCCACGTGCGCGCCCGCGTGCGGGTTGGGCTGCACCACGAGCCCCTGGCCGGTGAGCCGCTGGATCGCCTCCCGCAGCGGGATCTTGCTGATGCCGAACTGCCGCGACAGCGCGTCGATGTTGACCCGCTCGCCGGGGCGCAGCTCGCCGCTGAGGATCGCGTCGCGCAGCCGCTCGTACACGAGGTCCGCCTTGGTCTGGAACCCACCGAGCGGCCTGTCGAACGCGTCTGCCATGTCAGGCATCTCCCCTGCTCAGCGTCGACCGTATACGATCGACCATCTACTGAATCAGGAGTGTGGCACGAGCAGCATCGATCCACAAGAGCCCGGACGCGGGCGGTACGGATTGCGCCTTCACGGCATGCGGTGGCGTCGCGCCGATCCTGCTGAGCCCGCCTGCGCACGGTCGCGGCGGTGGTGGTGTACCTGGTCGTGGTCGGCGCTGATGAGGCTGACCGTTTCGTCGCCGGTGCGGGGCTTGTGGTGGCGTTGCTGGCATTGGGCGCGCCGTATCTGTTGCCTGTTGCGGAAGAAACAGCACAGATGCCAGAACCAGACCGGGTCGAGGACACCGGCAATGCCAACGCCACCAACGGCGGACAGGCGAACACCGGCGCTGACATCACCCGCGACGGTGGCCCAGTACAGGTGGTCAGGTCCGGGGACGCGACCACGGACGGACCGGGCTCAACGGCCAACACCGGGACGCCGCCGCGTTCTGCGAATGGCTGCACCCCACCAACCGGCGCTGGCTGATCGTCCTGGACGACATCGCCAACCCAACCCACCGCACCGAGTTAGGCGAAACCGGTCACCACCGACCAGGCACGCGCTGCCCTGCGGCTGCTGCACCGGTACGGAATCCTCACCCGAACCCCCACCGACGGCCCACGCGCCGCCCGCGAACACCCCACCACCAACCTTGCCGAAACCGCCCGCACCGCCGCCTACGCACTCCAGCAGCTCTGACCCACCACCGACCCACATCCTCGAAACCGCTCCGCTGGTCGAATCTCCGCGCCGACACCACCACCCTGCACACCCACGCCGGGTCAGCCCTCTGGCAACCCGACGCACACCAACTGCTCTACACCGCAGGTCAAAGCCTCCTCAACGCCGGCCTGCACACCGCCGCAACCACCCACTGGCACACACTCACCCGACCACCCCAACACCATCACCGCCCGCGCCAACCTCGCCGCCTCCTACCGGCAAGCGGGCCGCACAAGGTTGTCAAAACCTGTTCATTACGAGTGAACAGGTCCGCTACTTGTCGACGTCGCCGACTACGAAGAACATCGAGCCGAGGATGGCGATCAGGTCGGGGACCAGGGTGCCCGGCAGGAGCTTCGACAGGGCCTGGACGTTTGAGTAGGACGCGGTGCGCAGCTTCAGGCGCCACGGGGTCTTCTCGCCGCGGGAGACCAGGTAGTAGCCGTTGATGCCGAGCGGGTTCTCGGTCCAGGCGTAGGTGTGGCCCTCGGGCGCCTTCACGACCTTCGGCAGGCGGACGTTGACGGGGCCGGTGAGCTTGTCGACCTCGTCGAGGCACGCCTGCGCGATGTCCAGCGAGGCGTACACCTGGTCCAGGAGCACCTCGAAGCGGGCGTGGCAGTCGCCGGTGGTGCGGGTGACGACGGGGACGTCCAGGGCGCCGTAGGCCAGGTACGGCTCGTCGCGGCGCAGGTCGAAGTCCAGGCCGGAGGCGCGGGCGACCGGGCCGGAGGCGCCATACGCGGCGGCGGCCGCGGCGGACAGGACGCCGACGCCGACGGTGCGGGCGAGGAAGATCTCGTTGCGGCGGATCAGGTTGTCCAGGTCGGGCATGCGGCGGCGGACCTGGTCGATCGCGGCGCGGGCGCGGGTGGTCCAGCCGGCCGGGACCTCCTCCTTGAGGCCGCCGACGCGGTTGTACATGTAGTGCATCCGCCCGCCGGACGCCTCCTCGAGCACGGTCTGGATGGTCTCGCGCTCGCGGAAGGCGTAGAAGACCGGCGTGATCGCGCCGATCTCCAGCGGATACGAGCCGAGGAACATCAGGTGGTTGAGGATCCGGTTGAGCTCGGCGAGGGCGGTGCGCAGCCAGGTGGCGCGCTCGGGGACCTCGATGCCCATGAGGCGCTCGACGGCGAGGGCGACGCCGAGCTCGTTGCAGAACGCCGACAGCCAGTCGTGCCGGTTGGCCAGCATGATGATCTGCCGGTAGTCGCGGACCTCGAAGAGCTTCTCCGCCCCGCGGTGCATGTAGCCGATGATCGGCTCGGCGCTCAGGACCCGCTCGCCGTCGAGGACGAGCTTCAGTCGCAGCACGCCGTGGGTGGAGGGGTGCTGCGGGCCGATGTTGAGCACCATGTCGGCGGTGTCGAGGCCCGCCCCGGTGCCGACCGTCAACTCGGAGGTCATGCTGTAACCCTAAAGCCCCTACAGGTCCTGCAGGATCCGCAGCGCGCGCGAGACGTTGTGCATCGTGGCGGTGTCGGCCACGGCGACCCGCTCGACGAACCAGCGCTTCAGCGGTGAGGAGATCCGGTCGGGCATGACGACCAGGTCGTCGAGCTCGACGGCGAGCGGCGAGTCGCGCAGCTCCTCCTGGTCGGTGACCTCGGCGACGATGACGACGGGCACGTCGGTGCCGTTGAAGACGTCGGAGCTGATGATCAGACCGAGGCGCTCGCGGGCGCCCTTGATCAGCCAGACCTCACCGCGCCGCACGGCGCCCGCTGAACAGCTCCGCGTCGACCATGGCGATCTCTTCCTCGTCGGCGAGCGCGGCCCGCTCCAGGTCGGGCTTGGCGCGGCGCACCGCCTCGGCGTGCGCGGTGAAGATCTCACGCAGCGCGCGCTCCTGCGCGGCGCGGTCGATCCACGCGCTGAGCGACACGCCGTCGCGCTCGGCCCAGTGCCGGGCGTCGGCGATGGTCTGGTCGGAGAACGACAACGTCACCTTGGCCGTCATGCCCCTAGCGTACTCCCGGTATGACCGATGTTCATACCCAGTACATGACCCAATGATGGCCGCCGAGGCCGGCGGGGTCGGTCAGCTCTGCCGCCTCCCCGGCCCGCGCCAGGGCCCGCACGTAGCCGACCGGGTCGGTCGAGGCGAGCGCCAGCGGCGGGCGCCGGCCGTCCACCCCGAGCAGGCGCAACGCCTCTCGCTGTGTCGTCAGCAGGTGGTGCACGCCCAGCGAGTCCAACGCCACCGCGATCGTCAGATCACACGACCCGTCGGGCACGGGTGCGGTCTCCCGGCCGTCCCGGAAGCCGGTGAGCGTGCCGAACAGCGGGCGGTCCCCGGCGAGGTGCCCGTAGTCGACGGCGAGCGCCATGCCGTGCGCCACGCTGGCCGTGGCCGCCGCCCAGGCCTCGTCGCGCGGGGCGCCCACCTCGGCGCGGGCACCCTCCGGTAACCCTGCGAGGGGCCACCAGTCGGCCAGCCATCGGGCGTCACCGGGTTCCAGCGGCGACTCGTCGAGCGTCAGGGTGCCGTCGGGCGTGCTGCGCCAGTACCGTGGCCGCAACGTCGAATCGAGCTCCACGACCTCGACGGGGATGTTGTCGAGCCATTCGGTCGCCACCAGAAGGCCGGTGATGCCGAAGGGGATCGCGGAAGTCCACCCGATCGTGGGGGGCAGGTCCTCGGGGCGGGGCGCGACCTCGACGCCGACGGGCGCGACCCGGGCGGCGACCGCGGGCGGCAGGGCGGCGACGATGCCGCGCAGCAGCTCACCGCGGCCGGCGCCGACGTCGACGAGGTCGAGCCGGGCCGGGTGGTCGAGGGCCTCGTCGACGCGCTCCAGCAGCGTGGCGATCGCCCCGGCGAAGAGCGGCGACGCGTGCGCGCTGGTCCTGAAGTGCGCGGCCGGGCCGGCCTTCGCGCGGAAGAACCCGTCGTCGCCGTAGAGCGCCCGCTCCATCGCCGCCCGCCACCGCACGCTCATGCCGTCACCTCCGCTGCGCTCCGGCGCCGCCCTGAGTCAACCCTGCAACACCGGTGAGCGGCCCGAGCCGCTCCGCTGGCCGCTCACAGAAATACTTTGCCTTCTCCCCGGTACGTGGGCACGGTGTCGACGATCGTGTCGCCGGAGACGAGGTGCACCTCGTTGACGTGCTCGCACAGCTCGCCGGCCTTGGCGTGGCGGAAGTAGACGCGCTCGCCGAGGCGCAGGCCGGCCGCGCCGGGGCCGATGAGCGGGGTCTGCACCTCGCCGGCGCCCTCGGTGCCGATCAGCTTGAGGCCCTCCGGCAGCCACGGCTGCGGCTGGCGGGTCGGCGAGGTCTCCCCGGAGGCGATCCAGCCGCCGCCGAGCACGGTCGCGACCTGCTGGTTCGGCCTGCGCACGACCGACATGGCGAAGAACGCCGCCGGTTGGGGGCGCCAGCGGCGGTACGAGTCGAACAGCCACGGCCCGAACAGGCCGGACCCGGCGGCGACCTCGGTGACCGAGGGGTCCTGCGCGGTGGCCTGGACGCTGCCCGTGCCGCCACCGTTGACGAACTCGAGGTCGGCGTGGCGCCGCACCTCGGCGACGACCGCGGCCCGCCGGGCGAGCAGCTCCGGGAACGAGCGCGACTGGATCATGCGGATCAGCGCCCCGCGCACGGGCCGTCCGGGTGGGGCGTCGCCGAGGCCGGCGATCTGCGCCTCGTACGACATGAGCCCCACCAGCCTGAATCCCGCCCGGCCGGCGATCGCGGCGGCGAGCTCACCGGCCTGGCGGGCGCTGTGGACCGGGGAGCGGCGCACCCCGATGTGCACGCTGCTCATCGGCCGCCAGGAGGCGTCCAGGTCGATGCACACGCGCACGGCGCCGGCCCGCTCGCCGGCCGGGACGACCGAGTCGACCAGGTCGAGCTGGGCGGTGCTGTCGACCATGACCGTGACGGTCGCGGCGAGCTTCTCGTCGGTGGCGAGCCGGTGCAGCGCGGCGCGGTCCGCCGTCGGGTACGCCACCAGGATGTCCCCGGACGTGCCCTGCTCCGCCAGCCAGATGGCCTCCGGCAGCGTGAACGCCATGACGCCCTGCCAGCCGGGCTGGGCGAGCGCCCGGTCCATCAGGGCGCGGACCCGCACCGACTTGCTGGGCATCCGCAGCGGCTTGCCGGCGGCGCGGCCGAGCATCGCGGCACTGTTGGCGTCGAACGCGTCAAGGTCGACGATCGCGAACGGCGGGTCGAGATCCGCGGTCGCCCGGTCGTAGCGGGCCCGCTGGGCGGCACGTGAGCTGGTCACGACTCACCGTACCGAGTCGGCGATGAATATGAAAGAACCTCGCGTCCGCGCGTCGGCCGACACCGGGGCGACACCTGGGGACCGGTAGCGTGGTTACAGTAGGCGTCCTAGTTGAGGAGGTGCCGCCATCGCGAGCAGCGACCTGTCCGGCTTCGGGGAGCTCAAGGCGGTCCTGCGCATCCGGGCGTTCCGCCGGTTGTGGGCCGTCCTGGGGCTCTCGTCCCTGGGCGACTGGCTCGGCCTCCTCGCCGCGGCGACGTTCGCCGCCTCGCAGGTGTCCAACTCGGCGGCCCAGGGTGCGGCGTTCGGCTCGGTCATCGCCGTGCGCCTCCTGCCCGCGCTGATCCTCGGACCGGTGGCGGGCGTCTTCGCCGACCGGTTCGACCGGCGGCTCACGATGGTCGCCTGTGACCTGGTCCGCTTCGTGTTCTTCGCCTCGATCCCGGCGTCCGCGCTGATCCTCGACGACCCCGCGCTCGTGATCGGCTGGACCGCGGTCGCCACGTTCATCATCGAGACCACCGCGATGATCTGGAACCCGGCGAAGGAAGCCGCGGTGCCCAACCTGCTGCCCCGCGCCCGGCTCGAGACGGCCAACCAGCTGACCCTCGCCACCACCTATGGCATCACGCCGGTGCTCGCCGGGCTCGTGCTGATCGGCCTGGAGCAGCTCGTCGTCCTCGTGTTCGGCGCCGAGGGCCGCCCGAGGGGCGCGGAGCCGAGCGACGTCGCGCTGTGGTTCAACGCGCTGACGTTCCTGGCCACCGCCATCACCGTGTTCTTCGGCATCAAGGAGATCAGCGGCCGGCGCACCGCGGCCGTCGAGCACAAGCCGGGGATGCTCAAGGAGTTCGTGCAGGGCTGGGCGTTCGTCCGGCGCACCCCGCTGGTCCGCGGCCTGGTGCTGGGCATCTTCGGCGCCTTCGCCGGCGGCGGCGTGGTGGTCGGCACCGCGAAGTTCTACGCCGTGTCGCTCAGCGCCGGCGACGCCGCCTTCGCCCTGCTCTTCGCCACGCTCTTCCTCGGTCTCGGGGTCGGCATCGCGGCCGGCCCGCGGATCGTCGGCGCGCTGTCCCGGCGCCGCTGGTTCGGCCTGTCGATCATCCTGGCCGCCGGCTCCGTGCTCATCCTGGCCCTCGCCACCCACCTCGCGGTCGCCGTCGGCGGCTCGCTGCTCGTCGGCGTCGGCGCGGGCATGGCGTTCCTGTCCGGCACCACGCTGCTCGGCAGCGAGGTGTCCGACGACATGCGCGGCCGGGCGTTCGCCTTCGTGCAGACCGGCACCCGCGTCGTGCTCATGCTCACCATCTCGCTGTCCAGCGTCATCGTCGGTGCCGGCGGGTCGCGCCACCTCAGCCTCGGCTTCACCTCCGTGGAGATCTCCAGCACCCGGCCGCTGCTCGCCCTCGCCGGCGTCCTGGGCGTCATGGCCGGCATCGTGGCGCTGCGCCAGATGGACGACAAGAAGGGCGTGCCGCTCCTGGCCGACGTGCTCGGCTCGGTCCGCGGCCGCCCGCTCAGCCCCGACGAGCCGAAGGCCGCCAGCGGGCTCTTCATCGTCTTCGAGGGCGGCGAGGGCGCCGGCAAGTCCACCCAGGTCAAGCACCTCGCCGAGGCGCTGCGGAAGCTCGGCCGCGACGTCGTCGTCACCCGCGAGCCGGGCGCCACCGCGCTCGGCGCCCGGATCCGCAGCCTCGTGCTCGACCCGCCGGAGGTCACCGGCGAGGTCGTCACGCCCCGCGCGGAGGCCCTGCTCTACGCCGCCGACCGCGCCCACCACGTCGCCTCCGTCGTGCGCCCCGCGCTCACCCGCGGCGCCGTCGTCGTCAGCGACCGTTACGTCGACTCGTCCCTGGCCTACCAGGGGGCCGGCCGCACCCTCCCGGTCGACGAGGTCTCCTGGCTGTCGAAGTGGGCGACCGGCGGCCTCAAGCCCGACCTGGTGGTCCTGCTGGACCTGGAGCCCTCGATCGGCCTCGCCAGGGCCGGCCGCCGCGGCGAGGCCGACCGGCTGGAGAGCGAGTCGCTCGCCTTCCACGAGCGGGTCCGCTACGCGTTCCTCGACCTGGCCGCCGCCGACCCGAGCCGCTACCTGGTCCTCGACGCCTCCATGCCGCCCGAGGCCCTGGCCACCGGCGTCCTGCAACGGGTCCGGCACCTGATGCCCGCCGACGAGGAGTTCGACCTGGAGGAGGCCATCGAGGAAGCCCTCGAGGACGCCGCCGACACCGTCACCATGCTCACCGGCGACGAGCTGACCGACCTCTCGCCCGTCGACCTGGACAAGGACGCCCCCGGCGGAGGCCGGGAGACCCGGGTATGACCCCCGACGCCGCCCCGCTCCGCCCGTTGCCCGCCGACCTCCGGCCCGGCACCGGCGCCCGGGGCGACGTCCTCCCGAGCACCGTCGCGCTGAAGGCTGATGTGCACGGCGCCACCACCTCCGACGTCGTTGTGCCGCGCGTTGGCATGCACGACGGACGTCCTCCAGCCGGTGGTGTGCCGAGCGCCGACGCGGTGGTTGACTGCCTCCCTGACATCGGCGCGGTGGTCGACGGGCTTTGGAGCTTCGTCGCGCTGAAGGCTGATGTGCACGGCGTGACCACCTCCGACGTCGTTGTGCCGCGCGTTGGCATGCACGACGGGCGTCCTCTAGCTGGTGATGTGCCGAGCGCCGATGCGGTGGTCGGCGGCCTCCCGGGTATCAGCGCGGTGGTCGACGGCCTTTTGAGCGCTGTCGCGCTGAAGGTTGATGTGCACGGCGCCACCGTGTCCGACTTCGGTGTGTTGCGTGTCGGCGTGCACGACGGAGGTCCCCCGGTCGGCGGTGTGCCGAGCGCGGACGCGGAGGCCGAAAAGTTCCCGGACGGCGGTGCGCCCACGACCGCTGGGCGGAGCGGCCGTGCGTCGTGCGTCGGTGTGCCGCGCCGATCGGCCTGGCCGGGAGTTCGTGAGACGACGCGCCGGGAGACGACGCGCCGGGAGAGGACGGTCGGCGCGGGGCCGAGCGCTGTCACGACGCACCGTCCGCTGGGCGCCGGTGTGCTGCACGTCGGCAGGCGGGGCGAGCGCCTCCCAGGCAGCGACGTGCTGCGCGCCGCCGCGGTGGTCGATGTGTTTTCTGACGGCAGTGTGTTCGCGACCGCTGGGCGGCGCGGCCCGGTGTCGTGTGCCGGGGTGCCGTGCCGATCGGCGCGGTCGGGGTTTAGCGAGAGGCCGCGCCGGGGGCGGACGGCGGGCGTGGGTCCGAGCTTTGACACCGCCCCGCGCCGTCCAGCGGGCGGCGACGCAGGCACCTCTGCGGGGGTGGGTGTTGTCCGCGAGCCTCTGCTGAGCGGTGCTCGTATGGGCGACAGTGTTGGGGGCGGCCGACTGGCGAGTGACGCTCGTCGGGGTGCTGTGTTGCAGGGCGCCGGCTGGCGGGCGACGTTCGTCGGGGTGACCGGTGGTCGCCTGCGGTGTGGTGGGTCGGCTGGAGACTGCTCCGGCGGTCGGGGGAGGCGTGGGCATGATGCCTGAGGTCAGCACGGCTCCGCCGATCTTCGCGGAGCTGGTCGGGCAGGATGACGCGGTCGCGACGCTGAGCAGGGCGGTCGCGGCGGCGGGGGTGATCGTCCGGGGAGGCGTGCCCGAGGCGGGCATGACGCATGCGTGGCTGTTCACCGGGCCGCCCGGGTCGGGCAGGTCGGTGGCGGCGCGCATCTTCGCCGCGGCGTTGCAGTGTCCTGATGGTGGTTGCGGCGTGTGTACTGCCTGCCACACGACCCTCGGTGGCACGCACGCCGATGTGCGGTTCGTGGTGCCGGAAGGGCTGTCGATCGCGGTCGGTGAGATGCGGGCGCTCGTGTTGCGGGCGGCCAGTTCGCCGACGCAGGGGCGCTGGCAGGTGCTGCTGGTCGAGGACGCGGACCGGCTGACCGAGGCGGCGGGCAACGCGTTGCTCAAGGCGATCGAGGAGCCGCCGCCGCGGACCGTGTTCCTGCTGTGCACGCCCAGCACCCATCCCGACGACATCTCGGTCACGATCCGGTCCAGGTGCAGGGTCGTGCCGCTGCGGCAGCCGCCCGCCGACGCGATCGCCGGGCTGCTGCGGCGGCGGGACGGGCTGGACGAGCAGACCGCGGCGTGGGCGGCGGCCGCGGCGCAGGGGCACGTGGGGCGGGCGCGCCGGCTGGCCCGGGACCCGCAGGCCCGCGCCCGGCGCGAGGCGGTGCTCGCCGTGCCGCGGCG
The DNA here is from genome assembly GCF_040674675.1 of Dactylosporangium sp. NPDC049742. Classification (NCBI taxonomy): domain Bacteria; kingdom Bacillati; phylum Actinomycetota; class Actinomycetes; order Micromonosporales; family Micromonosporaceae; genus Dactylosporangium; species Dactylosporangium sp. NPDC049742. The sequence continues at coordinate 92,301 of NZ_JBFANF010000044.1, read as the reverse complement.
GCTGACGGGCATCGGGGCGGCGTTCGACGCGGCCGCGGCACTGATCGAGGCCGCCGAGGCGGAGGCGGCAGCGTCGGTACTGGAAACCGACGCGGCCGAGCGGGCGGCGCTGGAGACCGCGCTCGGCGCCGGCGGCACGGGCAAGGGCGCCGCCGGGGCGGCCCGCGGGTCGGCCGGGCAGCTCAAGGACCTCGAACGGCGGCAGAAGTCCCGCGCCACCCGGGCCCAGCGCGACGCGCTCGACCGAGCGCTGGTGGATCTCGCCGGGTTCTACCGGGACGTGCTGGTGCACACGTTCGGCGCGGGGGTCGAGCCCGTGCACGGTGACACCGACGAACTCGCCGGGGCCGCCGCGCAGAAGTGGGCGCCGGAGAGCACGCTGCGCCGGCTGGAGTCGGTGCTGGAGTGCCGCGTCGCCATCGAGGCCAACGTCAAGCCCCGCATCGCCGTCGAGGCGATGATGCTCGCCCTGTGGCGGGGCTGAGGCGCGAGGTTATCCACAGGCCTGAGTTCGGGGTTTCGTGTCACTCGCTGGTGCCGTACGGTCACTCCGGGGAGGGGCCGACATGCGCGAGATCGACGAGTCGTGGATCGAGGAGGCGGTGGAGCGTTACCGCCGCATCGAAGCGCTGCTCGCCGAGTTCGACAAGGCGGTCACGACCGTCGAGGTGAGCGTCCGCTCACCCGACGGCCTGGTCGAGGTGGTGGTCACCGCCGACGGCACGATCCGCGACGTGCGGATCGACCACCTGCGGGGGCAGACGGGCGCCGAGGTGTCCCGCTCGGTCCGCGCGGCCGTCACCGCCGCCACCGACGCCGCCGCCTGGGCGAGGAAGAAGCTGCACGCCGAGACGTTCGGCGACTACCGGTCCCTGGCCTGACCAGCACACGTCGACCCAGCGGGGGGACTGCATGCGACTCGACGACCTGGCCAACCGGCTCGACGCCACCGGCGACGAGCTGGCCGCCACCAGCACCACGACGGCGCTCATCGACCCCGGCTCCGGCCCGCTCGGCGGCGACGCCCCGGGCGGCCCCGGCGAGCTCGGCCGCGCCCTGCACCGCACGCTGACCACGGCCCTGACCGCCCGCGGCCGGGAGGCCTCGACCCACGGCGCCCGCCTCGCCGAGACGGCCGAAGCGCTCCGCCAGGCCGCCCGCTCCTACCGTGCCGCCGACCACGACGCCCGCCACCAGCACCGGGACACCTGATGCTCCGGGCCGCCGCACCTCCGACCCGCCTGCGCACCCGGGCCGCGGGCCGGCCGGCCGCACCGACCACCCCGACGGCCCACCGCGCCACGGGCACGGCGTCGCTGGACGCCCCCGCCATCGACACTGGGACACCCGGTGCTCGGGGTCGACGCATCTCTTGCCCGTCCGGGGACCGGTATGCCGTGCGGTCGAGGGCTCGCCGTGCCGTGGGCGTGGCGGCGTTGGACGGCCCCGCCAGCACATGCTCTGGGGCACCGCCCGCCCGACCCGTCCGGAGACCAGCCGGGCCGCCGCACCCCGTGCCCGTCCGGGGAGAGGCCGGCCACGCGGTCGAGGGCTCGCCGTGCCGCGGGCGAGGTGGTGCTGGACGGCCCCGCCACCAGCACGGGAACGCCCCATGTTCCGGGGCGACGCGTCCACCCACGACCGCTGAACGTCGTCGGCAGGGCCAGTCGCGTGCCGCCCAAGGCATCCGTTCCGCGGGACGGGCGGGGAGGCGATGATGGACGCGCTTGAGCGGTTGGCGGGGGTCGGGGGTGACCTGCTGCGCCGGGTCGACGGAGTGCTGATCGCCGGGGGTGCGCCGGCCGGGGACCCGGTCTGGGAGCTGCTGCGGCAGGTCGGGGCGCTGCCCGGGGACGTGCTGGAGTTCGGGCTCAAGGTCAGGGGCGAGCCGCTGCGGGTCGCCGGGGCGCAGCTGCGGGCGGACGCCGACCGGTTCGCGCGGCGGCAGGGCAAGCTCACCGTGGATCTGGCCGGGGTGTGGGAGGGGACGGGAGCCGAGGCGTTCGCGGTGCGGTGGGGGGCGCTCGCCTCGTACATCGGCGACGGCGGCGATCCGGGCACCATCACCGGCAGGCTGCGCGCCACGGCCGGCTACACCGAGGCGCTCGCCGACTGGTGTGACGCGCTGCGGGCCGAGCTCGCCGAGGCGGTCGCCCGGGTCGTGGGCTCAGCGGAGGCCGTCACGCTGCGGCAGGCGGGCGGGGAGGAGCCACCGGCGGCGGAGGTGCTGGAGGCGGCGGCGAGGATCGCGGGGCGGGTGCTGCGGCCGGCCGCGGACGCGTTCGCCGGAGCGCGCGAGCTGATGGCGCGCCGGGCGCCCGACCTGGAAGAGCTGCGCTACAGCGAGCCCGGGGCCGGGCCCGCCGGGGGTGCGGCACCGACCACCAGGGTCGCGCTGTAGGGGCATTACGATCGCCGCATGCCAACCGCGGTCGAGCAGCTCTCCGGATACGGCGACGACGGCTTCGAGGGTGACCTGGTCCGCTGGTTCCCGGATCGGCCGCCGGTCGAGGTACCGGCGGACACCCGGCCGGTGGAGCCGTTCCTGGCACGGCTCCCGCGGGAGGCGGCCGTGGCGCTCGCGGCGTTCGACCGGCGGGTGCGGTCCGGGACGCTGCCATGGGTCGTCGACGTGTCCGGGTATTCGTACGGGTTCGACTTCGCCGGGAACGAGTGCGAGATCCTCGACTCGGACTACGCGACCCGGCTCACCGACGACGACGTGTGGTCGATCGCGTCGGACGGCGGCGGCAACCTGTACGTGATGCTGACCAACGGCAGGATCGCCGTCTGGTTCCACGAGGAGCAGGTCATCGAGGGGCACACCCAGTTCGACAACCTCGACGTGTTCCTGTACTCGATCGTGCGGTACCAGGCGGCGCGCAGCGGCGTGCTGGACCGGGCCGCCGTCGCCGAGGAGTTCCGCGCGCTCGGGCAGCCCGGTGCGCTCGCGCCCGAGGTGGGGCTGCTGGCGTACCTCGGCGGCTAGGACACTTCGATCGAGGTCGCTCCAAGAGGCGGCTAGGACAGCTCGATCGGGGGCTCCATCAGCCGCAGGGCCATCGCCTTGCGCGGGGCGAACCAGGAGCCGGTCGGCTGCGCGTTCCAGCGGCGGGCGGTGCGGTCCACCCCGATGGGGTAGATCGTGAGGGTGCCGTCGGCGCCGAACCGCATCCGGAGGAAGCCCTTGTAGCCGGTGATGCCCTGGCCGGCGAACAGCTCGTTGAGGTTCACGCCGAACTTCGAGGCGATCAGCAGGTACAGCGCGAAGAGCTCGCCGGCCGCGACGCACGACAGCGGGAAGTACAGCACGATCGCGATGAGCAGCGGCAGCGGCCACGGCTGGTCGACGAACGGCAGGCTGAGCCACGCCCACGTGCCGAGCACGGCGATGCCGACGAACGCGGCGCCGTGCCCCAGGCCGAGAATCCAGTGCCGGGGTCTGCGTTTCCCGGCGACGCCCGGCATCGCGAGGAAGAAGCCGCTGAGCACGTCGATCATCACCATCAGGAACGCGGGGATGGTGACGAGCCGCTGCTCGGTGCCGGAGATGACGCGGTCGGCGGCGTTGACGAAGGCGAGCATCGTCAGGGTCTGCAGCACGCCGAGCAGGCCGAGGAACATGGGGTTGCGCCACGGCACGCGCCAGAAGACGCCGAGCGAGAGGCCCCGCGACCGGGCCTTGCTCGGGTACGCCGCCTTGAAGTCGAACCACTGCGAAGGGCTCGCGTTGCGCACCAGCGAGCGCCGGGGCGGCACCTCGATCCGCGGCGGCAGCTCGTGCGTCGGGTACAGGTACGCGCCCCCGCCGCCGCAGGTGATCAGCTGGCGGTCGGTGCCCTCGTACCGGGCGTAGTGATGCAGATCACCGGAGAGCATCAGCTTCACGTCGGCGCCGGTCGGGGTGATGACGGTCCGCACGAAGTAGTCGAGGCTGTCGTACGCCTTGCGGTCCTCCTGCGCCTCCACCCAGCTCGGCGCCGGTGGGCAGATGATCACCTTGTCGCCGGGGCCGAGGCGGGCCGCGACACGGTTGAAGTACCGCAGCTGCGGGTCGTCGATGTACGCGCCGGCCTGCACGTCCGTGCCGAGGATCCACCACCGGTTGGGCAGCTGGATCGCGAAGTACGACCGCGACTGGCGGGTCTGCCAGCCGCCGATCTTGCCCTCGCCGCCGCGGACGAACAGGCGGAGGAACGCGGTCAGGCCGTCGTACCAGTCGTGGTTGCCGGGCACCGCGTACATGCGGGGGCGGGGACCCTCCGCGGGCGGGTCGGGGAACGCGGCGCGGAACGGGCCCTTGAAGCGGTCCTCGTACTGCTGGCCGCTCGCCGTCGGGTAGACCTGGTCGCCGCCGAGGACGAGCACCTCACCGCGGGGCAGCTCGTGCCCCTCGACCGTCAGCGACTGCTGCGCCAGCAGATAGGCCACGGAGTAGGTGGCGTTGAACCCGTCGCCGGTGTCGGCGCAGTAGTCGACCCACAGCTCCCCGTCGGGGATGTCGTCGGCGTCCTCGGCGGTCAGGAAGCCGGTGTACCCGGGCGCCTCCCGCATGATCCGGTCCGGCATCGAGTCCTGCAGCTCGCGCTTGTCCAGGTACGCCCCGAACAGGTCGGCCAGCACCACCCGCACCGCGGTGCCGCTGAGCAGCACCGGGCTCAGCCACGGCACGGCCCGCCGCGGGGTGAACCCCATCTGGTCGGGGTCCAGCGCGTTGGGCCGGTCACCGACCTGCGCGACCGGCGGCCCGGCCTCGGGCATCGGCAGGATGGGGTCGCCGGGCTGTGCCGTGAGCTCGCCGGGGGCGGCCGGCAGATCGTCAGGGATCACGCGCCGGACGTTACTCGGATAACCCCTCGCGCGCGCCCCCAGGGCGTGCCGTACACTTGGTCATCGTTGCCGCCTTAGCTCAGTCGGCAGAGCGATTCACTCGTAATGAATAGGTCAACGGTTCGATTCCGTTAGGCGGCTCTGGCAACCCGGATGCCCTCCACCGCAGGTGGGGGGCATCCTCCGTTTCCGGGCCAAGCCGGCCGGCGGAACGGAGGGATCGCTGCGGCGCCGGCGCGGCACGACCGCGGGCCCGTCTCAGTCTTGGTGTGGAAGCACCGGATGCCGCCGCCGGTGCGCCCGGGGCCGCCAGTCCGCGTGCTGAGCGCAGCCTGGTGGGCAGGCCTTTGTGCAGTGGTGCAGGTCGCGGTGTCTCCGGCAGGCGCCTGGCCGGGCGGCGTTTGAACACTGACCAGCTCGGTGCTTGGTGCACTCCGCAGGCGGCCTCTTACACAATGACCAGGACGGCGCCGTGCAGGTACCGGTCGCCGTGTCTCCATCGTGTCGTGCATGCCGCCTTCGGCGCCCCGACGAGCGCCTCCATCTTTGAGTGGATGTGATCACGGTCTGCTTTGGGCAAGGATGCCGAGGTTCCATTCCTCGGCAAACGATCCTTCGCTGATCGCGTGACGGTGTCACACCACGCGGACATGCCGGAGCACCGATGACCGTCATGACCAACGTCGTGGCGCCGGACGCGAACGCCGCCTCCGGTTCGTCGCCGCGGGTCAGCGCCAGCGGTCGTCGTCGCCTTCGAAGTCGACGATCTGGCGGGCGGGGCGGGGGCGGGGGTCGTCGCGGGAGCCGTTCCAGCCGTAGTCATCGTCGTCGTCGTGGCGGGCGCGGCGGGAGACGCGCTCGTCGTCGCGGGCGGGGCCGGGGTCCTGCCAGCGGGAGGCCGGGGACGCCGGGAGGGCGGCCTGGGTGCCGCCGATGGCGGGGCGGCGGACCTCGGACCAGCGGGTGGTGCCGGTGTCGTCGCGGCGGGCTTCCTCGTAGCTGGACTCGGACCACTGGACGTCGGCGCCGTGCTGGCGTTCGCGCTCGCGGCGGGCCTCGGACCTGCGGGGGCTCTCGCGGCGGGGCTCGGCGTCGTCGTCGGGCACGTACTCCTCGTGGCGCACCGACGCCCACCGGTCCTCGATCCGGACGTGGGTGCCGGTCTCGTCGGCGTGGACCGCGGCGCGGCGCTCGCCGACGCGCAGCTCCCGGCCGCCGTGCTCGTCGCTGTGCACCGACGCCCACCGGTCCGTCGTGCGGACCCCGGTCACGCTGCCGGCGTCGTCGTCCGGGTCGTACGCGCGGCGGCGCCCACCGGAGCGCACCACCTCGCCGGAGTCGTCGGCGCGCGCCATCCGGTCGCGCAGGAGCTGCTCGGTCCAGGACGGCTCGCGGGGTTCCTCGCGCGGGGTCTCGCTGCGTTCGATCCACTCCGAGCGCTCGCTGCGCTCGGTCCACTCGGAGCGCTCCGACCGCTCGGTGCGCTCGGAGCGGCTGACCCGCTCGGCACCCCAGCCCCGATCGGCACGGTCGGCACGGTCGGGCTGGTCGTCCCGGCTTCCGCGGTCGGTGTGCTCACCACGCCCGCCGCGGTCGGCGTGGTGACCCCGGCTCCGGTCGGAGTCCCAGTCGCGGTCCCTGTCTCGGTCCCTGTCGCGGTCTGTGTCACGGTCGGCGTCGGACCATTCGCCGCGCCTGCCGCGGCCCTCGCCGCCGCCGTCCCAGTCACCGCGCCCGCCACGGTCGGCGCGGTCGGCGCGGCTCGCACGGCCGGCCGCCTCGCCGCGCTCCGACCACTCGCCACGGCCCGCGCGTTCGCCCCGTCCCGGGTCGCCGTCGCGGGAGGACCACTCGCCGCGGTGATCGGCCCGGTGGCCGGCGCGGTCCGCACGGTCGTCGTCGCCGTCGCGGGAAGCCCACTCACCACGGCCGCCGTCACGGCCGCCGTCACTGTCGCGGGACGCCCACTCGCCGCGGCCGCCGTCGCCGTCGCGGGGGGAACGGCCGGCGTCGCCGTCGCGGGAGGACCAGTCGCCGTGGCTCGCGCGGCCGCGGTCGGGCGCGCCCGCCCGGCCGCCACGGTCGGGAGCCTCGCTCCAGTGCCCGGTGCCGTCCACGACCCGGCCGGTCTCGTGCCAGTCGGCGTCGCGGTCGGAGGCCCGCTCCGACACGCGCTCCGACACCGGGCGGCGCTGCTGCGGGATCTCGACGGGGCGGGCGCCGTACACGGTGCCGTCGCGCCGCTGGTCGGTCGGGTCGACGACCATCGTCTTGGTGGTGACCTGCACGGTCTCGGTGTGCCGGAGCACGCCCTGCGGGACCGCGGCGGAGCCGACCGGCTGCGGGCCGCCGTGCTGCGCGGCCGCCGCCTGCTGCGCGGCCCGCGTCGCGCGCTCCAGCTGGCCGCGCATCATGTCGACCTGGTTGCGCAGCGCGTCGACGGTCTCGTGCAGCACGCCGATGCGCTCGACGAGCTGACCGTGCGTGGCGCGCGCCGCGTGGGTGATGTCGCCGCGGATCTCGTCGCGGAGCGTGTCCATCTCCTCGAAGACCGCCTCCTCGACCTCGCTGCGCACGTTGTCGTTGTCGGGGCGCAGCGCGATGGACAGCCCGATGAGCACGACGACGCCGACGGCGAGCACCGCGGCGAGCTGCAGGACGAACCCACTGCCGACCAGCAGTAACAGTGCCGCCAGGGGAGCCAGGCCGACACCGGCCCAGAAGAGGATCTGGAGCAGCTTCGCGCTCGGCCGTCCTCCGGTGGTCTCCGCGGCTGGCATGAGCAGAGACCTTACCTACTCTTCAGGGCAAGCGAAATGCCCGCCCTGGAAGGCCAGGACGGGCATTCGCCAGCTACCGTGCGTATCGGATGAGCTAGCCGAGCGAGCCGTCCGAGGAGAAGACGAGCGCGATCGTGGCCGTGCCCTTCTTCAGCGCGTCGAGGCTCTGCGGACCGCCCGCGTCGAGGCTGACGAACTTGCCGAACTGGATGCTGTACGTCTTCTCCAGGCCGGGCTGGCAGAACGGCCGCTGCGGGCACTCGGCCGGACCACCCAGGATGGTCTCCTTGCCGGAGCACTTGGCGGCGAAGTCGCTGAGCGTCTTCACCCCGTTCTTGTCGGCGAACGCGGTGGTGACCGCGAACGCGTTCTGGTCGGCCGCCTTCGACGCCTTGCCGAAGCTCAGACCGGCCTTGCCGCCGATCTCCTTGAGCGCGGTGACGGTCTTGTCGACGTCACCCGAGGCCAGGGCCTTGGCGTCCTTGCCGTTGACCTGCCCGTTGATGAACTCGGTCAGGGTGCCGGCGTACTCCGGGATGACCTGGATGTCGCCCTTGGTCAGCTGGCCGTAGTAGACCTCGCGCTTGCCGATGGTCTGGACGGTCGCGTCGTAGCCGGCGGCGTCGAGGACGATCTCGTAGAGCGCGCCGAGCGTGGCGCTCTCCGCGAAGTCGGCGGCGCCGATCTTGATCGCCCCGCCCTTGCCCTTCTCGATGCCGGTGGTGAGGTTCTCGGCCTTGGCGAAGTCCTCCGCCGCGACCTTGGACGTCTTGCGGTCCACGACGACCGCCTTGTTGAGCTGGATCAGCTTCTCCGTGGTGAGCGCGTCGGAGACCTTGTCCAGCGCCGCGACGAGGGCCGGGTCGGCGGCCTTCGTGTTGATCGCGGCAATGATGTTGTCCGCCGTCTGCAGTTGCTTGTCGTCGGTGAGGACGACGAGCTTGTCCCCGGCGACAGGGGCACAGCCGGCCCCGCTCACACTCGCCGGCGCCTTGGTGCCCGAGGAGCCCTCCTCGCCGCAGGCCGCGAGGCCCACGGTGGCGAGGCCCAGCAGGACCCCGAGCGTGGCGCGCATGGCAGTTCGCAAAATGGCCCGCCTTCCGTGTCCCGGCGCGATCACTGTGACCGGCCGCGTGTCCGACGGACGGCGCTATCGGCTTGAAGCCCGCCCGCTGCTAAATAGGCAACTCTGGCTATGGGAAATCGGCAACCGCATGCAGGCACGGTTTCGTAACGACCCGTCACGGCGGTGCCGGCGGCCGCGGCGCGACCGGTGCCGCGCCCCTGGTGGCAGGTACCCCGGAAGGGTCACGCCCTACCCGCGGCCTGCCGCAGCACCTTGGGTGTGACCTTGCGCTCCACCAGGGCCATCAGCCCGTCGATCAGCAGCGCGAGCAGGGCCACGAGGACCGCGCCGGCAAGGATCTGGGCGTCGCCGCGGCCCGGGCCGAGACCGAAGCCGGCGGAGATGATGTTGCCGAGCCCGCCGCCGTTGACGAGGGTCGCGAGGGTGGCGGTGGCGACGACCTGGGTGGTCGCGATGCGCAGGCCCGTCGCGAGGTAGGGCACGGCGAGCGGCAGCTCGACCCGCATCAGCATCTGCGCGGACGTCAGGCCCATGCCCCTGCCCGCGTCGCGGACCTCCTCGTCGATCTCGCGCATGCCGGTGTACGCGTTGGCGAGCAGCGGCGGCAGGCAGAACACGGTCAGCGCCACCACCACGGCCGGCTTGCCGATGCCGAGCGGGCTGAGCGACAGGATCGTCAGCAGCGCGATGACGGGCATCGCCTGCGTGATGTTGGACAGGATGACGACCACGCCCGACCCGGCGCCGCGCCGCCCGAGCCAGATCCCGATCGGCCAAGCCACCAGACTGCCGAAGAGCACAGAGAGAAACGAGATCTCCAGGTGCTCCTGGAGTCGTACGAGCACCCCGTCGGGATTGGTCCAGTTCAGCGGGTCGTTGAACCACAGAACCATGTCGTTGATCGCGCTCATGCCGTCACCTCCGCTGCGCTCCGGCGCCGGCCCGAGCCGCTCCGCTGGCCACTCATACCTTCGTCCTCCTGGTCCACGGCGTGAGGGCCCGGGTCAGGGCGACCAGGAGCAGGTCGAGCACCAGGGCGAGCAGCACGCAGACGAGCGCGGCGGTGGCGATCTGCGCCTTGTAGAAGTTGTTGCGGAAGCCGCTGAGGATCAGCGCGCCGAGGCCGCCCTGCGAGCCGACGGCCGCGCCGACAGTGACCAACGCCACTGTCGAGACCGTCGCGAGCCGCAGCCCGGTCAGGATCGCGGGCAGGGCGAGGGGAAGCTCGACGCGCAGGAGGCGGGCGCCCCGGCCGTAGCCCATCGCGGTGGCGGCTTCGCGCACGTCGCCCGGCACCTGCTGCAGTCCGGTGAGCGAGTTGCGGATGATGACGATCAGCGCGTACATCACCAGCGCCACGACGACCGGAGTGCGTCCGGTGCCCAGGAACGGCGCGAGGAAGGCCAGCAGCGCCAGCGACGGAATCGTGTAAAGCACGCTGGCTGATGTCAGAATCGGCGTGGCGAGCGGGCGCACCCAGTAGGCCAGCACCGCCAGCGGCACCGCGATGGCCACCGCGATCGCGACCGACCACACGGTGATGGCCACGTGATCCAGCAGCGCGTCGCGGATCGTGTCGGCGTTGTCCCGGACATAGCTCCAGGAGAACCAGGGGTTGCCCGCCTCACCGCGAGCCAGGAAGGACATGCGTGGACCGTACCGCGAAGGCCGACGGCGCGCCGATCACGCTCGATCGGCTGGGCAAGACGTATCCGAACAACACCACGGCGGTCGAGGAGCTGAGCCTGGAGATCGCCGGCGGCGACGTGACCGTGCTCATCGGCCCCTCCGGCTGCGGCAAGTCGACCGTGCTCAGGATGGTCAACCGGCTCATCGAACCGACCCGCGGCCGGGTGCTGGTCGACGGCGAGGACGTGACGCGCGCCGACCCGGTGCGGCTGCGGCGCACGATCGGCTACGTCATCCAGAACGTCGGACTGTTCCCGCACCAGACGGTCCGCACCAACGTCGGCACCGTGCCGCGGATGCTCGGCTGGGACAAGCAGCGCATCGCCGCTCGCACCGATGAGCTGCTGGAGCTCGTCGGCCTGACGCCGGAGCAGTACGCCTCCCGCTACCCGCACGAGCTGTCGGGCGGCCAGCGGCAGCGGGTCGGGTTCGCCCGGGCGCTCGCCGCGGACCCGGTGGTGCTGCTGATGGACGAGCCGTTCTCCGCCGTCGACCCGATCAACCGCGGGCGGCTGCAGGACGAGTTCCTGCGGCTGCGGCAGAGCGTGCGCAAGACGACGATCGTGGTCACGCACGACCTGCAGGAAGCGATCAAACTCGGCGACAAGATCGCGGTGCTGTCCGACCGCGGCCACCTGGAGCAGTACGCGACGCCCGCGGACCTGCTGGCCAACCCCGCGAACGCGTTCGTCGAGCAGTTCATCGGCGAGGACCGCGGGCTGATGCGCCTGTCGGTGACCCCGATCCCCCGCGACCGGCTGCACTCCCTGGACGGCGCGCCCGGCGACCTGCCGGTGGTGTCCGCGGACGCGACCCTGCGCGTCGCCTTCGGCGCGATGCTGGCGGCGGGCGTCGACGCGGTGGTGGTGCGTGATGGCGATCAGCCGCTCGGGTTGCTGTCGGCTGCCGATGTACGGGTAGCGCTCGCCGAGGTCGACGCCGTCAAGCGGTGACCGGCGGTGGAGAGTTCCCCGCCGCCGGCATGCCGCACTGTCAGGCCCGCGTCTGCCGCCACAGGCCGGCCGGCCCATGTCGCTGCTGGGCCGCTTTTCGCTGTTCAGGGCCACTTTTCGCTGGTCAGGCCGCTTTTCGCTGGTCAGGGCCGGCGGCCGGCCATGGTGGCGAGGCCGATGATCCAGCCGACGATGAGCCCGTAGCCGGCGCCACCGGCGGCGGCGACGACCGCTCCGCCGATCGAGGCGTCCGCCAGCAGGAACGCGGTGATGAGGGCGGCCAGCGCCGCCGCGAACATGTAAGCGGCCCAGCCGGTCAGGATCGCCGAGATGGTGCCGCGCGCGCTGGCGAGCTGCGCGCCGACGAGCAGCGTGATGAACACGGCCGTGAACAGGACCAGCAGGATCGCCTTCAGATCGGCGGCGAGCAGGTCACGCACCGACTGGTCGGTGTCGAAGTTCCACGCGGGCCACGCGAGGGTCTCCAGGAACACGCCACGGTCGCCCTCGTTGACCCAGTCGACGTACCAGGGGCTGCCGAAGATCAGCACCAGGAGGAACGCCACCAGAGTGCCCGCGCTTGACGCGGTGCGGTAGCGCGAACGAGTGATAGCCATGCCCCGGATGAGTCCCGGGAAACACGTTTTATAAACAAGTACCGATAGTTACTTGGCCGGCGACATGATGTAGTCGATGAACGCGGCGCGGACCAGCGGCTCGGACTCGCCATAGGTGTGGTCGGTGACCTCGCGCCACAGCGCCACGACGTCGTCGATGGTGGCGTCGAGCGAGCCGAGCCAGCCGTCCTGCGTGTCGTCGTTGCTGGCCGTGACGTGCTTGAAGAGGTCCCAGAAGAACTTCACGTCGCGACGCTGCCGGGCGAGGGCGAAGGCACGTTCGCGGAGCTCCTCGGTGGGTAGTGCGTCAAGCTCCGCAAGGGTGGCGTCGGTCATGACCACAGCTTAGCGAGACACCCGCCGACCTAGTCGGCCGCGCTCACGCCCTCCGTCGCCAGCACTACCCGCCCCCAGCAACCCAACGACACTCGCCCGGCCCGCCGGAGACCACTCCCCGGATATGTCCGCTTCGCGAACATATCCGAAATTTCGGTTATGTCGGGGAGCGCAGCGAGTCGACATAACCGACCCAGGGCGGCACCTGGAGACCAGAGCGAGCCGACATGCCCAGGCGCCAGAGAAGGAAGCAATCCACCACGACCGGCTCGGCGACGGTGCCGAGGAGCGAGCGAGCAGACCGCCGCGGCGATGTCCACCCTCCGCCCTACAAATCAGAAACTTCGGCTATGTCGAGTGGCGGAGCGAGTCGACATGACCGGCTCGGTGGTGCAGGAGAACGAGGCAAGCCGACATGAGCAGCCCAGCGGCGGCGCCGGAGAAGGACGCGAGCCGACGTGACAGGCCCAGCGGCGGTGTCGGGGAGCGGAACGAGCAGCCCGCCCCGGATATGTCCGCTCCGCGAACATATCCGAAATTTCGGTTATGTCGGGGAGCGTAGCGAGTCGACATAACCGACCCAGGGTGGTGCTGGCAGTCGTTGCGGTTCAGCGGTTGCTGCCCCAGCGCTCCTCGACGCCCCAGTCCTCGTCGGTGCTGCGGGCCGGCATCTGGCTGGTCCAGCCGCCGGTGCGCGACGCCGACCAGGCGCTGTCCGGCTCGGCCTGGCTCGACCCGTAGCTCGCGGTCGAGGTGCTCGGCGTCCAGATCTGCTCCTCCTCGACGTCGTCCTCCACGGTCCGTGGCCGGCCGAACGTCTCGATCAGACGGGTCACGACCAGCCCGATGGCGATCGCGCCGCCGCCGACGGCGAGCGGAGCGATGTTCCACTGCTCGGCGGCGGAGTACTGGAACAGCAGCGTGATCGCGGCGACCGCGAGGACGGTGCCGAGCACGCCGCCGCGGCGGCCGTAGACGGAGGTGCCGCCGAGCAGTGCCGCGCCGAGGGCGAGGATGGTGATGGAGAGCCCGGCCGCGGCCATGCCGTTCTGGGTGGTGGTGACCTCGCGCTGGTCGAGCGCGGTCAGCACGCCGGCGAAGGAGGCGAGCAGGACGGAGCCGGCGATCGCGAAGCCCGTGATGGTGGCGGCGCCGCCACCGCGGCGGCGGGCCGGGTCGGCGACCGGGCGGAAGCGGCCGACCGCGCGGCGGACCGGCCGGATCAGGCCGATGGCGCTGCCGGCGACGGCGACGAGCACGACCCCGAGCATCCACCAGAGTGCCTGGTCGTGCGGGTCGTACGCGCCGGTGACGACCTTCTCGTCGTTCTGGTCGGCGATCCAGGCCATGAGCGCGACCGCGACGCCGAGGCTGGCCGCCCAGCCGGGCACGTGGAAGCCGACGACCAGCACCGCGATGACCACGCCGACGCCGAGCGCGATGAGGGCGGTGATGCCGGCGGTCATCGCCAGGCCACGGTCGGAGTTGTCGGCGAAGAACAGCGCCGACGCGTACGCGATCGGGCCGAGCGCCAGGTTGGCGGCGCCGGCGCGCAGGGTGAGCCCCATCGCGATGCCGACGAGCCCGAGCTCGGTGCCGGCCAGCAGCAGCGACTCGAGCTCGGTGCCGCGCAGGGCCTCCGGTCGGGCGTCGCGCAGCAGGTACAGCAGCGACACCGCGGCGAGGAGCAGCACCATCTCCCAGAGCGCGTGGACGGCCAGCCGGTCGCGGCCGGGCTCGCCGTGCTCCGGGTCGTCGAAGACGTCGCCGAGCTGCGCCGGGCTGGGCGTGGCGCGCCTGGCGGCGAGGCCCAGCGTGCTCTCCGTCGGCGGGACGCTGTAGTCGGTGTCCGCCGCGTACGACCCGGGGGTGTAGACGGACTGGTTCGAGACCCCGAGCGAGGGAGCGTCCTCGGGCACCCCGCCCGAGCGGAAGTCGGGCTCCTCCCGGAACCCGGGCTCACCGCGGAACCGCGAGTCGTCGTACGCCATCGCGCGCGCCTCCTGCCAGCCGACGACCGGTTACGCGTCGCACAGTAACCGCGGATTGTGGCCTGCGACAGTCTTTGGGCGAGGAAGACGGCAGTGTTTATGCCAGATCTCTATCGATCGAGGCTTTCGTCCTCGCTGCGATCACCCTCCCGGCGTCCGTCCATGCGGCCCTGCCTGGGAAGATCCTTGTCGCGCTGGCTGGGTGGCACCTGGCACGACCGCTCCAGCCACAGCGCGGCGGCGAGCAGGACGATCGATGCGGCGACGCCCAGCAGCGCCTGCGGCAGGTTCTCCGAGACCTTGGCGAGCACGCCCCGCTGGGTCAGCAGCCACGACGACATGCCCAGGTAGAGGCCGCCGAACAGGGCCGCGACCAGCGCCGACGCCTTGCCGAGCACGGCGTACCGCGCGATGACCAGCGGCTGGAGCGGGCCGGCGCCCTCCTTGCGGAGGATCCGGTTGCGGGTCGAGTACGCCTCGAAGCCCTCGAAGATCGCCAGGCCGATCAGCGTCAGCGGCGGCAGCCAGGGCAGCGTCGGCAGGCTGTTCCACAGGCTGCTGATGCCGATCCAGGCCAGCGCGGTGGTCGCGAGCGCGGCGATGACGAGGGTGGCCGGCCTGGTCGGCTCCATCCGGCCCTTGGGTCCGTTCGCGTTCGGTTCGTCGGGTGGCGGCGTGGCCATCGGCTCGGCTCCAGATCACGAATCGAGGTGGATGTCTTCCCGCGGGCGCAGGTCGGCGAGGTCGGCGGCGACCGGGGCGGCCCGGACCAGCTCATACAGCCATCCGTGGCCCGGCACCTGCCCGTAGGGCTGGATGTCGAGCCACGGCCGGAGCACGAACGCCCGGAGATGCGCCCGCGGGTGGGGCAGGGTCAGCTCCGGGTCGTCCGACACGACCGGCCGGTCGTCGTCGTCCCAGACGGCGATGACGTCCACGTCAAGCGTACGCGGACCGAAGCGCCGCTCCGGGTCGCGCACGCGACCGGCGGCCTCCTCCAGCCGGTGGGCGCGGTCGAGCCAGTCGCGGGACGTCGCGGCCGGGTCGACGGCCAGCACCACCGCGTTGAGGTAGAACGGCTGGTCGGCATCGCCCCACGGGGGTGTCTCGTAGACGCCGGAGACCGCCCGGACGGCGTCGCCGAGTCCCGCGACGGCGCCACGAAGGTTGGCCTCGCGGTCGTCGAGGTTGCTGCCCAGCGACAGCACGGCCCTGGTCACGGCCTCGTCCGCCGGATGGTCACGGCGACGTCGGCGAACTCGTGCGGGATCGGCGCCTGGGGCTTGTGGACGGTGACGGTCGCCGCCCGTACCCGCGAATCCTCCAGGCAGGAGCCGGCGAGGCGGTGGGCGAGGGTCTCGATCAGGTTGACCGGGTCACCCGCGACGATCTCCGCGAGCCGTCCGGCCAGCTCACCGTAGTGCACGGTGTCGGTGACCTCGTCGGACTCCGCGGCGGGGGCGAGGTCGAGCTCCAGGATCACGTCGATCACGAAGTCCTGGCCGTCGCGGCGCTCGAAGTCGAACACGCCGTGGTTGCCGCGGACCCGCAGCCCCGTCAGGGTGATCCGGTCAGCCGTCATGCCCTTGTCGTCCTCACTCGTCACCGCGCCGCCTGTACTGCCTGCCACACCTTGATCGCGTCCACGTTGCCACGGACCTCGTGGACCCGCACACCCCAGGCACCCGCCGCGACGGACAGCACGGTGGTGGCGATCGTGGCCGCCTCGCGCTCCTCGGTCGGGCGCGGGGAGCCGTCGGCGGCCTGCAGGAGCCGCCCGAGGTGCGACTTGCGGCTCGACCCGACCAGCACGGGGTAGCCCAGGCCGATGAGGTCCGGCAGGTGCGCGGCGAGCCGCCAGGTGTGCTCGGCCTTCTTCGCGAAACCCAGCCCGGGGTCGAGGATCAGCCGTTCGGGTGCGACGCCGGCGGCGACGGCCTCGTCGACCCGCTCCAGCAGTTCGGCACACACCTCTTTGACGACATCGTCGTAAACGGCCAAATCAGCCATCTTGCGCGAATGGCCGCGCCAGTGCATGAGCACCCAGGGACAGCCGGCGTCGGCGACCACGCGGGCCATGTCGGGGTCGGCGAGCCCTCCGGAAACGTCGTTGACCAGGGCGGCACCGGCGGCGACGGCCTCGGCGGCGACCGCCGCGCGGGTGGTGTCGATGCTCATCGTGACGCCGGCCGCGGCCAGCTCGCGGATCACCGGCAGGACCCGGTCGAGCTCGGTGCGCGCGTCGACCCGGTCCGCGCCCGGGCGGGTGCTCTCACCGCCGATGTCGATCACGTCGGCGCCCTCGGCGACCATCTGCATGGCGTGGTCGACCGCGGCGCCCAGATCGGCGTAGCGGCCGCCGTCGGAGAAGCTGTCCGGGGTCACGTTGAGCACCCCCATGACCACGGGGGAAGGACGGCGAAGGAGCGTCACCTGAATGAAGGTACTCACCTCCGGTCAGTCACCTGTCCCCCACCAGGGGTAACCGCTCAGGCGCCTCATCCGCAACACTGATCACGGACCGGTCAGCTTGTTGGAAAGAGGGCTGCAACGTACTCTCTGCAAGTGAACGTTATTCGGACCGTTAAACCCGACAATGGGCATTTAGCAGGGCAAACGCCCGGATAAGGTTCCGCTGGAGGGCGACACAGCAGCCGGGGTCGTATGACCGGGTCGTCTTATCAGCGAGGCTTAACGCGCGGCGTGCACCTCGCCCGTCGCGCCTCCGGGGAGGTCTGATGATGTTGTTGGAGATCGGCCACGCGTTGTGGGGGGAGACGACCCGCGTCGCTGATGCGATCGCTCTGGCGCCGTCGCCCGAACCCGCACCGAAGACGATCAACACCGACGGCATTCTGCAGTTCTTCACCACGAAGATCGTGCCGATCCTCCTCGCGGCGCTCGGCGTGATCTTCATCGGCCGGGCCAGCAAGGGTGAGGTCTCCCGGGTGCTGACCAGCTCCGCCATCGCGATCATCGGGCTGGCCTTCGTCGCGGGCGCCGCGTCGCTCTTCTTCTTCGGCGACTCCCTCGTCAAACTGCTCTTCAACTAGAGCTGCCCGTGCCTTCCGGACTCACTGCTGAGCCTCACTGCTGAGACGAGTGAACAAGACATGCGGCTGCGCACCGACGACGACATCTACCGGGCCCGCCTGGTCTACCTCGGGCCGCCCGGCTACACCCTGCCCATCCAGCTGCCCTATGCGCAGTACGGGGTGTTCGCGCTCCTGGTGCCCCTGTTCATGTTCATCCGTTACCTAATCACGCTGCAGGTCGACTACTTCCCCGCCTACGAGATCGCCCTCGCGATCGTGGCGACGTCGCTGATCTTCCGCTACGTCGACCCCGATCGTCCCGCCCGGATGGTGGTCCGCACAGCCCTGACCGACTGGCGCCACACCCGGGAGCCGAGCCACGAGCAGCGCGACGCTCGGCTCGTGGCCACCAGGGTGCGTATCCGCCCGGAACTCACCGGTGATCTCGCATGACCAACCCGCCTCCCCGCCGTACTGGGGGCTACTCCAACCAGCCGGACGTCGATGACGACGCTGCGCACACGTCCGATTACGACGGTGGCCTGCGGGCCGCCGCCGAGGGCGGTCGCGTGGCGATGTTCCGCGGACCGGCCCGCGGCCCGTCGGCCGACCGACCGGCGAGCGCGCCGCCGGCGGCCGACGTCGACTCGCCGTTCCTCGGGCTGTTCGACGACCCGCCGGGCGGGCGGCCGCGCGACCGCGTGACGGGCAGCGACCCGGGCAACCGGCCGATCTCCGGCATCCCGGTGTCGGCGGCGCCGACGTCCGGCGCCGGGCGGGCCCCCGAGGACCTGCGGGCGCCGAAGCGGGTGGTGCCGCGGACGGAGGCGCTGCCGTCCTCCGCCTCCCCTTCCGCCGCTCCGACGTCTGCGGTCCCCTCGTCCGGCTCCGCCTACGACCGGCGGCTGGCCCCGGCCGAGCGACGGCTGGTGGACGCCGCTGAACGGCGGCTGCTGGACGCGGCCGCCGAGCGGCAGCAGGCGGACGTGGCCGAGCGGCGGCAGATCGAGGCCGCCGAGCGGCGCCAGGTGGATGCCGTCGAGCGGCGGCAGCTGGACCGGGCGCCGGCCGACCCGCCGCCCGCGCTCCCCCCGGCCGCCCGGTCCGGCCCGCTGACGGCCGCCGAGCGGCTGGAGCGCAGCGGCGAGCATCCGGACGCCTTCGACTGGAGCGGCGAGCACCCGCGGCTCCCCGGCCGGCTGGGCACGGGCGAGCACCCGCAATACCCCGGACGGTCCAGCACCGGCGAGCATCCGCGGTACCCCGGACGGCCGGGCACCGGTGAGCACCCGCGGCTTGCCGGCAGGCCGGGCACGGGCGAACGCGCACCGGTCGAGCGGCAGCGGCCGGCGCAGCGGCAGGCGCCAGAACGCGCTCCCCGTCAGACCCCACCGGCGATGGGCGACGGCGGTAGTCGTACCGGCGCCAGAACCGCAAACGGGAAGGTCGTGCCGGGCAAGGACCTGGTGCCCCCGGCGCGGCGCTCGAGCCCTCCGCCCAAGCAGCCCGCCCGGCCCACCGGCAAGCGGACGCCGCTGGACCGCACGCCGAAGCCCCGGGTCAGGGACCGGCAGCCGTCGATCGACCTGGCGATCACCGAGATCGCCGGGCACCTGACGTTCACGCCGAACACCGTCACGGCCTGGTACTGGCTGCCCGAGGTCCGCTGGGCGTTCCGCCCCGACGCCGAGCGCGAGGCGCTGCTGTCGGCGATCTCCGAGCAGTACGCCGGACTCGCCGGTTTCCGGCTGCACCTGCGCCGCACGACCCGGCCGTTCCCCGCCGACCAGTGGGCGCGCGTGGTGGACAACAACACGCCGTTCCCGCTGCCCACGGCCGGCGCCGGCCCGTCGTGGACCGACCACCTGGTCGCCGCGCAGAAGCACCTCCTGTCGATCAACCACGCCGAGGGCCAGACGTACCTCGGCATCTCCTTCGCCCGGCGCACCCTCGGCGACACCTTCGCCGAGCGAATCGGCTCCCTCTTCCGCCGCGGCGTCGCCGATGCCGAGCGGCGCCGGATGGCACGGACCGTCGAGCAGTTCGACGAGGTGCTCGGCGCGTTCGGCATGCGCGGCCGCCGGGTCACCGCCTACGAGCTGGAGTGGCTGCTGTACCGCTCCGTCGCGCTGTGCATGTCGCCGCCGGCGCACGTCACCTCGCTGGACGGCGGCTGGGACCGCGGCGACCTGCTCGCGCTGACCGAGCAGGTGGAGCGCTACCGGACGCCGTACGGCTCGACCGTCAAGCTGGTCAACCGGGTCAGCGGCGAGGAGCGGCACGTCGCCGTCCTCACCGTCGGCCGCATGGAGCCCCTGGAGATCCCCGAGCGGCACGAGCCGTGGCTGCACTTCCACGAGCGGCTGCCCTGGCCGATGGAGATCTCCTCGCGGATCGACATCCTCGGCCCCAACGACTCGTTCCGTAACCTCGAGCACCGGCTCCGGCTGATCCGCTCCCAGCAGGCCGACTACAGCGAGCACGGCATCGACGCCCCGCCGGAGCTGGAGCGGCTCGCCAAGCGCGCCCTCACCATCGGCGACGAGATCAGCACCGGCCTGCCCGTCGACTCCTCGCGCGCGCACGGCTGGCACCGCATCGCCGTCGGCGGCCGCACCCGCGAGGAGTGCCTGGAGCGCGCCCGCCGGGTCACGCAGATGTACTCCCGCGAGATGCGCGTCGCCCTGCAGCACCCGAAGCAGCAGGACTGGCTCGCGCGCGAGTTCATCCCCGGCGAGCCCCTGGCCAACACCGGCTACCTGCGCCGCATGCCGGTGAAGCTCTTCGCCGCCGCCCTCCCCCAGGCCGCCTCGACCGTCGGCGACCGCCGCGGCGACCTCATCGGCCGCACCGCGGGCACCTCCCGCCGCCCCGTCTTCCTCGACCTGCACTTCCCGATGGAGGTCCGCGAGCGCTCCGGCCTCGCCGTCTTCGTCGCGGAGCCCGGCGGTGGCAAGTCCACCCTCATGGGCGCCCTCGGCTACCTGAACGCCCGCCGCGGTGTACAGGTCACGCTGCTGGACCCCTCCGGGCCGCTCGCCCGCCTCTGCGCGATGCCCGAGCTCGCCCCGTATTCGCGCGTCCTGAACCTCACCGGCTCCGAGCAGGGCACCCTGGCCCCCTACTCGCTGATCCCGACCCCGCAGCGCGGCCACTACGTCCCCGGCCCCTCCGGCGACCGCGAGTTCGAGATCGCCATCTCCAACGCGCGCGCCGAGCGCCGCATGCTCGTGCAGGACATCTGCATGATGCTGGTCCCGCCGCAGGTCGCCCGCGAGGCCTCGACCGCCACGATGCTCCGCCACGCCGTCCGTCAGGTCCCGGCCGAGGAGTCGTCGACCCTGGAAGACGTCATCCGCTCCCTGCGCGACACCGGTGACCACGACGCCCTGGAACTCGGCAACCTCCTCCTGGACACCGCCGAGATGCCCCTCGCCATGCTCTTCTTCGGCACCCCACCGGCCGGCCTCCTCGGCGCCGACGCCACCCTCACCGTCATCACCATGGCCGGCCTGCGCCTACCCGACCTCAAGATCGAGCGCGAGTACTGGTCCGCGGAGGAGTCCCTCGCCCTCCCCATGCTCCACACCGCCCACCGCCTGGCCGTCCGCCGCTGCTACGGCGGCGACATGACCCAGCGCAAGCTCGTCGGCCTGGACGAGGCCCACTTCATGGAAGGCTGGCGCTCCGGCCGCTCCTTCCTGGTCCGCCTCGCCCGCGACTCCCGCAAGTGGAACCTGGCCGCCCTGGTCGCCTCCCAGAACCCTCGCGACATCCTCGGCCTGGACGTGCAGAACCTGGTCTCCACCGTCTTCGTCGGCCGCATCGCCGAGGACTCCGAGATCGCCGCCGAGGCCCTCCGCCTCCTGCGCGTCCCGACCGACGTCGGCTACGAACAGACCCTGGCCGCCCTCTCCCAGGTCGACACGTCCTCATCCTCGCGCCTCGGCTTCCGGGAGTTCGTCATGCGCGACGTCGACGGCCGAGTCCAGAAGGTCCGCGTAGACGTCTCGTACGTCCGCGACCTCCTGCGCTACCTCGACACAACCCCAGGCGGCATCCCAACCGGCGACACCGTCGGCGGCGAGATCGTGGACATCCACGACGACGACTCGGAGGTCGACCGGTGAGACGCCTGCCCGTGCACGCAGCCGTGGTCATCGTCACCGCCCTGGCAACCCTCTTCGCCGGCCCCGTCTCCCCAGCCACCGCTGCCCCAGTCCGCGCCCCAGGGGACCCATTGTGCACGGTCCAGGAATGGAGAGTACCGGGGAACTTCGAGAACTGCGCCGATCGATTGCAGGTAGACGTCCAGTCTCGAATAAGCTGCCTGGACGCACCAACTCCGAGTGCGCCAGATTCAGGCATGGCGGGCTGGTTTGCCAGCCGACCCAAAACCGGTACAGGCCTACGCTTTGCATACCGCTACAGCGAGTATGGATACGCCGGTTACGACTTTTCAACCTATGATCTGAAATGCGCTTCGGTAGTCAGAAATCCAAGCGCAGAGTTCGAAGGAACGATTGCCAACGGCGAGTTCCTCGTTGCAACTTCGATCATCGGGGCATCTAACGCCCTGCGAGAGCGAGCGTGGGATCCGTCAGCGACTTGGGGTTGGGCGGATCCTCTCGTCGAAACCGCAACCAAAGCAGTATACGAAAAGGTCTTCACTGCTTTTGGCGCAGTGACATTGACTATTGTCGGAATGTACCTGCTCTGGCGCTCACGGCAAGCGGATCTCTCAGGTGCGGTAACTACCGCGGGCTGGGCAATCTTCGTGATGGTCCTCATCACCGGCATTGCATCATGGCCGCAGCTCTCTGCGGGTCTCGCTGACAAAACGTTGATCGGCAGCCTTGGCGTGATCCACGACGCTATCGGCCCGCCTGACGAAAGCATTCCTGCAGATAAGTGCCGTAACCCCGAACCGAAAGCGTGCATAGACATTCGACCTCCAGCGGCTCGGGCAAGCGACACGGTCGTTGACGGGCTCCTGTATCGAAACTGGCTTCGCGGGACACTGGGGTCCGCGGACAGCATCACAGCACAAAAATATGGCCCTGCACTGTATGACGCAAAGTCCTTTAGCTGGGATGAGATTGACAGAATTCGCGCCGCCGAGACACGAGCCCGCGAAAGCGAAGAAGAACGAATCCGCCTGAAGCGCCCTGGGCCAGCCATTGAGTCGAACGAACGTAAGATTCTTACTGACCAGAAAAAGAAGCGTTGGATGCAGGTCGCCGAACAGATCAAGACGGAAGATCCTGAGGCGTACGAGCATCTCCAAGGCAGTAATGGCATGGACCGAATCGGCGCCGGCTTCCTCGCGATCCTCTCCGCATTGTTCTTTGCCTTATTTGATCTGACTGCATCGGTGCTCGTTTTCCTCGGATTCTTGATTTTCCGGTGGGCGGTAATCGCGGCACCGATCCTCGGCACTGTCGGACTTCTACGGCCAGCAAATGCGGGCCTTCGCCGACTCGGCAATGCGGTGATCGCGGCAATATTCAACATTGTCATCTTTGGAACAGGATCAGCCATCTACCTGTTGGCAGTCACATTGATCCTCGGAACTTCTTCGCTTGCCGGGTGGCTGCAGGTTTTGCTTATTTGGCTGACCGGAGTCGTCGGCTGGCTGTTGCTGCGGCCTTACCGGCGGATCACGCAGCTCGGTGGGAAGGATTCCACTCGCGCCATTACATCCGCTGGTAGCTGGCACCGGCTCTTCTTGCGGGACGTGCGGCAGGCGGCGGCGCTCAAGGTTGTTGACGTTGGTGGAACGAATGAGCCGCGGCAACGTGGGGACAGCCTGCCGGGACATCAGCGGCCAGAACAACGGCCGGAGACGCGGGACGACGACGTCGTGACGGTCAGTGGGGGTGGCGACCAGACGCGTCCGGAGGAGCGGCCGGCGCGGCAGGACGGTCCGCAGCGTCGGCGGCGGGAGCCGACGTGGGAAGAGCCGGACTTGCCGCAAGAGACCGCGCCGTCGTATTCGATCTATCGGCCCGACTCCGAGCGGTCCACGTCTGACCGGTCAACGGTGCGACGGCCGGAGTCGGCGAACCTGCCGGGGTGAGCGTCCATGCGTACGGTTCTGCGTCTGCTCGGTACGCGGTACGGCATCGCCATGGTCCTGATCGTTGTTGTGCTGATCGTGGTGGGATTCGGTCGCACCATCTTCACGGACGATGACGGGACCGGCAACGACGCGCTCGGACCTACCGTTGCTCCCGCGACGACGACGCCGGACCCGTACAACTCGCTCGGCGACGACGGTGTCGTGGAAGAGCCGAGTTCGGCGGCACCGTCACTGAGCAAAGGGGCAGCCGACGTGAGCACGGTGGCCACTCGATTCGCGAAGGCATGGCTGCGCAAGCCCGGTGTTTCCGGCGCCCAATGGCGGGACGGGTTGAAGCCGGACGCGACGAACGAACTGATGGAAGACCTGGCCGACACGGATCCGAGCGACGTCCCCGCCGCTACGATCACCGGCGCCACGGTCGTGGAGAACCTCGGACAGGTCGCTACCGCCAAGGTTCCGGCTGATGGCGGAACGATCATCCTGCAGCTCGAGGCCATCGGTGGCCGCTGGCAGGTCACCTCGCTGGACTGGGAGGTGGCGTGACCGACTTCGAGACCGCTGACGAGCACGGTGAAGGCGGACAGCGAAGGCTTCGCCCGGCGCTGCTGGTGGCGCTTGCCGCGGTACTGATTCTGGTCTGCTGCGGCGGAGGCGTGGTGTCGTTCTTCCTCGACGCCGCGAACAAGACCGTCACCTACGATTCCGGCTGCGGCAACGGGAAGCTGGTCGATGTAGCGGCAGAAATGCCGAACCATCGCAGGCTCGGGCCGGAGCAGGTACGAAACGCGGCGATCATCGTGCGGGTCGGGCAGGATCTCAATGTCCCGCCCCGGGGCTGGGTGATCGCCGTCGCGACGGCGATGCAGGAATCATGGCTTCGTAACCTGCCGAATCTGGGCGCTCGCAACGACCACGACTCACTCG
The DNA here is from genome assembly GCF_040674675.1 of Dactylosporangium sp. NPDC049742. Lineage (NCBI taxonomy): Bacteria > Bacillati > Actinomycetota > Actinomycetes > Micromonosporales > Micromonosporaceae > Dactylosporangium > Dactylosporangium sp. NPDC049742. Next base: position 67,974 of record NZ_JBFANF010000044.1, on the reverse strand, counting down.
GGCTCTTCCAGCAGCGACCCAGCACCGGCTGGGGCACACCCGAGCAGATCATGGATCCGAAGTACGCGTCGCGGAAGTTCTACGAGAAACTGGTGACGATTCCCGGCTGGCAGACCATGAGCCTGACTCGCGCCGCTCAGAAGGTGCAGCGCAGCGCGTACCCCAATGCCTATGCAAAGCACGAGGAACTGGCCTCGACGGTGGTCAACTCCTTGACGGGCGGCGCCGCCCGCGCGGTCGGCGACCAGACCGACCTGCAATGCGTGAGTGCCGGCCAGGTCGCCGCCTCTGGCTGGACGGCACCGGTCAAGGGAAAGGTGGGATCAGGGTTTCGGACCGCCTCCCGCCCCACTCATCAGGGCGTCGACCTCATCGTTCCGCGAGGTACCGTCATCCACGCTGCGGCGGCGGGGCGTGTCATCAAAGTGCGCTGCGACGCAATCGGCCCGAACGGTAAGCCGTGGGGCTGCGACCGGGATGGTTCACCGTCCGTTCGTGGCTGCGGCTGGTTCGTCGACATTCTGCACGCCAATGGCATCATCACGCGGTACTGCCACATGGTGAAACAGCCGAGCGTCGTGGTGGGCCAGAGCGTTGCGCCCGGCCAGGAGATCGGGCTCTCGGGCACGACCGGACATTCTTCGGGTCCTCACGTACATTTCGAGACGCACCGGAACAGCGACTCGAGCAAGAACGGCGCGATGGATCCGGTGCAGTTCATGCAGCTGATGGGGGCGCCGCTCGGAGGGGAGCCGTGAGCGGTTTCCCGAGCGACGATCTACCCGACTGGGATCTGATTGCCGGCGGTGCCGAACGCGCTCCCGCGGGCATCGAACTGGTGGCCGCAGTGTCCGTTCGCGACCTGCGCGGGCACCGGGCAATGGTTGGCATGCCGGGTCTTGGCTGGCGGGGTGACCTGCGGGTCGATGACCCGGTGGTGCAGGCCAGCCGGACCTATGTGCCGGTGTTACCGGAGCAGGAATGGTACCGAGCCGAAGCGGAAAGAACCGAGGTTTTTGCGCCGCTGGTGCCGATCGAGCGGGTGTGGGTGGAGCGGACGTCTTCGGCTGTGACCCCCGTCGAGGGGCGCTCGGATCTGGTGGGACGGCTCGTTTCGCTTGACGTGCCGCCGCCTCGACCGCCTCGGCCGATTCGAGAGGTCGGGGTGGTTACCGGACTGCGCGTCGTACGCGTCCCCGGTCCTGACAACAAGGCCGGGGGGGACGAGCGGGATCTTCGAGCGGTGACAGAGCCGTACAGCAGCACCGAGGGCGACATCTGCGTGCGGGTCTGTAAGGAGTTGGACTGGTATCGGTGGGCTTGGAGCGGACAAACACCGAAGACACTCGAACTGCCGATCCACCTACTCTGGATCGAATAGTCGCTAGAGCTGCTCTGCACTGCAGATCAACCAACTGTGACTCTTTTCCAGCACAAAACGCCATTCCTGCAAAGAAACGGTTTCACGCCCATCCGCCTCTGGCACGAAGACGTTCAGCGTCGCCTTAACTTCTGCCTGAGTGCCGGCGGCACTTACATCGAATCGAGCAGGCTTCACCGTAATCCTGATGGCGAATTTAGCTTCCCGCTCTTTGACCGCGGCGAGCGCAGCATCGACTTCCTTAAGGCTAGCCGTGGGGCACTCGAAGAGCCTCGCTCGAATGTTGTCTCTGGAGGAGAACTTTGCCTCGAGATATTGCTCGATAACACCTTCGGGTGTGCTGCGGTCGGGGGTGGTGGCTTTGTCGTACAGGATGTATGCGGTGATTGAACCGCCCAGGCAAAGGCCGGCGGCGGCTACCGCGATCACCAGGAGCAACGTCTTCCGGAGGCCGAGGCCTCGCTTCGGGGGGCTGGATGGCGGGGTGGGGGCGGGGCGGGCGAGGGGTTCGTCCTTGCCGATGATCTCGCCTTCGAGGACCTCGTCGTTGCCGGGGCGGGATCTGGGGATCGACCTGCCCTGATCGAGGTTTGGCTCGTTCGGCTTCGATGCGTCCACGGTTCAGAGGCTATCGGGCCGCATCGAGGCTGGCACGCTCCCACGCGCTCCGAGGGATCGGTGGGGGTGGGTGCAAGATCGGGAGGGGGTGGGGTGTGGTTGGGAGGGTGTGGCGGTCACCTGCGGGAACACAAGACTCCCAGTGCGCCTACTGACTGCTTCCGCGGTCTGCGTTACCGTTCCGGCATCTGCTGGATCGGAGCGGGCGGAAAGGGGCACGGTGGCACGGCTGCGGGCACGGATCGAGCGAGCGGCAGCGCTGCACCGGCACACCGCTGCGCTGGTCGCCGCCGCCGGGCCGATCCTCGATGGTTACTCGCCCAGTGCGGCGCCGACGGAGCAGTACGCGGAGCAGCACGACCTCACCGCTGAGCTGCGGGCCGACGCGAATCTGCTGGCGCCCGGCTGGCTCGGGGCGCAGCTGGACGCGCTCTCGCCCACCACGCCGCTCGGGGGGCCGCTGCCGCCGACGTTCGTGCGGGTCGGGCAGGCGCATCCGCTGGACGACGCGCGGTTCCCGGTGGTGGTGCCGTTGCTCCGGGCGGGGCACATCGCCATCGACGCCGACGCGAGGGACAGCCGGGTCGCGGGGTTGCTGCGCAGTCTGGTGCTGCGGCTGCTGGCGTCGTCGCCGCCGGGTTCGGTGCGGATTCGGGCGGTGGACGCGGTCGAGGAAGGGTCCACGTTCGGATGGTTCGCCGGCATCGAGTCGATCATGCCGCCGCCGGCGACCGATGCGGAGGGTCTTCGCGCGGTACTGGATGAGGGCGAGCACTGGCTCGCCACCCGCACGGACGGTGCCGGGCCGACGCTGCTGATCGTGATCGCGTCGCTGCCGGAGCTGACGGAGGGCCGGGACCTGGCCAGGATCGCGGGGCTGGCGCACGCGGGTCCGGCGGGCCGGCTGCACCTGATCGCCGCGGGCTGGCCGCCGCCGCCGCTGACGGCGGAGACCACGCAGGCGCCGTTGCCGCACGCGACGCAGATCGCCATCCGCAACCCGCATGCCTGGGTGGGCGATCCGCCGGGCGCGACGTTCTCCGGCACCGGCGTCACGCCCGGGAGGCTCAACGCTCCGGTGTACCTCGACCCTGATCCGCCCGCGGATCTGGTACGCCGGGTCTGCGCCCAGCTTGCCGGCCCCTGGACCACGCCGCCCGCCCCGGTCGGTGAGCCGAGCCGCACGGCCTGGCTCAACTACGTCGCCGCCGGGCAGCGGCTGGACGCGGTCCGGCGTGAGGTGATCGCCGTCGTCGCAGAGCACAAGGCGGCACTGAAGGCCGCCCGCGACGACCTCGCCGCGATTCGGGCGAAGCTCGCCCACCACCAGGCGTACCTGACGGAGGTCGCCCGCGAGGTCGGTGGCCGCCCGTTCGACGTGGTGCCGAGCTGGCAGGAGACGCAGACCGCGGCCTCGGTGCTGACCGGCGCGGCCCAGCCCGGCGGCCGCCGCAGGAGCGCGCCGCAGCAGGCCCCCCGCACGACGGTCCCGGTGAGCTCACCACCGGCGCCGCCCGGACCCGCGAGCGCGGTCCCGCCGGTGACGGGCAACCTGTACATGGGCAGCACCGCCGGCAACACGGGCGCGATCATGGGCCCGCACCAGACTTACCCGGGCGCGCTGAACAGCCCCACGGGCGCCCAGCCCGTCTACCGCCCCCCGGGCGGCGCGCTGAACGGCCCCACCGGCGCCCAACCCGTCTACCGCCCGCCGGTCAGCGGCGTCCCGGCCCGTCCGCAAAGTCCGGGCCAGGGTCCAGGCCCGGGTCAGGGCCCGGCGCCGGCGAAGAGCCCGGCTCAGGTCAGCGGCGGCCCCGTGCGCCCGGCCGCCGTCAGCGGAGTGCCGGTCTCCGCACCGGGCGGCGCGAGCGGTACGGGTGCTGTGCGCCCCCAGAGCCCTCCAGCGCCCGAATCGCTGCCGGGGAGGGTGTCCCATGCCCTCCGCGTGGCGGCGGCCGGTCTGAAGCAGTCTGAGGCGGCGCTGGCCGCCCCCGGCCGGTCCGACACCGCCTCCAGCACCAGGGTCTGGATCAACGCCGCGGTCTATTTCACGTTCGCTGTGCTCGCCGCCGTCGTACAGGTGCCGACACTGCTGGCGGGCGAACGGTTCGACGAGATCAGCCTCCTGGCGCTGCCGTGTGCTCTGGTACTGCCGGCCCTCGCCTTCGCCCTGGGCTGGCTGACGATCGGCGCGACGACCCGCCGCCCGACCTCCAGAACGCCCGTCATGGGCATGGCGATCAGCCTCCTCGCCCTGATCCCCATGATCGTCTTCGCCGCCGTGCTCTTCCTGGGCTGACACCCCTCGCGAGCCCCCGCCGAACCCGCCGGGAAGCCAAGCGACGCGGGGGCGCCGCAGGAAACGCGAAAGCCCGGCCGCCAACCGGCGACCGGGCTCACAGCAGCACCTAGGCCCGCTAGCCGCTCAGAATCAGCGACATCGCCTCGGCGCGGGACTTCGCGTCGTCGCGGAGCAGGCCGCGGACCGCTGACGTGATCGTCCGCGAGCCGCCCTTCTGGATGCCCCGCATCGACATGCACATGTGGGCGCACTCGATGACCACGATGACGCCGCGCGGGTTGAGCTCCTCCATCAGCCGGTCGGCGATCTGCGCGGTGAGCCGCTCCTGCACCTGCGGCCGTCGCGCGTACACCTCGACCAGCCGCGCCAGCTTCGACAGCCCGGTGATGCGGCCGTCGTGGCCCGGGATGTAGCCGATGTGCGCGACGCCGTGGAACGGCAGCAGGTGGTGCTCGCACATCGACATGACCTCGATGTCGCGGACGAGGACGAGCTCCTCGTGGTCCGCCTCGAAGGTCGTGGAGAGGACCGTGGCGGGGTCGACCCGCAGCCCGGCGAAGAGCTCGGCGTAGGCCCGCGCCACCCGGGCGGGCGTCTTGCGCAGCCCGTCGCGGTCGGGGTCCTCGCCGACGGCGATGAGGATCTCGCGGACGGCGGCCTCGATGCGCTTCAGGTCCACGTTGCGCTCGACCTCCACGCCGCCGAGCTTCCCGCTGACGAGGCGGGCGGCCACGTGGTCGAGCTCGCCACCGAGGAAGGGTTCCGTGGAAACACCGAACCCGGCGCCATCGTCATCGGCGTCGGGCTCGGTGCTGCTGATCTCGTTCAGTTCTTGCCATCCGTGGTCTCGCCGCCGCTGGTGATCCGCACGTGGTCACCCTCGCCGTTCACCCCGACGGGCGTCCCGAGCTCGGCACCGTTGGCGCCGGCCTCCAGAGCCCTCCGCCGGCGGCCGTTGCCGCTGTACGGCGCCATCGGCGGCCGCTTCACGACGCGGGCGCAGATGCGCGCCATGTCGTTCTGCGAGATGGTCTCCTTCTCGAACAGCTCCTCGACGATCTGGTCCAGGACGTCCCGGTACTCGACCAGGATCTCCCACGCCTCGTCGTGCGCGATCTCGATGAGGGCGCGCATCTCGCCGTCGATCTCGGCCGCGACCTTCTCCGAGTAGTCCCGCTCGTGGCCCATGGTGCGGCCGAGGAACGGCTCGCCGTCGCCCACGCCGTACTTGACGGCGCCGAGCTTGGAGCTCATGCCGTACTCCGTGATCATGGAGCGGGCGAGCGCGGTCGCCTTCTCGATGTCGTTGCCGGCGCCGGTGGTCGGCTCGTGGAAGACGAGCTCCTCGGCGGCCCGGCCACCCAGCGCGTAGGCAAGGGTGTCGATCATCTCGGAGCGGGTCTGCGTGTACTTGTCCTCGGTCGGCAGGACCAGCGTGTGCCCCAGCGAACGGCCACGGGACAGGATCGTCACCTTGTGCACCGGCGCCGAGTGCGGCAGCGCCCAGGCGACCAGCGCGTGGCCGCCCTCGTGGTAGGCGGTGACCTTCTTCTCGTGGTCGCTCATGATGCGGGTGCGCCGCTCGGGGCCGGCGATCACCCGGTCGATGGCCTCTTCGAGGTAGTCGTTGGTGATCGCGCGCTTCTCGCTGCGGGCGGTGAGCAGCGCCGCCTCGTTGATGACGTTGGCCAGGTCCGCGCCGGTGAAGCCGGGCGTGCGGCGGGCGACCGAGTCGAGGTCGACGTCGGGCGTGAAGGGCTTGCCCTTCGCGTGCACCCGGAGGATGGCCTTGCGGCCCTCCATGTCGGGCCGGTCGACGGCGATCTGCCGGTCGAAGCGGCCCGGGCGCAGCAGCGCGGGGTCGAGGATGTCGGGCCGGTTGGTCGCGGCGATCAGGATCACGCCGCCCTTGGTGTCGAAGCCGTCCATCTCGACGAGGAGCTGGTTGAGGGTCTGCTCGCGCTCGTCGTGCCCGCCGCCCATGCCGGCGCCGCGGTGACGGCCGACGGCGTCGATCTCGTCGACGAAGACGATGGCGGGCGCGTTGGCCTTGGCCTGCTCGAACAGGTCACGGACCCGGGAGGCGCCGACACCGACGAACATCTCGACGAAGTCCGAGCCGGAGATCGAGTAGAACGGCACGCCTGCCTCGCCGGCGACGGCGCGGGCCAGCAGCGTCTTACCGGTGCCGGGCGGGCCGTAGAGCAGGACGCCCTTCGGGATCTTGGCGCCGAGGGCCTGGTACTTCGCCGGTGCCTGCAGGAAGTCCTTGATCTCGTGCAGCTCTTCGACGGCCTCGTCGGAGCCGGCCACGTCGGCGAAGGTCGTCTTCGGCGTGTCCTTGGAGATCAGCTTGGCCTTCGACTTGCCGAAGTTGAGCACCCGCGAGCCGCCGCCCTGCATCTGCGACATGAAGAGCAGCAGAAGGACGACCAGCACCGCGATCGGCAGCAGGTTGATCAGCAGGCTGACGAAGATATTGTCCTGCGTGACATTGACGTTGTACTGGTCGAGCTTCTTAGCCGCCTGCAGCTCGTTGAGCTCATTCTGCAGGTCGTTGGCCGACCGGGCGGTGAACTGGGTCTCGACCTTGTCGGTCTTGGAACCCTTGATCGACTCCTTCGTCTTCAGGTCAAGCTTGAGCGTCTGCTCCTTGTCCTGAATCACCGCCTTCTTGGCCTTGCCCTCGCGCAACAAGGCAAGCACCTGCGATGTGTCCGCCTTCGTGTAGCTGGGGCCGGACGTGAAAAGGGAGCTAAGGATGATCGCACCGATGATCACCACAAGGATCCAGACCACCGGCCGGCGGAACAAACGGGTACGTTCCATGTTGTCGTCGAGCGCACGCGGCGCCCGGCCCCTCCATCCGTAAGACCGCTGACCGCGCCGGACCCAGTGTGCCGACGCGATGTCGAAAGCGTCGACAGAATGGCCTAGTTGACGCTCGCGACCATTTGACGGTACACCGTGGCACCGACAGTCGCGGATCGGCGTGGGCCGGGACGGAGATGCTCCCAGCAGACTCCCAGGAAGTGCGGGGTCAGCCCCGGCCGTACACAGACGGCTTGAGGACGCCGACGAAGGGCAGGTCACGGTAGCGCTCGGCGTAGTCGAGCCCGTATCCGACCACGAATTCGCTAGGGATGTCGAAGCCGACATACCGCACCGGGACGTTCACTCTCAGCGCATCGGGCTTGCGCAGCAGCGCCACCACCTCGACCTGGGCCGCGGAGCGGCTCTCCAGGTACTTCAGCAGCCAGGACAGCGTGAGGCCGGAGTCGACGATGTCCTCGACGACGATCACGTGCCGGTCGGTGATGTCGCGGTCCAGGTCCTTGAGGATGCGGACGACCCCGGACGAGGACGTGCCCTGCCCGTACGACGAGACGGCCATGAACTCGAGCTCGACGGGCGGGCCGACCCGGCCCAGCGCGCGGGCGAAGTCCGCCATGAACATGACGGCGCCCTTGAGCACCCCGACCAGAAGGATCGACTTGGCGTCGGCGTGGTCCGCCGCCACCTGCTTGGCGAGCTCCGCTGTCTTGTCGCGGATCTGCTCCTCGCTGATGATCACGTGGTCGATGTCGGACGCGTGCCAGGTGTTGCCGTCGGCCATGGATCTAGCCTGCCGTATCGGCCCTCCCGGATCGACGGCGGGTCACCCCAAGGAGACATCCGCCATCAATAGCCCAGTGCCGCGCCGTCGGCCCGCGGCTCGGAGCCCGCCGCATAACCGGACGGTGTGCGCCAGATCGCCTGTCCGTAGCCGAAGGCGCCCTGCTCGTCGACGATGCGCACCCGGTGACCGCGCCGTCGCAGGTCGTCCGCGGCGCCGGCGAGGCCGGGCTCGAGCCGCACGTCCAGCCCCGTGTGCCAGTACCAGCGCGGCCGGTCGAGCGACGCCTGCGGGTCCAGCAGGTCGTCGACGGTCGACCGGACCACCTGGACGTGGCCTTGTGGCTGCATGTGGCCGCCCATCACGCCGAACGGCCCGACCGGCGCTCCGTCCCTGGTCAGGAAGCCCGGGATGATCGTGTGGAACGGCCTGCGCCGCGGTCCGACCTCGTTCGGGTGACCCTCGGCGAGCACGAACCCGGCACCCCGGTTCTGCAGGCTGAAGCCGGTGCCGGGCACGACCACGTGCGAGCCGAAGCCCATGTAGTTCGACTGGATCAGGCTGACCATGCGGCCGTCGGCATCCGCAGTGCAGAGGTAGACCGTCCCGCCTCGCGCGGGGTCACCGGGCGGGTGCTCCGCGGCGTCCTCGCCGATCAGCGCCCGCCGCCGCGCCAGATAGTCCTCCGTGAGCAGCGGCGGCCACTGTACGGCCGGCGAAGGGTCGCCCACGTAAGCATGGGCGTCGGCGAACCCGAGCTTGACGGCCTCGATCTGCCGGTGCAGGTCACCGTCGCCGCCGGCCCCGAAACCGTCGAGGATGCCGAGCGCCTGCAGCGCCACGATGCCCTGGCCGTTCGGGGGCAGCTCCCAGACGTCGTGTCCGCGGTACCGGACGGACAGCGGCTCGACCCAGAGCGACGCGTGCTCCGCCAGGTCGGCCTCCCGCAGCAGCCCGCCGGTCCGCTCGGCGTGCGCCACCATCCGCTCGGCCAGCTCACCGCGGTAGAACGTGGCACCGCCGGTGGCCGCGATCGCGCGCAGCGTGCGGGCTGCGTCCGGGTTGCTGAACCGCTCCCCCGCCCGCGGCGCCCGGCCGCCGTGCGTGAAGACGCGGCTCCACTCGGCGAACTCCTCGCCGGCCAGCCCCGCGTGGACGACCTCGACCGCGCGGTCCCAGTGGTGCGCGACGGTCGGCGAGACCCCGTAGCCGTGCTCGGCGTAGGCGACCGCGTCGTCGAACAGGTCCGCGAACGGCAGCGACCCGAAGCGTTCGTGCAGGTCGTGCCAGCCCGCCGGGGCGCCGGGCACGGTCACGGGCAGCCAGCCGTGGGCCGGCATGACCTGCGCCGCGACGGCCTGCGTGCCGCCGAGCGCGGCGGTGACCCGGGCAGCAGGCTCGCGCTCGACGACGAGGTCACGGGTCAGCAGCGTCGGCGACCGACCGGACGCGTTCAGCCCGTGCAGCCGCTCGCCGTCCCAGACCAGCGCGAACAGGTCACTGCCGATGTCGTTGGACCCGGGCTGCAACACCGTCAGCGCCACGGCGGTCGCGATCGCCGCGTCGACGGCATTGCCGCCCCTGCGCAGCACCGCCAGTCCGGCCGACGCCGCGAGCGGCTGGGTCGTCGCCACTACGCCGCGCGGCGCGTACACCGGCCGGCGCGGATGCAGGTCCTTTGACATCTGTGGATCTTACGTGATCCGCCGCAACCTGCCGCCCTGGCGGGCGACCCGCAGGCCACCCGGCAGCGCCGCGGGCCCCTGCCCATGCCAGTCCGTGACCAGCGCGTCCATGGCGACCACGTGGCGGTGGGAGAGCGCCCCGCCGGAGACCCCGAGCCGCCGCGCCCACGAGTGCAGCACCCGCGTGCGTACCGGCGCCGGGAGCCGCTCCAGCTGAGCGATGTCCAGCTCGTCCGCCCCCGTCGCCGCCTTGTCGAACGCGTCCGACGCCAGCTCGTCGAGGTGCGCGGTGTCCGCCGCGATCAGCGCCGCCGTGCGGGCCAGATTGTCGATCACCGCCGGCCCGAGCGCCGCCACCAGCGGCCGTACCCGCGACCGGGCGAACGCATGATCCGTGTTGTGCGGGTCCTCCCACGGCGTCAGCCCCGCCACCTCGCACGCGGCCCTGGTGTCGGCCCGCGTCACGTCCAGCAGCGGCCGGGCGAACAGCACGCCCTGCCGCTCCCGCCTGGCCGGCATCCCGGCGATCCCGTGCGGCCCGGCTCCCCTGGTCAGCGCCAGCAGCACCGTCTCGGCCTGGTCGTCGCGGGTGTGGCCGAGCAGGACCAGCGCCGCCCGGTGCGACTTCGCCGCGGCGACCAGCGCCGCATACCGCGCGTTGCGGGCGGACGCCTCGGGCCCGCCGTGCCCGGCGACCTTGACCGCCCGCACGTCCACCGGGTCGAACTCGTGGTCTCTCGCCCACGCCGCGAGCCTGGCGGCCCGCTCCCCCGACCCTTCCTGCAGGCCGTGGTCGACGGTCACCAGCCCGCAGCGCACCTTCAACCGGGCGGTGACAAACCTGGCCGCCACCGCCAGCGCCAGCGAGTCGGCGCCGCCGGAGCAGGCGACCAGCACCGTGCCGCCGGCCGCCACGTCGCCCAGACCGCGCCGGACCGCGGCACGCACCGCCGCCACAGCCGGCGGGAGCGCGGCCACCTCGATCAGCCGGTGGCGTCGGGCTTGGCCGGCCGCTCCTGCGCGCCCTCGTCCTCTGCCACCGCCTGGCTGCCGCCCGGCTTGACCAGCGGCTCCACCTCGGCAGGCTCCACCTCGGCAGGCTCCACCTCGGCAGGCTCCGCCTCGGCGTCCGCACCGGCCCCTTCCGAGGACCCGCCGACCGGCTCCGCCACCGTTGTGGTGGTTGCCGCGGCAGCCCCGTCACCCGGGGCGGCCGTCGTCGCGGGCGTGACCGGGGCGGCCGTCGTCGCGGGCGTGACCGGGGCGGCCGTCGTCGCGGGCGGGGCCGTGACCTCTTCCACGGACAGGCCCGCGACCTCGGTGGCGTCAGCGATCCCCGCCTCCGCCGGCGCCGTCTCGGCGGGCTCCGGCACCGTCGGCAGGGGCGCCGGAGGCGCCTCGACCACGCCGGCCTTCGCGGGCGAGCCCTCCGTCACCGGGGGCGCCGCGGCGGCCGCCGCCGGCGGAGCGGGCGGCGAGACCACGGGCCGGTGCAGCGCGCCCGACCCGTGCACCCGCACCACCCAGGCGTCGGGGTCGCTGAGCTCGTCGAGCCGCGGGATGGTCAGCGGCGACTGCCAGATCTTGTTGAAGCCGTCCATGCCGACGCGCTCCACGACCGCGTGGACGAACTTGCGGCCCTCGGCATACTGGCGCATCTTCACGTCGACCCCGAGCAGCTTGCGCAGCACCCGGTCGAGCGGGTTGGCGGCCGCTTCGCGGCGCCGGTTGAACTTGGCCCGGATGTCCTCGACGGACGGCACCACCTCGGGGCCGACGCCGTCCATGACGAACTCGGCGTGCCCCTCCAGGACGGTCATCAGGGCGGTGAGCCGGTCGAGCACGGCCCGCTGGCCGGGCGTCTGGACCAGGTCGAGCACCGACACCTTGCTGTTGGGGTCGCGGACCACGTCGGCGAGTGCGCCGATGCCGCGCCGCAGCCGCTCGGCGAGCTGGTCCTGGTTGAGCTGCGACGCGTCCACGAACGCGCCGACCTCGCCCAGGAAGTAGCCCCGCATCCAGGGCACGGCGGTGAACTGGACCCGGTGGGTGACCTCGTGCAGGCACACCCAGAGCCGGAAGTCGCGCGGCTCGGCGTTGAGCCGGCGCTCCGCCTCGACGATGTTGGGGGCGACCAGGAGCAGCTGGCCGGGGTCGACGGAGAACACCTCATACTGTCCGAGCACCTTGCCGGACAGATACGCCAGTACCGTGCCGGCCTGCACGCCGGTGAACCGTGACCCGATCGCGCTGGCGACCGGCCCCGGCTGCTTGCCGCCGGCGAGCCGCTCCGCGAGCGGCTGGATCACCTGCCGCAGGCCCTCGATGTTGGTCGCCGCCCAGTCGCGCCGGTCGACGATCCGCACCGGCGGAGCGATGACCTTCGTGCGCAGGCCGGTGAAGGAGCTGACGTGCTCGGTCGCCTCGTCCGCCAGCCCCCGGAGGTTGGTGACTGCGGCGGCGGCCTCCTCGTAGGACACGGCAGGGCCGCTCTTGCCCAACGCCGCGGCGGTTGCAGCGGCCAGATCCCAATCGACGAACTGCGCCATGCACCCACCGTACCCGCGCCGGACCACCGGCTGCTGCTGAGAAGACCCGGAGTCGACCCGTAGCGACGGGTCGACTACCGACAGCCACAAACGGCGAGCGCGGCGGCGACCCGGTCGAGCGCGACCACTGCCTTGTCCCGGTCGGTGGTCGCGTCGGCCATGAACGCGAAGGCGAGCGTCCGCCCGTCCGCGTCCACGACGATGCCCGCCAGCGAGTTGACCCCGGTGAGTGTGCCCGTCTTGGCCCGGACCAAACCTGCGGCGCCCGCCCCTTCCTGCGTTTTGACGAACCGTCCGGTGAGGGTTCCGCTGTACCCGGCGACCGGGAGCCCACTGAAGATGCCGTGCAGGTCGGCGCGGTCGGAACGGGCGGACATCGCCAGCAGGGTGGTCAGCAGCGCCGGGGACAGCCGGTCGTTGCGGGAGAACCCGCTGCCGTCGACCAGCCCGTACCCGGTCACGGGCACGTTCAGCTCCTCCAGCACCGTCCGCATCGCGGCGGCGGCACCCTCGAACGACGCGGGCTGGTTCTTGGCGAGCGCGACCTGCCTGGCCAGGATGTCGGCGAGCACGTTGTCGCTCTGCAGCAGCATGGACTCGACGAGCCGCACCATCGGCGCCGACTCGACCTTGCCGAGCTCCTTGGCACCGGTCGGCGCGGTGCCTGCGACGGCCGCGGTGGCCGGCAGGCCGAGCATCTTGGCGAACGCCTGCGCCGCCTGCACGTCCGGCTGCGGGTACCGCTTGGCGTACTGGCCGCTGTTGGGCCGGCCGCCCTCGGTCATCAGCGGGGTGATCACCGCGCCGGACCCTTCGGTGGTGGCGTCGGCGTCCCAGCCGGGTCCGATGCCGGAACCGGTGAAGAGGGACATGTCGTACACCACCTTCGTCGGCGCGGTGTCGCCCAGCGACTTCTTCACCTGAGCGGCGAGGTCGTCGAGCCGAGCGGCGCCCGGGTAATACGGCGTCTGGAACACCGCGAGCGTCGGGTCGCCGCCGCCGATCAGCACGACCTCGCCGGGCTGTGCACCGGCCACGACACGGGTCGGGATGCGGTACGCGGGCCCACGCGCGGCGAGCGCCGTCACGGCCGTCACGACCTTCGTCGTCGACGCCGGCGTCATGGCCGCGTCGGGCTCCGAGGAGTACAGGACCTGCCCCGTCGCCACGTCCACCACGGAGGCGGTGATGTGCGGGCCGAGCGCGGGCACGGTCAGCAGCGCCCCGATGGCGGCCTTCACCCCGTCCGGCGACGGCAGCGGCGCCTGGCTGTCCATTGCCGCCAGTACCGCCGGCGGCAGCTCCGGAGTGGCCCCGGCGGTCCACTTCGCCTGTTCGTCCGACCCCACGAGTCCCAGCAGGCGGATGGTCTGTGGTCCGGCGTACACCGAACCGAGCGCGGCGACGAGCGCCACGACCAGCGCGACGGCCGCGACGACAGTGCCCAGCTGTGGTCTTTCCCTCGCCAACCGACCCTCCCCGTTCTTCACCATGGTGCTGTCAGGGAGACTAATGGTCGGCGCAGCGGTGCGAGGGTGAGGAGTCATCAGATGGACTTCGACGTGACGGTCGAAATCCCGAAAGGTCAACGCAACAAGTACGAGGTTGACCATGCGACCGGCCGGATCCGGCTCGACAGGACGCTGTTCACCTCGACGCAGTACCCGGCCGACTACGGCTTCATCGAGGGCACGCTCGGCCAGGACGAGGACCCGCTCGACGCGCTGGTGCTGGTGCAGGCGCCGACGTTCCCGGGCTGCCTGATCCGCTCCCGGGCGATCGGCATGTTCCGGATGACGGACGAGAAGGGCGGCGACGACAAGGTCCTCTGCGTGCCGGCCGACGACCCGCGCCTGGAGCACCTCCGCGACATCCACCACCTCGGCGAGTTCGACCGGCTGGAGATCCAGCACTTCTTCGAGGTCTACAAGGACCTGGAGCCGGGCAAGAGCGTCGAGGGCGCGACGTGGGTCGGGCGGGTCGAGGCCGAGGCCGAGATCGCCGCTTCCCGCAAGCGCTACCAGGAGGCGGTCGCCAACGGCACCTATCACGACCCGGGCGTCGCCCCCAACGCGCACCCGACCGAATAGCCCCTTTCGCCCGCCTCGACGCGCGGAACTCAGCCCCCGCGTCGAGGGGCGAAACCTCAGCCCACATCCACGGGCGGACCTGAGCATGCCTCCGACGGGCGAGCTCAGCTTCCTCATCGAGGCACGGGCCCGCGTCGACACGAACACAACCCGTGTCGACGCGCGGAGACCAGAGCCGCGCCGACACCCGGCGCCAACCCCGGCCTGGCCTTTGACGCCAGCCTCGACGACCAGACCAGCGCATTCAACCCGCATCCATGCGGACCCCAGACCCGTGCCGGCGCGCGCCTCAGCCCGCATCGACACCCGAAACCCAACCCGCCTCGACGCGGACCTCAGCCCCCGCGTCGAGGCGGACCTCGGCCCGCACCGGCCCGCGGAACCGAGTCCGCGGCGACGGCAGAAGCTCAGCCGGCCTCGACGGGGACCACGGCCCTCGTCGACGCGGACCTCGACCGTGCCGACCCGCGAGACTCAGCCGCGGCGACGCCCGAAGGTCAGTCCGGCTCGACGTGCGCGACCTGCACCAGGCGCGCACCGTCGCGGCGGGTGACCAGCCAGCCCCGTCCGGGCGGCAGCGGGCCAGGGCGGAGGTTGCCGAGCAGCGCCCCCTCCTCCCTGTCCCCGGACAGCAGCAGCCCCGGCGACGAAAGCTCCCGCAACCGCTGCAGCACCGGCTCGAACAAGGCCCGTGCGGCGCCGCCACTGCGCCGGGCCACGACCAGGTGCAGGCCGATGTCGCGGGCCTGGGCGAGGTACGGCAGCAACGGCTCGACCGGATTGCCCGACCCGACGGCGACCAGGTCGTAGTCGTCGACCAGCACGAAGCACTCCGGCCCGGTCCACCAGCCGCGGCTGCGCAGCTGCTCCTGGGTCACCCCGGGGCCGGGCAGCCGCCGCTGCATGTACGAGGCGACCGATGCGATCAGCTCCTCGGTCTCCTGCCCGCCGGTGCCGTCGCCGATGAGGTGCTCGGTGCTCACCGCGCCGAGCAGGCTGCGCCGGTGGTCGACGAGCACGATCCGCGCCTCCTCGGGCGTGAACCGCTCGGTGATCGTCGTGGCCAGCCCGCGCAGCAGCGTCGACTTGCCCGACCCGGCGTCGCCGAAGACCAGCAGGTGCGGCTCCGCACCGAAGTCCACCAGCGCCGGGCGCAAATCCGACTCGGCGATGCCGACCGGCAGGTCCAGCGGCTCGCCGGGCCCGGCGGCGGCCGTCATCGCCGCGTGCGGCACCAGGCTCGGCAGCAGCCGCACCCGCGGCGCCGGCGGGCCGTCCCATGCCGCCGCGACCGCCCTGACCATGCCGGCCTGGTCGCCGCCGGTCAGTGAGGGCAGCGCGACCAGCAGGTGCAGCCCGTCGGCGGTGACGCCCCGGCCGGGCGACTCCTTCGGCACGTTCGCCGCGGCCTTGCGCGAGGCGTGCGAGTCGCTGTCGTCGCCGAGGCGCAGCTCGATCCGGGAGCCGAGCAGGTCCCGCAGCGCCGGCCGGAAGTCCATCCACCGCGACGCCGACGCGGCCACATGGATGCCGTACGAGAGGCCACGCGTCGCGATGTCCGTGATCGTGCCCTCAAGGTCCTCGTACTCGCCGCGGATGGTCGACCACCCGTCGATCACCAGGAACACGTCGCCCCACGGGTCCTCGCCCCACGGCCCATCGCCTGACGAAACGTCGCCAGCCGAAGGTGCACCCGACCGGAGTTCGCCCGACGAGAGTTCGCCTGACGAGACGTCGGCCGGCGGGCCGCCGGACGCGACGCCGGCCCGGTGGCGGCGATACGTGGCCATGCTGTCGATGCCGGCCTCCGCGAACCGCCGCTCCCGATCGGTGAGCAGCGCGGCGACCTCGCCGACGGTGCGACGGACCGCGGCCGGGTCGAGCCGGCCCGCGACCCCGCCGACGTGCGGGAGGTCGCGGAGCCCGAGCAGCTGCCCGCCGCCGAAGTCGAGGCAGTACACCTGGACCTCGACCGGCGTGTGGGCCAGCGCGAGCGCCGCGATCAGCGTGCGCAGCGCCACCGACTTGCCGCTCTGCGTGCCGCCGACGACCGCCACGTGCCCGTTGGCGCTGTCGAGGTTGAGCCACAGCACCTCGCGGCGCTGCACCAGCGGCTTGTCGACGACCGCGACCGGCACCTGCAACGCCCCGCGCAGCCGGTGGTCGGTGACCGCCAGCCCGCGCCCCGGCTCGGGTGCGACCGGGCCCAGCAGCTCGTCCAGCGGCGGCGACGCGTTGAGCGGCGGCAGCCACACCTGGTGCGCGGGGACGCCCTGCCCGACCAGCCGGTCGACGAGGATCTCGAGCAGGCTCGAGGTGGCGGCCGGCTCGTCGGTCGCGTCGGGCCGCGCGACCGGCGGCGGCACGAACCGCGTGTCATACGCCGTGACCCGCCGCCCGTCGCCGTCGGCACCCGGCCTGCGGCGCCGCCGGTGCGCGCCCGACACGTACGCCGTCTTGAACCTGGCCAGCGGCTCGGTGCCGGCCTTCAGGTAGCCGTGCCCGGGCGATCGCGGCAGCTCATACGCGTCGGGGACGCCGAGCACCGTGCGCGACTCCAGCGACGAGAACGTCCGCAGCCCGATCCGATACGACAGGTGCGTGTCGAGCCCGCGCAGCCGCCCCTCCTCGAGCCGCTGCGACGCCAGCAGCAGGTGCACGCCCAGCGACCGGCCGACCCGCCCGATCTGCACGAACAGGTCGATGAACTCGGGCTTCGCCTCCAGCAGCTCGCTGAACTCGTCGCAGATCACCAGCAGGCTCGGCAGCGGCGCGAGCGGCGCCCCACCGGCCCGGGCCCGCTCGTAGTCGCGGAGCGAGTCGTAGTCACCCGTGCGCCGCAGCACCTCCTGCCGCCGCACGACCTCGCCGTTGATCGCGTCGGTCATGCGGTCGACCAGCGGCAGCTCCGCCTCCAGGTTGGTGATGAACGCGGCGACATGCGGCAGCCGGTCCAGCCGCGCGAACGTCGCGCCGCCTTTGAAGTCGATCAGCACGAAGTTGAGCGTCTCCGACGAGTGCGTCGCGGCCAGGCCCAGCACCAGCGTGCGCAGCAGCTCCGACTTGCCGGACCCGGTCGCGCCGATGAGCAGCCCGTGCGGTCCCATCCCGTCCTGCGCCGACTCCTTCAGGTCGAGCTCCACCGGCTGCCCCTGCGGCCCCACCCCGATCGGCACCCGCAGCCGGTCCCGGTGCGGGCGCGGCGCCCACGCCCTCGCCACGTCGAGCGACCACGGGTCGTCCAGCGCCAGCATCGCCGCCAGGTCGGCACCGGTGTCTCCTCTGGCGTTTTCGTCGTCGGTACGACCAGCGACCGCCAGCCGCAACGGAGCCAACCGGCGGGCGATCGCTTCGACCTCGGCGGTGGCGAGCCGGTCGGGCACGCCGATGGACTCGCCCGGCGCCACGGGGTCGCCGCCGGTCGGCACCGACGTCGTCACCAGCCGGCCGCCGGACGGGTCGAGCACGATCGCGGTCCGATCGGGCAGCCGCGCCGGCGCGCCGCCCAGGTCGATCAGGGTGACCCCGTCGACGCCGCCGTCGGTGCCGAGGTGGGCGCTGCCGGCGAGATCCCCGCCGTCGAGCACGACGACGATGTGCGGCGACGAGCGCTGCGCCACCGCCCGGTCGGGCGCGAACCTTCCCCGGTTGGCGAGCAGGTCGTCGAGGAGCCCCTCCAGCTCGACGGCAGAGTCCGCGACGAGCCGGACCGGCCCGACCGCGTCGGTGCGGGTCGGGTGCATCGCGTGCGGCAACCACTTCGTCCACTCCCACCGCTCCCGGCGGCCGGTCGCGGCGCACACCGCCACCAGCAGGTCTTCCGGCGCGTGGAAGACGACCAGTTGGGCCAGCACGGCCCGTACCAACGCTGCTGACGCTTCATCGGGAGCCTCTGCGCTCAGATGGATGCGGGCGAAACTGCGCAGCGAGATCGCGACCGGCAGGTCCGGCACCACCGAGCAGGCGTCGAGGAAGCGGCGCAGCGCCCCGGCCGTCAGCGGCTCCAGATCCTCCAGCGGCCCGGTCAGGGGCGGGTGCAGCGGCGTGGCCAGGGTCTGCGGGCCGACCGCCACACGCACGACCGCGAAGTCACCGTCGGCCGGGCGGCGCTCCCACAGCCGGAAGCTGTCCACCGTCGACCACAGCGAACCCGGATCGGGATGCCGGTAGTGCAGGCCGGTGCGCTGCTTCTCCGCCGTGTCGCGGACCTGTCGCCGCAGCGACGCGAGGTGGCGCAGATAGTCACGGCGCGCCGCCATCATCTGCGCCTTCTTGGGCCCGCTACCAGCGCCGGCCGAGGTCAGCAGCATGCCCAGCGTCGAGAAGCCGAAGACCGCCCCGATCACGTAGGAGTAGGTGCCGCCGTCACGCCCGGCGAACAGCAGCGCGGTCGCCAGCGTGCCGGTCAGCATGGGCACCACCTGGACCATCTGCTGCCAGCGCGACGGCGGCGCCGGCGGGATCTCGGGCGGCGCCTGGACAACCAGCTCACCGCTCGGGATCTCGGGCGCGGGGCGCCGAGGCAACCGATTGACGACGATCGTGCTCACGCCAGGCACTGTAAGACCTGCACGAGCGGCGTGGGACGAGGTTGCATCGAGAGTTACATCTCAGTCACACAACGTGCGATCCGAGGTCGCGGGGCGCCACCGAGGCATCGATCGTGGTACCCCTGAGGCATGCCCGCAGCATCCCCCGGCCTGGCCCGCGTGACGATCAATTCGCCCCAGCGGCGCGTCGACGTCGCGCTGCCCGACGGCGTCCCGCTGGCCGAACTGCTGCCCGAGTTGTTGCAGCACGCGGGTGTCGGCCTCGCCGACGACGGCGAGCGGCACGGCGGGTGGCTCCTGCGCCGCGGCGACGGCACCGCGCTGTCCACCACCACCGGCCTGGCCGGTCAGGAGGTCCGCGACGGCGCCGTCCTGCACCTGGTCCCGGCCCGGTCGAGCTGGCCCGATCCCGAGTTCGACGACGTGGTCGACGCGATCGCCGCCGGCGCCCGCCGCCAGGGCGTCGCCTGGAGCCCGGCCGCGACGCGGGCCGCCGCGCTCACCGCCGCCGGCGCCGGCCTGGCCATCGTCCTCGGCGCCACGGTCCGCGGCGACCTGCCGCTGGTCGCGGCGGTCGCCGCACTGGTCCTCG
The DNA here is from genome assembly GCF_040674675.1 of Dactylosporangium sp. NPDC049742. Lineage (NCBI taxonomy): Bacteria > Bacillati > Actinomycetota > Actinomycetes > Micromonosporales > Micromonosporaceae > Dactylosporangium > Dactylosporangium sp. NPDC049742. The sequence goes on along the minus strand of NZ_JBFANF010000044.1, from coordinate 48,591 downwards.
TCCTCACCGGCACCGTCGCCTCCAGGGCCTATGGCGACGCCCTGACCGGCGCGGTCGTGGCCGCGTCCGGGCTGCCGTTCGCGGCCGCGTTCGGCTGGCTCAGCGCCCCGCCGCTCACCGACGCCGCCGGGCGCACCCTGCTGGCCTCCACGGCGCTCCTCGTCATATCGCTGCTCGCCGGCGCCGGCGTCGCGCACCTGCTCCGGCTCTTCGTCGCGGCGGCGACCGCCGCGCTGCTCGGCGCCGGGGGCGCGTTCCTGGCCGTGCAGCTGCGCCCGGCCGCGGCGGCCGCCGTCGCCCTCGCGGTCATCGTGGCCGGCGTCGCGGGCACCCCGCTGCTCGCCATCAGGCTGGGCAAGCTCCCCATGCCGGTCGTCGCCCTTCCCGGCGACCTCACCGCGACCGGCGCGGGCCTCGGCACGCCACCCGACCGCGACCGCGTCTTCGCGGCCGTCGCCCGCACCGACGAGATGCTCACCGGCATGCTGCTGGGCTCGGCCCTCGTCGCGGGCGTCGCCGCCGCCGTGCTCACCCACTCCCGTGACGTGTCCGGCCTGGTGCTGGTCGCGGTTGCCGGCGTGGCGCTGGTGCTGCGCGCCCGGATGTTCGTCACGGTGCGCCACCGTGTGCCGTTACTCGCGGCGGGCGGGTGTGCCCTGGTCACGCTCGCCCTGTCCGCTCCGCCGGGGGCGGTGCTGACGTCGCTGATCGCGGCGGCGGCGCTGGGCACCGCGCTGGTGGGAGCGCGTGCGGCGTTGCGGCCGTTGTCGCCGTATGCGGGTCGTGCCGCCGACATCCTCGACGTCCTCTGCCTGGTGTCGGCGATCCCGCTGGCCTGCGCTGTCCTGGGTCTCTATGGCCTTCTCCGGTGACGCATCGCTCGAGTAAGGGGGACTCTGATGTGAGGACGCACCGGCCGGTCCACGGGCCACTAGCGAAAGGATGCACCGGCCGGAACGCGGGCCACTGACGAAGGACGCGCAGGCATGTCCAGGTCGACGACGTGAGCGCGCACCGGCATGTCCGGGTCGACAACATGAGCACACCGGCGTGTCCGGGTCGACGACATGAGTGCGCACACCGACCTGCACGAGCCGACTGGCATGAGGACGCATCCGGCCTGCGCGGCCATCGACGTAGGGGGGCGTCGGCTCAATGAGGACTGAGGTGAGCTCGCATCGGATCGGGGTTGGTTCTTGGGGGACGTTTAGCGGCTGGTTAAGAATCCGGCGGGACGGTCAGGATGGCTGACAGACCCTGCCGGCGCGGTCCAGAATGGGTGGCATCGCACCTGTTTCCCTCTTCCGCGCCGCCGCCCGTGGCCTTGTTACGGCGGTCTTCGCGCTGCTGGTGTGCCTGGTCGCGGCGCAGCCGGCCGGGGCCGACCAGACCAGGTCGGCGCAGTGGCAGCTCAACGCGCTCGACGCCAGGGGTGCGTGGAAGGTGTCGACGGGCAGCGGGGTGATCGTGGCGGTGCTCGACAGCGGGGTCGACGCGAAGCATCCCGACCTCGCGGGGCAGGTGCTGCCGGGCGTGGACCTCGTCGACGGCGGTGACGGGCGGGTCGATCCGGTCGGGCACGGCACGACGGTCGCGGGGTTGATCGCGGGGCGGGCCGACGACAACAGCGGAGTGGCCGGCATCGCGCCGGGGGCGAAGATCCTGCCGGTGCGGGTGCTGGACAGGGCGAACAAGTACGACGATCCCGCAGTCGTCGCCAAGGGTGTGCGGTGGGCGGTCGACCACGGGGCGAAGGTGCTCAACCTGTCGCTCGGCGGCGCGCTGCGCAGCGACGAGATCGCCGAGGCGCTGCGGTACGCGGCGGCGCACGACGTCGTCGTCGTCGCCTGCACGGGCAACGTGGCGACGGACCCGTCGATCCACGAGGTCTGGTACCCGGCCCGCGAGCCCGGCGTCGTCGCCGTGGCAGGACTGAGCGGCGGAGGCGCGGGGCAGCCGAGCGCGAAGCCGGCGCCGAGCACGACCGCCAGTGACAGCGCCGGCGGTGCGGCGGGCGGGGCGGGCGCGTTGTGGACGGGCTCGTTGACGGGGCCGGAGACGGTGCTGACGGCGCCCGCTGACAATCTGACCGGCGCCAAGCCCGGTGGCGGGTACTGGCAGGTGCAGGGCACCAGCTTCGCCGCGCCGCTGGTGGCTGCGACGGCGTCGCTGGTCAGGGCGAAGTACCCGACGATGAGCGCCGCGAACGTGATCAACCGGTTGATCGGCACGGCGAAGGATCTGGGGCCGGAGGGGCGGGACGACGAGTTCGGGTTCGGCGAGGTCGATCCGCTGGCGGCGCTGCGGGAGCCGGTGGCCGAGGTGGTCGCGAACCCGCTGACCGTGACACCGCCGAAGGGCGAGGCCGGGAAGCCTGCTCAGAGCGGGGCGGCGCCGAGGGAAGAGGCCACCGAGGTGCCGGAGGAGGGCGGCGCCGCGCCGCTGCCGGCCAGCGAGGCGGCCGGCCTGGCCCGGGTCCGGCAGGTGGCGGACAGGAGCGTGCCGGTCGGGCCGAGCATCACCGTCGGGCTGCTGGCGATGCTGCTGATCCTCGCCGCCGGCGCCGCCGGAGTCGTGCTCCATCACAGAGCCAGGCACGCCAAGCGCTTCTGACACCGGAGCCCACCGGAGCAGCCCGGAGCAGCCCGGAGCAGCCCGGAGCAGCCCGGAGCAGCCCGCAGTCATCGGAGCCGTAGGACCACGCGGCCACCAGCGGACCGCAACACCATCAGCGAGCCGAAAGACCAGATCGCGCTACCCGGCGGCAGTGCCGTACAGGAGGCGAAAAGGCATCAAGCGCACTTGCCGGTGCCTGTCGGGTCGGTGTGGGTCTTGCCGGCCTCGGCGACGACCGCTGCTTCATCGGCGGTGATGGCGAAGCCCGTGTTCTGGTCGTCGGCGGCGGCGGCGAAGATGACGCCCAGGACGGTGCCGTCGGGGGCGACGAGCGGGCCGCCGGAGTTGCCGCTGCGGACCAGGGCGCGGATCGTGTAGATCTCGCGGGTGACCTTGCCGTCTTCGTAGATGTCGGGGCCGGTGATGTTGCGGTGCTCGCGGATGCGGGCGGACTGGGCGTTGTACGGGCCGTCCAGCGGGTAGCCGATCACGATGGCGTCGGCGTTGGTCTCGGCCTTCTTCGTGGCGAACGGCATGATCGGGGCGTTCAGCCCCTTGACGTAGAGGACGGCGAGGTCACGGTCGGGGTCGTACGCGACGACGACCGCCTTCTTCTGCGAGCCGTTGACCTCGACCGTGGTGGACTTCGTGCCCGCGACGACGTGGGCGTTGGTCATGACGCGGTCGGTGGCGTAGACGAAGCCGGAGCCCTCGATGCGGCGGGAGCAGCTCTGCGCGACGCCGCGGACCTTGACGACGGAGCGCTCCGACTTCTTCACCAGCTCGGAGCCGGCGAGCTTCGGGTCGGGCGCCTCGACCTCGCGGACGCGGGTGGGCGAGAGGCCGTCGAACACGTCGGGGAAGCCACGCGTGTCGACCGTGTCGCGCAGCGCCTCGGACAGCTTGTCGGCCTCCGAGGGCATGAGCTTGTCGACGCCGTTGAGGATGAACGAGTTGCTCACCGAGCGGGCCAGCCACGGCAGCGACGACTGGCTCAGGGGCGCGGCGACGAGCCAGACCACGACGAGGACGGCGATGACGGAGACGACCGCGCCGCCGGCGTTGTCGAGGCCCTGCGCGGTGCGGTTGACGATCGCCGTGCGCAGCCGGTTGCCGACGAAGCTGGCGAGGGCCTGACCGGCGACCGCGAGCCCGAAGACCGCCGCCAACGAGATGACGACCCGGATCGGGTCGTCATCGAAGTGTTCGGCCACGAGTGGCCCGATGCGCAGTCCGAGCAGCGCGCCGCCGAAGAACCCGGCGAAGGACAGCAGACCAACGAGGAACCCCTGGCGGTAGCCGTTGACGGCGAACATCACCACGAGGAGCACAAGGACGATATCGATCACGCTGCCAGACACGCATTCAGCCTACGGGGGCGGCACCAGGTGTCGGCAGTTCCTCAACCCGGTCTGTCGGCCACTCCACCGCCCATCCGCCGAGTTCCAGCAGCGTGGAGACCACGCCGGCGGTGAATCCCCACACCAACATGTCGTGAATCCGAAACGCCGGACCGATCCAGCCGCTCGGGTGACGCACCCGGAGACGGTTCGCCGGGTCGACCAGGTCACGGATCGGCAGGCGCTCGACCCGGGCCACCTCGGCCGGATCGGCGGGCCCGACGAGATGTGGCGAGCGCCACCACGCGACGACCGGCGTGACGAGGAAGTTGCTCACCGGGATCCACAGGGTCGGCAGGGTCGTGATCACCTCGACGCTCGCCGGGTCGAGCCCGACCTCCTCCTCCGCCTCGCGCAGCGCGCACGCGATCGTGTCGGCGTCGGTCGGGTCGACCGCGCCGCCCGGGAAGGCGGGCTGGCCGGCGTGGTTGCGCATCGTGGCGGCCCGCTGCAGCATCAGGATGTCGGGGCCGCTCTCCTCCTGCTCGCCGAAGAGCACCAGCACCGCGCTCTGCCGCGGCCCCTCGCCGTCGGGGGTCGGCAGCCGCGTGAAGTCGCTCGCCGAGGTGTCCCGGAGGCGGTCGAGCAGGGGTTCGAGCCAGTCGGGACGGTCGCTCACGCCGGCACCTCAATCCCCAGATACCCGGCCGTGAGGGCGCGGATCTTCTCCTCGTCGAGGGCTTCCCCCTGATACGTGTGGACGATCCGTCCCCCCGGCGCGACGAACAGCGTGGCCGGCAGCGCGCTGGAGACGGGTTTGCCCACCGCCTGGCTCAACGCGATCGAGAACTGCTGGTCGCGGTCCTCCAGCATCGGGAATGTCAGCTTCTTGTCATCGATCACCGACTGCGCGGCGCTCCGCGAGTCCTTGACGACCACGCCGACGACCCTGACCTTGCCGCCGGCCGCCGTCACGAACCGCTGGAACGCGGGCAGCTCCGTGCGGCAGGGCTCGCAGTACGACCCCCACAGGTTGAGGATCGTCGGCGTGTTGCCGAGCAGTGCGGCGTCGACGTAGCGACCGCCGTCGAAGCACTTCACGGCCATCGCGGGCAGCGGCTTGCCGTCTTTCGAGGCGGCGGCGGGCGACTCGACGGGGGTCAGGCACGGCGGGCCGGTCGGTGCGGCGGCTCCGTCGCCGGATGCCGGTGCGTCGCCGGTACAGCCGGACAGGGCGAGCAGGGCGGCCACGACCAGCCCGGTGAGCAGGCGCTTCATGAGGCGAGCGCCAGCTCGGCCAGCTCGGCGACCCGTGGCCCCTTCAACAGGGCGATCGCCGCTTCGAGGTTCGTTTCGCCTATCCCGTACGAGGGGCAGTCGCGCCGCAGCGTGCAGGCACCGCACGCCGGTTTGCGGGCGTGACAGACCCGGCGCCCGTGGAAGATCACCCGGTGCGACAACATGGTCCAGTCGCGGCGCTCGATCAGCGCCCCGACCGCGTGCTCGATCTTCACCGGGTCGGTCTCCGTGGTCCAGTGCCAGCGCTGGGTGAGCCGCTGGAAGTGCGTGTCGACGGTGATGCCGGGCACACCGAACGCGTTGCCGAGGATCACGTTGGCGGTCTTGCGCCCGATCCCGGGCAGCGCGACGAGCGCGTCGAGCGTGCCGGGCACCTGCCCGTCGTGCCGGTCGAGCAGCGCCTGCCCCAGCTTCATCAGCGAGTCGGTCTTGTTGCGGAAGAACCCGAGCGGCACGAGCATGTCCTGCATCTCGATCCGGTCGGCGGCCGCGTACGCGGCGGCGTCCGGGTAGCGCGCGAACAGCTTCGGGGTCACCTGGTTGACCCGCACGTCGGTGGTCTGCGCGGACAGGATCGTGGCGACGGCGAGCTCCAGCGGGGTGCTGAAATCCAGCTCGCAGTGCGCGTCGGGATGGATCACCGCGAGTGCCCGCCCCATCCTGCGCGCACGCCGCTTCAGCCCCAGCGCAGTCTCAGTCACGCTCCGACTCTACGTCGCCGCCCGGCGGCGGCCGGCTCAGCGTCGCCGGCCGTCGCGCGACGGCGGGCCGGCCCAGCGTCCGTCGCGGCGGCGGCCGGCGTCGTGGCAGCCGCCGGCCCCGCTGGACGAGAGGTCAGCCGCCCGGCTCGGTAATGGTCCCGTCGGCGGCGATCTTCGCCCCCGTGGACGGGAAGTCCTGCTTCGTCAGGTTGGAGACGAACGGGATCGCCTGCTTCTTCGGGTCCGGCTTCGGCAGGCCCGGCGCCACCATGTACGTCGCGGTCAGCGATCCGCTCTTGAAGGTGCCGTCGCCGGTCATCGTCACCTTGAGCACCCCGCCGATGCCGACGGTGCCGTTGTAGCTCAGCGCCTTGTAGCCGGCGAAGTTGCCGAGGCTGTACGCGATCAGCCGGCCCTTGTAGAACTCCATCGCCCGCATGACGTGCGGCCCGTGCCCGACGACCAGGTCGGCGCCGGCGTCGATCACCTTGTGCGCGAACGCGATCGTGTCGCACCGGTTCTCCCCCAGGAAGAACTCCGTGCCGGGCTTGGTGTGCGTCTTGTCGGAGCCTTCCGCGCCCTGGTGGACCTGCACGACGACCAGGTCGGCCTTGGTCGCGGCCTCCTTGATGATCGTCTCCGCCGCGCCGAGGTCGCTGCACAGGTTCGACCACTTGTATGACGCGAACCCGACGACCGCGATCTTCACGCCCTTCGCCTCGCCGACCGAGATCATCCCCGGCCATCCGGTGTACTTGATCCCGGCGCCGTCGAGGGCCTTCTGCGAGTTCTTGTACCCGACCTCGCCGAAGTCGTAGGCGTGGTTGTTCGCCATGGTCATCATGTGGAACCCGGCGTCCTTGAGGTTGCTGACGTAGCCGGGCGGGGTCCGGAACGCGAAGCACGTCTTGCCGGCCGACTCCGCGGAGCACTTGCCGACGCCCGTGTCCTCGGTCAGCACCTGCTCCAGGTTGCCCATCTGGAAGTCCGCGGTCAGGAACTCCTTGACCGGGTCGAAGAACCCCTTGCCGTTGTTGGGCGGCAGCCCGCCCGGTGCCATGCCCATCACGATGTCGCCGGTCGCGGTCATCGTGACCTCCTGCCCGGCCGCCCCGCCCGCCGCGGGCGCGGACGTGCCGCCGCCCGGCGTGCTCGCCTGGCCGCCCGGCTGCGCGACCGCCGGCTGGCTCTTGGCCGGCTCCGGGTCGTCACCGCCCAGGAACGTCGCCGCGCCCGCCGTCCCGGCCCCGATCACCAGCACCGCGAGCACGCCCAGGATGATCGCCGTCCGGCGGCCGCCGCCGTTCTTCACCGGCGGCGCCTCGCCCGGCAGCGGCAGCTTCCGCCGCCCGGCCCGCTCCTCGGGCTGGTACGCCTGCGCCGCGAACAGGTCGTCCGGCCCGCGGGTCGCCCCCGGGTCCGGCGCCCGCGTGGCGTTGTAGACCGGTCCGGCCGCCTGGGCGCCGTAGATCGGCCCCGAGGACGGCCCGTCGCCGAAGCCCCGGCCGGAGGGGCCGTCGTTGTAGCTGGGTCCTTCGCCGTACGCGGTTCCTTCGCCGTACAACGGACCGCTCACCGCGCCACCCGAGGCTCGCAGCCCGGCGTCGCGGAACGTGCCCGTGGCCTGCGGGTGCGGATCCCTGAGCGGCCCCGTCGGCGGCACGTCCCGCAGCGCGCCGCCCTGCGGGTCGCCGTCGCGGAACGCCCCCGTCACCGGCGGCCGGCCTTCCCGGAACGCGCCGGTGGCCTGCGGGTCCGCGTCACGGAACGTCCCCGTCGCGGGCGGGCGGGCCTCCCGGTACGCACCGGTGGCCTGCGGGTCCGCGTCACGGAACGTGCCGGTCGCGGGCGGCCGGCCGTCCCGGTACGAGCCCGTGGCCTGCGGGTCCGCGTCACGGAAGGTGCCGGTGGCCTGCGGGTCGCCGTCGCGGAAGGTCCCCGTCGCCGGTGGGCGGGCCTCCCGGTACGCACCGGTGGCCTGCGGGTCCGCGTCGCGGAACGTGCCGGTCGGCTCGGCGCCGGGGACGGCGGCGGCGCCATACGTGCCGCTCACCGGCCTGGCGCTGCCGCGGACCTGGCCCGTGCCCGGCGCGCCCGGGTCGAACATCGAACCGGACGGCTGCGCGCTCCCGCGGACCTGCCCCGTCGGCTGCCCGCCGGTCTCGAACATGGACCCGGACGGCTGCGCGCTCCCCCGGACCTGGCCGGTGGGCTGGCCGCCGGTCTCGAACATGGACCCGGACGGCTGCGCGCCGCCGCGGACCTGGCCGGTGGCCTGCGCGCCCGGGTCGAACAGGGAGCCGGTCGGCTGGGCGCTGCCCCGCGCCGGAGGGCCTGCGTCGAACGGCGGGGGCGGCGGCACGGCCGAGCCCCGCACCGGGGGCGGGCCGTCGTAGCCGCCCGGCGCGGCACCCCGCGGCGGGCCGGCCGGGTCGAACAGCGGTCCGGCCGGCGAAGCGCTCCCCCGGACCTGGGAGGTGCCCTGCGCACCCCCGCCGAAGGCCGGGCCGGAAGGCGGCTGCGGGCCGCGGGTGTCGTCGGGCGCCCACGCGCTGGGCGGCTGCGTCGCCCGGAAGTCGCCGCCGCGCAGCTCGCCGCCCTGCGGGTCGCCGGGGCGAGGATCGCCAGCACGAGGATCGCCGGAACGGGGGTCAGGACGGGTGTCGCCGCGCCAGGCGGCCGTCGCGGGCTCGCCACCACGGCCGTCGCCGCCCCAGACCGCGGCACCGGCGTCGGCGCCCCACGCCGCCGTCCCGGGCTCGGCACCCCAGTCGGCGTTGCGCGGATCCGGGCCGGGCGGGCCGTAACCTTCATCGCGGCCGGGCGGTTGGTCCTGTGGAGGCTGCTCGCGATCGTCGGGCCAACGGGAAGGCGATCCGCCGTACACCGTCATGCGCTTCCCACCCCACAGCTGAAACCGGTGGGGTCCACTCGCCCCGCGGCGAACATATCGCACCCCCGCGACCTCGTGGCCGTCCGGTTCCGCTGCGTCACCGGTACCGTCGAGAAGGGGCGCGCCCGCAGGTCGGCATGTATTGTGATCATCCTGCCCGACGCCCGGGAGACGACCCCGTGTGCATAAACTGACGTTCGCGTGATTGCTCATGGCGAGCGACGCGCCGACGGATTCGAGGTGGACGCGATGGACGAGGTACTGGCGCGCAGCGGCATTTTCCAGGGCGTCGAGCCCGAGGCTGCCGAATCCCTCGCCAAGGAGATGGAGACGATCGACGTCCGCAAGGGCGAGATCGTGTTCAGTGAGGGCGAGCCGGGCGACAGCCTGTACATCGTGCTGTCCGGAAAGATCAAGGTGGGTCGCCGCGCCGCGGACGGCCGGCAGAACCTGATCGCCGTGATGGGCCCGAGCGACATGGTCGGCGAGCTGTCGCTCTTCGACCCGGGGCCGCGCACCGCGACCGCCACGGCGGTGCTCGACACGCGGCTGGCCCGGCTGCGCAAGCAGGCGCTGCGGCCCTGGCTGACCAACCGGCCGGAGATCGCCGAGCAGCTGCTGCGCGTGCTGGCCAGGAGGCTGCGCCGCACCAACGACGCCCTCGCCGACCTGATCTTCACCGACGTGCCGGGCCGGGTCGCCAAGACGCTGCTGCAGATGGCGGGCCGCTTCGGCACCCGCGACGGCGGCGTCCTGCGGGTCAACCACGACCTGACCCAGGAGGAGATGGCGCAGCTCGTCGGCGCCTCGCGCGAGACGGTCAACAAGGCCCTCGCCGACTTCGCCTCCCGCGGCTGGCTCCGCCTCGACGGCAAGAGCGTCATCATCATGGACCCCGAGCGCCTGGCCCGCCGCGCCCGCGTCTGAGGCACAGCGGAGCAGGACAGAGGAACAGAACAGACACCCCAAAAAGGCACGCCGCCGCGTGCCTTTTTGCCTGCGGTCAAAAAAGTCAGGCTTGACTGTTTGTTTTGAACGGGCCAACCTCGAAGGTGTGAGCGCAACCCGAGCCCCGCAGCAGGAGCGCAGCCGCGCCACCCAGCAGCGCCTGCTGGAGGCGACCGTCGACTGCCTGGTCCTGCACGGCTGGTCGGGCGCCACGACCACGGTCATCGCCGAGCGCGCCGGCGTCTCCCGCGGCGCCCAGCTGCACCACTACCCGACCCGCGCCGCCCTGGTGCTCGCCGCCGTCACGCACCTCGCCGAGCGGCGGGCCGAGGAGATCCGCACCGAGGCCGCCGCGCTCACCGGCGACCGCGACGAGCGGCTCGACAAGGTCCTGGACATGCTGGCGGCCGCGTTCACCGGTCCGCTGTTCGTCGCCGCCCTCGAGGTGTGGGTCGCCGCCCGCACCGACGTCGGCCTCCGCGACGCGCTGGTGCCCCTGGAGGCGCGGGTGGGCCGCGAGATGCACCGCCTGACGGTCGAGCTGCTCGGGGCCGACGAGCGCCGGCCGGGCGTCCGCGAGGCGGTGCAGGCGACCCTCGACCTGCTGCGCGGCCTCGGCGTGGCCAACCTGCTCACCGACGACAGTCACCGCCGCGGCCAGCTGCTCGCGGCGTGGAAAGTGCAGCTCACGACGATCCTGGGGACCTGAGATGGTGACGTTGGACGACGTCCTGCAAGACCTGAAGGCGGAGTCGGCATCGCTCGACCGCCTCGTGTCGGCGCTGGACGACAAGGACTGGAGCCGGCCGACCCCCGCGAAAGGGTGGACGGTCGCGCACCAGATCGCCCACCTGCACTGGACCGACACGGTGGCGACCCTCGCGGCGACCGACCCGGCGGCGTTCATCGAGCGGATGAGCGCGATCGAGGACCCGTTCACGATGGTGGACCGCGCGGCGGCCGAGCACATCGCCCCGCCCGAGGAGCTGCTGCGCCGCTGGCGCGACGGCCGCGACGCGCTGGCGAAGGCGCTGACCGACAGGCCCAAGGACGAGAAGCTGCCGTGGTTCGGCACCGCGATGTCGCCGCTGTCGAGCGCGACCGGCCGGATGATGGAGACGTGGGCGCACGGCCAGGACGTGGCCGAGACGTTCCCGGAGCGGCTCGACGCCCAGGAGCACCGCCGCCCCACGGACCGCCTGCGGCACGTGGCCAACCTCGGCTTCCGCACGATCGGGCACAGCTTCCTCAGCCACGGCCGCGGCGCGCCGGCGGGCCCGTTCCGGGTCGAGCTGTCCACGGTGGACGGCACACAGTGGACGTTCGGACCCGAGGACGCGCCGAACCGGGTCGCCGGCCCGGCCCTGGACTTCTGCCTGCTGGTCACCCAGCGCAGAAACCCGGCCGACCTCGCGCTGCAGGCCACCGGCGACGAGGCGCGGGAGTGGATGACGCTCGCCCAGGCGTTCGCCGGGCCGCCCGGGCAGAAGCGGGAGCCGCGGCAGTGATCCGCGTCGGCAACGCCTCGGGGTTCTACGGCGACCGCGCCACGGCCTGGCAGGAGATGCTCGACGGCGGCCCGCTCGACGTGCTCACCGGCGACTACCTCGCCGAGCTGACCATGCTGATCCTGGCCAAGGACCGCATGAAGGACCCGGGCACCGGCTACGCCAAGACGTTCCTCAGGCAGCTGGAAGGCTTCGTCCAGACCGCCCGCGACCAGGGCACGAAGATCGTCACGAACGCCGGCGGCCTCAACCCGGCCGGCCTGCGCAAGGCGATCGAGGCCGTCGCGCCGGGCGTCAAGGTCGCGCACGTCGAGGGCGACGCCATCGGTCCCAACGCCAACGCGTACCTCGGCGCGTTCGGCATCGCCGAGTGCCTCAAGGCAGGTGCGGACGTCGTGGTCACCGGCCGGGTCACCGACGCGTCCCTGGTCGTCGGCCCCGGCATCGCCCGCTACGGCTGGACCCCCGCCGACCTCGACGCCCTCGCCGGCGCCACCGTCGCCGGCCACATCCTCGAGTGCGGCGCCCAGGCGACCGGCGGCAACTACTCGTTCTTCACCGAGATCCCCGACCTCGACCACGCCGGCTTCCCGATCGCCGAGCTGCACGGGGACGGGTCGTCGGTCATCACCAAGCACCCCGGCACCGGCGGCGCCGTCACGGTCGACACGGTCACCGCGCAGCTGCTGTACGAGATCGGCGCCCCCGAGTACCTCGGCCCGGACGTCACCACCCACTTCGACACGATCCGGCTCACTCAGCTCGGACAGGACCGGGTCGAGGTCACCGGGGTCAAGGGCAGCCCCCCGCCGGACACGCTGAAGGTCGGCACCATCGCCCTCGGCGGCTTCCGCAACAGCATGACGTTCGTCCTGTGTGGACTGCGGATCGAGGAGAAGGCGGCCCTCGTCGAGCGGCAGCTGCGGCGCAGGCTGGACCACCCGATGGAGTTCACGCTGGCCCGCACGGACCACCCCGACGCCGACGACGAGCAGCGGGCGAGCGCGCTGCTGGCCGTGCACATCAAGAGCACCGACCAGAAGGCGGCCGGCCGGGCGTTCTCGCAGGCGGCCGTCGAGCTGGCCCTGGCCTCCTATCCCGGCCTCACCCTGACCGGTCCGCCGGGCGACGCCACGCCCTTCGGAGTGTTCTCAGCGGGTTCGGTACCGCGCGGTGAGGTCCCGCACGTCGCGGTCCTCCCTGACGGCAGCACGGTGGAGGTCCGATGAGAGTGCCACTGGGGACGCTGTTCGGGGCCAGGTCCGGCGACAAGGGCGGCGACGCCAACATCGGCGTCTGGGCCCGCTCCGACGAGGCGTACGCGTGGCTGCGGGCCACGCTCACCGAGGACCTGCTCAAGACGCTGCTGCCGGAGGTGCGCGACGTCAGCCGCTACGAGCTGCCGAACCTCCGCGCGCTCAACTTCGTCGTGCGCGGCATCCTCGGCGACGGGGTCGCGGCCAGCACCCGCTTCGACCCGCAGGGCAAGGCCCTCGGCGAGTGGCTGCGATCGAGGGTCGTCGACATCCCCGACGAGCTGCTGCCATGATCGACGCGTTCGCGAAGCCGGAGCTGCGGGACCTTGTGCGGAAGTTCACCCGCAACGAGATCGTGCCGCACCTCGACGCGTGGGAGCGGGCCGGCGAGGTGCCCCGCGACCTGCACCGCAAGGCCGCCGAGCTGGGCCTGCTCGGGATCGCGTTCCCGGCGGAGGTCGGCGGCGAGGGCGGTGACCTGCTCGACTCGATCGTGGTCACCGAGGAGATCATCCAGTCGGGCGGCTCGTCGGGGCTGATCGCGGCCCTGTTCACCCACGGGATCGCGCTGCCGCACATCGTCGCGAGCGGCGACGCCGACCTCATCGACAGGTACGTGCGGCCCACCCTGCGCGGCGAGCGCATCGGCTGCCTGGCGATCACCGAGCCGGACGGCGGATCCGACGTCGCCGGGATCCGGACCACCGCGAAGGCCGACGGCGACTCGTACACCGTGAACGGCACGAAACTCTTCATCACCAGCGGCGCCAGGGCCGACTTCGCCACCACGGCGGTGCGGACCGAGGACGGCGTGCGGCTGGTCGTGGCGGAAGGCTTCACCGTCACCAGACGACTGGAGAAGATGGGCTGGCACTGCTCGGACACCGCCGAGCTGTCCTTCGTGGACGTGCGGGTGCCGAGGAGCCACGACGTCGGCGGCATCCAGACGCTGCTGGCGCACTTCGCCGCCGAGCGACTCTCCCTCGCCGTGCAGTGCTACGCGACCGCGCAGCGGTGCCTCGACCTGACGCTCGCCTGGGTCCGCGACCGGCACACGTTCGGGCGGCCGCTCGCCGGCCGGCAGCTGGTCAGGCACCGGCTCGCCGAGATGGCCCGGCAGGTCGACGTCGCCCGCACCTACGTGCGACACACCGCGCTGCGTGTCGCAAGCGGCGATCAACTCGTTACGGAGGTGGCGATGGCGAAGAACACGGCGGTCGCGGCCTGCGACCACGTCGTCGACCAGGCCGTGCAGCTGCACGGTGGCCTCGGGTATCTGCGCGACGCCGAGGTCGAGCGCCATTACCGGGACGCTCGGATCATGGGCATCGGCGGCGGGACCACGGAGATCATGAACGAGATCATCGCGAAGCAGTTGGGGGTCTGAGCATGCCGATCCTGACCAGTGCGCTGGACCCGCGCGGGCCCGCCTACCTGGACAACCGGGAGGCGATGCTGGAGCGGCTGACCGAGCTGGAGTCGGCGCTGCGGCAGGCTCGCGGCGGGGGCGGCGAGAAGTACGTGACCAGGCACCACGCCCGCGGCAAGCTGCTGCCCCGCGAGCGGATCGAGCTGCTGGTCGACCGCGACTCGCCGTTCCTGGAGATCTGCCCGGTCGCCGCGTGGGGCACCGACTACCCGGTCGGGGCGAGCGTCGTCACCGGCATCGGCATCGTCGAGGGCACGCCGTGCGTGATCGTGGCGAACGACCCCACGGTCCGCGGCGGGGCGGTCAACCCGTTCTCGCTGAAGAAGACCCAGCGGGCGGGGCAGATCGCCCGCGAGAACCGGCTGCCGATGATCAACCTGGTCGAGTCCGGCGGCGCGGACCTGCCCCAGCAGGCGGAGATCTTCATCCCGGGCGGGGCGGCGTTCCGCGACCTGACCCGGCTGTCGGCGGCCGGCATCCCGACGGTCGCGGTGGTGTTCGGCAACGCGACGGCCGGCGGCGCGTACGTGCCCGGCATGTCGGACTACACGATCTTCGTGCGGGACCGGGCGAAGGTGTTCCTCGCCGGCCCGCCGCTGGTGAAGATGGCCACCGGCGAGACCGTCGACGACGAGACGCTGGGCGGCGCCGCGATGCACGCCTCCCGCTCCGGCCTGGCCGACTACATCGCCGAGGACGAGCGCGACGCGCTCCGCCTCACCCGGGGCGTCGTCCGCAATTTCGGGCATTCCGTCGGCCGGAGCTACGGCGCCGAACCCAAGTTCGACGCCGACGACCTCCTGGGCATCCCGAGCGCCGATCTCCGCGTCCCCTTCGACCCCCGCGAGATCCTCGCGCGGATCCTCGACGGCAGCGAGTTCGACGAGTTCAAGCCCGCCTACGGCCAGGCCCTGTGCACCGGCTGGGGCGCCATCCACGGCCACCGCATCGGCGTCCTCGCCAACGTCCGCGGCGTGCTCTTCTCCGCCGAGGCGCAGAAGGCGGCCCAGTTCATCCAGCTCGCCAACGCCGCCGGCACGCCGCTGCTCTTCCTGCAGAACACCACCGGGTACATGGTGGGCAGCGAATACGAGCAGGGCGGCATCATCAAGCACGGCGCGCTCATGATCAACGCGGTGGCGAACTCCAGGGTCCCGCACCTGACGGTCAACATCGGCGCGTCCTACGGCGCCGGCAACTACGGCATGTGCGGCCGCGCCTTCGAGCCGCGGTTCCTCTTCACCTGGCCCAACGCCAAGTCGGCCGTCATGGGCCCGCAGCAGCTCGCCGGGGTGCTGTCGATCGTCGCCCGGCAGGCCGCGGAGGCCAAGGGCCACGCCTACGACGAGGAGCAGGACCGCACCATGCGGTTCATGGTGGAGCACAAGGTCGAGCAGGAGTCGGCCGCCCTGTTCCTGTCCGGCCGCCTGTACGACGACGGCGTCATCGACCCGCGCGACACCCGCACCGTGCTCGGCATGTGCCTGGCACTCGTCCGTTCAGGCGACCAGAACCCCAACTTCGGCGTCTTCCGCCTCTAAGCAAAGGACCAGCCGTGATTCGCAGGCTACTTGTCGCCAACCGCGGCGAGATCGCCCGGCGGGTGTTCGCCACCTGCCGGGCGATGGGCGTCGAGACGGTCGCCGTCTACTCCGACTCCGACGCCGACGCGCCGCACGTCGCCGAGGCCGACTACGCCGTCCACCTGCCGGGCAACGCGCCGGCCGCCACCTACCTGCGCGGCGACCTGCTCATCGCGGCGGCCCGCAAGTGCGGCGCCGACGCGGTGCACCCCGGCTACGGGTTCCTGTCGGAGAACGCCGAGTTCGCGCGGGCCGTCATCGACGCCGGGCTCACCTGGGTCGGGCCGTCGCCGAAGGCGATCGCGCTCATGGGCTCGAAGATCGAGGCGAAGGCGCTGCTCGCCGACGTGGGCGTGCCGATGCTGCCGACCGCGCTCGAGCCCGAGCAGGTGGAGACGTTCCCGGTCCTGGTGAAGGCGTCCGCGGGCGGCGGCGGCCGGGGCATGCGCATCGTGCGGGACCGCGAGTCGCTCGCCGAGGCGGTCGCGGCCGCGCGGCGCGAGGCGGCGTCGGCGTTCGGCGACGGCACGGTGTTCTGCGAGCGGTACATCGAACGCGCCCGCCACATCGAGGTCCAGATCATGGCCGACACGCACGGCAACGTCGTGACGCTCGGCGAGCGCGAGTGCTCCATCCAACGCCGGCACCAGAAGATCGTCGAGGAGACGCCGTCGCCGGCCGTCGACCCGCAGCTGCGGGACCGGCTCTGCCAGGCGGCGCTCGCCGCCGCCCGGGCGGTGTCCTACGTGGGCGCCGGCACCGTCGAGTTCCTCCTCGCGCCGTCGGGCGAGTTCTTCTTCCTGGAGATGAACACCCGGCTGCAGGTCGAGCACCCGGTCACCGAGTGCGTCGTCGGCGTCGACCTCGTGCGGCTCCAGCTGGTCGTCGCCGAGGGCGGGTCGCTGCCGTTCAACGGCCCGCCGCCGCTGCGGGGGCACGCGATCGAGGTCCGCCTGTACGCCGAGGACCCCGCCTACGCGTGGATGCCCTCGACCGGCACGCTGCACCGCTTCGACGTGCCGGGCGTCGCGCACGCGTTCGGCCCGCTGCCCGCCCCGGGGCTGCGCCTGGACGCCGGGGTCGTGGACGGCTCCGTGGTCGGCGTGCACTACGACCCGATGCTCGCGAAGCTCATCGCCTGGGCGCCGACCCGCGCCGAGGCCGCCAGGATGCTGTCCAACGCCCTCGCCCGCGCCCGCTTCCACGGCGTCACCACCAACCGGGACCTGCTGGTGCGGGTGCTGCGGCACTCGGCGTTCCTGTCCGGCGGCACCGACACCGGCTTCCTCGACCGGCACCCCGAGGTCTTCGTGCCGCTGCTGTCCTCAGTGGACGCCGTGCGCCTCTCGTGCCTCGCCGCCGCGCTGTCCGGCGCCGCCCGCCGCGCCAAGCGGGCCACCCTGCCGGGGCTGCCCTCCGGATGGCGCAACGTCCCGAGCTCGCTGCAGTCCGTGGTGTACGAGGGGCCGACCGGCATCATCGAGGTCGGCTACCGGCTGGACCGCCTGAACGACCTGGCGGCCTGGGCGGTGCGCCGCGTCGACCCCGACGACGTCGACCTGCCGGGCGCCGCGCTCGACCCGGCCGGCGCGCCCGACCACCCGCCGGTCGAGATCCTGTCCGCGACCGGCGACCAGGTCGTGCTCGACGTCGCCGGGGTGCGGCTGCACTTCGCCGTCCACGAGGTCGGCCCGGTGTCCTACGTGGACAGTCCCGAGGGTTCGGTGACGCTGGCCGAGCTGCCCCGCTACCCGTTGCCGGTCGCCGAGCAGCCCGAAGGTTCCCTGATCGCGCCGTTGCCCGGCGCGGTCGGCCGCGTGCTCGTCGTGCCCGGCCAGCGGGTCGCCGCCGGCGAGCTGCTGCTGACCGTGGAGGCGATGAAGCTCGAACACCCCGTCCACGCCCCCACCGACGGTGTCATCAGCGACCTGCGGGTCGCGGCCGGCTCGCAGGTCGAGTCGGGAGCCCTGCTGGCGGTGCTGTCGCCGGCCTAGCTTTGGTTTCGTTTTCGATTGGAGCCCACCCCTCATGGACTTCGACTACACCCAGGAACAGCAGGACCTCCGCGACGCGGTGGCGAAGCTCGGCAAGCGCTACGGGCACGAGTACTTCGTGCGCAAGGCGAAGGCCGGCGAGCACTCCGACGAGCTGTGGGACGAGGCGGCCAAGCTCGGCTACCTCGGCGTCAGCGTCCCCGAGGAGTTCGGCGGCGGCGGTGGCGGCATCACCGAGCTGGCGATCGTCTGCGAGGAGCTGGCCGCGGCCGGCGCGCCGCTGCTGCTGCTCGTGGTGTCGCCCGCGATCGCCGCGACGATCGTCGACCGGCACGGCACGCAGGCGCAGCGGTCCCGCTGGCTGCCGGGCTTCGCCGACGGCACGCGGAAGGTCTGCTTCGCCATCACCGAGCCCGACGCCGGCTCCAACTTCCACAAGCTGTCCACCGTGGCCCGCCGCGACGGCGACGACTACGTGATCACCGGCCGCAAGGTGTACATCTCCGGCGTCGACGAATGCTCGCAGGTCGTGGTCGTCGCCCGGATGGCCGACGACCGCACCGGCAAGCTCAAGCCGGCGCTGTTCATGGTCCCCACGGACGCCCCCGGGCTCACCATGTCCAAACTGGACATGGAGATCGTGTCGCCGGAGAACCAGTTCCTGCTGTTCTTCGACGAGGTACGGGTCCCGGCTTCCTGCCTGATCGGCGAGGACCCCGACGCGGGCCTGCCGGCGCTGTTCTCCGGCCTCAACCCGGAGCGGATCACGGTCGCGGCGATGGCCTGCGGCACCGCGCG
The DNA here is from genome assembly GCF_040674675.1 of Dactylosporangium sp. NPDC049742. NCBI lineage: Bacteria > Bacillati > Actinomycetota > Actinomycetes > Micromonosporales > Micromonosporaceae > Dactylosporangium > Dactylosporangium sp. NPDC049742. The sequence goes on along the minus strand of NZ_JBFANF010000044.1, from coordinate 30,226 downwards.
GTACGCGCTGGAGCGGGCCTCCACCTACACCGCCTCGCGCTCCGTCTGGGGCCGCCCCATCGGCAGCCACCAGGGCGTCGCGCACCCCATGGCGCACGCGCACATCCAGGTCGAGCTGGCCCGGCTCATGGTCGCGAAGGCGGCGGCCCTCTACGACGCGGGCCGCGACCTGGAGGCGGGCGTCAACGCCAACATGGCCAAGTACGCGTCGGCGGAGGCGTCGGCGCTGGCCGTGGACACCGCGATCCAGGCGCACGGCGGCAACGGCATGACCACCGAGTACGGCGTCGCGACCCTGCTCGGCGCCACCCGCGCCGGCCGCATCGCGCCGGTCTCGCGGGAGATGATCCTCAACTTCGTCGCCCAGCACCTGATGGGGCAGGAGAAGTCTTACTGACGCGCAGCTGCTGGCCGGTGAACGTGCCCGGCGGCTCGCCGGCCAGGCAGCGGAACGTGGTCGGTCCCGCCTGCTGCTGCGCCACGCCGGGCAGCAGCACGTCCACGTCCCATCCCACCGCAGGCAGGTACACGAGCAGCAACGTCTTCACGTTGCACACCTCGCGGACCGTCTGACTGTCCTGGGCCGACCGCACCTGGCTGCCCTTGGGGAGGTCGCCGTAGGCGAACACCTCCCAGGTGTGCGGTGTCTCACAGCCGACCGCCTTCTTGGCCGCGTCGAAGCACTCCACGGTCTGCGAGCAGCGGGCGGTCTTCGGCGCGGTCGGCGGGCACGCGATCGTCGCCGGGATGCCCTTCTCGGTGGCCGCGCTCGCGGACGGGCTCTTCGCCGGGTCGGGGCCTTCCTTCTTGCCGGCCTTCAGGTTGTACGCGATGCCGGCGCCGGCGAGGGCCGCCACGAGCAGCAGGACGGCCGCGGCGACCAGGATGAACCGCTTGGCGCCCGGCGGCGGGGTCGGCGTGTCGAGCACGATCTCCGGCCGCTCTTCGATGCCGTGCTGGACCGTCTTGTCGGGGTCATCCCTGTTCTCGACCGGCGGCTTCTTCTCGACCGGCGGCTTCTTCTCGGCCTGGGGCTTCGACGTGTACACCGGCTCCACCGGCGGCGAGCCGAGCGGCGGGACGACCACCTGCGGCGCCGGCTCCAGGCGCAGGTTGATCAGCTGGTCGCGGAGCTCGATCGCGGACGGCCGGGCGGTCTCGTCGTTGGCCATGCCGGCCCGCAGCACCGCCATCAGGTTCTCGGGGCAGCCGGGCAGGTCGGGGATCTGCTCGTTGAACATGTCGACCAGCGACAGCAGGCTCGGCGCCTGGTCCTCCCGCCACCGCGGCGGGCGCCCGCGCATGAGCGCGTACAGCGTGGCGCACAGCGAGTACACGTCCGCCGACCCGGCCGGCGGCGACTGCCGGAACGTCTCCGGCGGCGCGTAGGCCGGCGTCAGCGTGTCGAGCGTCATGGACTCGTCGCGCCACTCGGCCAGGATCGCCAGCCCGAAGTCGGCGAGCGCCGGCTCCCCGAACCGGCTGAACAGGATGTTCGCCGGCTTCACGTCCCGGTGCAGCACCCCGAGCGCGTGCGCGTCGGCCAGCGCATCAGCAATCTTGAACCCGACGTCCCGCGCCTCGGCCGCACTGAGCGGCGAGTCCCGCATCCGCTCCGCGTACGACCCGTCGCACAGCTCCATGATCAGGTACGGGTGCCCGAGGTCGGTGACCCCCGCGTCGAACAGGTCCACCACGTGCGGGTGGCTCGACATCCGCCCGGCGGCCCGCGCCTCACGCATGAACCGCCGCCGGTCCCGCTCGGACTCCAGCGTGCGATGCTCGACCTTGACCGCCACCTCCCGCCCGACCGACTCCTGCGTCGCCCGGTAGACGGTCGCATACCCGCCACGCGCAAACACGGTCAACCCGGTCATCCCGGGCACCGTCGGCAGGGGTACGGCATCGGCCACGGCTAGAACGGTACGACAGCCACCCGACATTCGCCGTCACGCATCGGCCACAACACCCCGCCAGCCATCGATACCCGTCCCCCACGCCGCCCACCGCCCCCTTGATCACCCCGCAAACACGCCACCCACCCATCCACAAGAGCCGCCGCCCCACCCACCGCGCCCGCCACCCACCACACAGGCGCGATCTCGTCGCCCACGCCCACGTTTGTCGCCGCTGCCGAGTCCGCCAGCCTGCCGTCGCTGGGATCGCCGCAGCGGCCTCCGCCGGCGCTGGGATCGCCGCAAAGGCCTCCGCCGGCGCTGGGATCGCTGCAGAGGCCGAGGCCGCCGCCAGGGTCGCGGGTGCCGGGGGCCGCCGCCAGGGGCAGAGCCCCGCCAGGGCTGGGTCTTTGCCGGGCTGGAGCCGTCACCGCCAGGGTCGCCGCTCACCGGGCTGGGGAAGAACGCACTGGAACGAACCCCAGAACCCGACCCGCACTGTCACAAGCAACGTGGATCTTCGCGGTCTGCCCACCTCAAGATCCCCCGACGGCGTGAGCCGGTTTGCGGCGACGACCCGAAGGACCGCCCGATTCGCCGGGTTCCCACGGCCTCTTGCCGCCACCGGCAGCACGCTGATGCACCCGCACTGCGCTCGATTCCACCGACGCCCGGCCAGTCGAGCCACCGGAGCTAGTCGATGCCACCGGCGGCGACCACGTCGGCCCGCACACCGGCCAGCATCCGGTCGAAGGCGATCAAGGGCCCGCCGGCGAAACCGTGCCCCGGTCAGACACAGGCCCGCCGGCGAAACCGTGCCCCGGTCAGACACAGCGGCGCCCGGAAGCGCACCTTCCACACGAGACCGCCGGGCACCCGCCGATCATCCCCAGCCAGGAGCCGCCGGCCCGCCACTCGCGTCCGCCGCCTGACGCGCAGACGCGCGAGCACGTCGTCAGGCCAAGTCATCGTCGCGGTCGGAGGCCGGCGTTGCCGGGGCGTCGCTCGACCGGGAACGCACCAGGGCGAGGTCGGCGCTGCGTGGCCGCTTTGAAGCTACCTTACACCCTCACCGGAAATTGATCTCCAGTCGAGTTACCACACAATCACGTCGCGTCAGCGCGTGACGCGGTGTGTCAGGTGGCTAGGGCGGCGGTGACGACGGCGGCCTCGTCGCACTGGCCGTTGGCCTCGAGGGCGTCGGCCAGGACGCGGGCCGCGTAGATCCGGCTGCGGACGTCCTCGCCGGCCAGGGTCTGCGCCTGCCGGGCCCAGTCGAGGGCCTCGACCTGCCGGCCCGCGGCGAGCAGGGCAGCGGCGTAGGCGGCCACCGCGTGCCGGCGGGAGAACATCACCGACGGGCCGGGGCGGTCCGCGGCCACGCAGCCGAGCACCTCCAGCGCCGCCGCCAGGTCGCCCTGGGCCTGGCGGGCCAGGCCGAACAGGACCCGCGGCGCGACCTTCGCCGCTTCGAGGACGTCGTGGGTCTCCACGACCTGCAGGACGGCCCTGGCGTCGTCCTCGGCGGCCGCCGCGTCGCCGCGGTCCAGGCTGACGAAGCCGCGCATCGTCCGCGACATGCCGATGAGCAGCGGGTGGCCGGTCTTCTCGCCGTACTCGGTGGCGTCGGTGAGCAGGTCGAAGGCGTGCGCGGGCTCGGCCAGCTCGCGGGCGACCACGCCGCGGACCACGAGCGCGAGGCCGCGGCCCCAGTCGTCGCCGGCGGCGGCGAAGTCGCGGTAGGCCCGGCGCGCCTCCCGGTCGGCGTCGGCCAGGTCGCCGCTCTCCGCGGCCGCGAAGGCCTCGACCGCGCGCAGCGTGCCGACCGCCCAGGCGTCGCCGACCCGCTCGCCGAAGGGCAGGAACGCCTTCGCCAGGCGCCTGGCCTCGCCGAGCCTGCCGGCGAGCAGGCGGACGAAGGCGGTGGTGCCGCGCAGCCAGGCCCGGCCGACGGGGTCGCCCAGCTCCGCGAAGCGGCGGGCGGCCCGGCCGAGGGCGGCGTCGGCGCCGGCGAAGTCGCCGCGGGTGGTGGTGACCCAGGCCAGGTGCTGCAGCGACCATGCCTGCGCCCGCCGGTCGCCGGAGCTGACCGCGATCTGGAAGGACTCGGCGAAGCGCCCGCCGGCCTCGGCGAGGCGGCCTTCGAGGAAGTCGGCCATGCCGAGCCGGCGCATGGCGTCGCCCCGCTCGTACGTGAGGCGCGCCTCCGTCGCCGCTTCGAGGGCTTCGCTGAGGGTCTGGTAGCTGCGGCGCTGGTCGCCGGTGGCGCGGTAGGCGCGGCCGGCGACGAGCAGGGCGCCGACCCGGACCGCGGGGTCGTCGGGCGCGTTGGCGGTGACCTTCTCGGCGCTGGCGAGGGCCTCGGAGACCCGGCCGAGCTGGAGCAACGCCCGTGCGTGGACGAGCCGGTCGCCGAGTGCGACGGCGCCGAGGGCGGCGGCCCGGTCGGCGGCCTGGGCGGCCTGGGCGGGTTCGCCGGTGGCGAGGGCCTCGCGGGCGGCGCGGCCGAGGGCCTGGACGCCGAGCGGCGCGGCGGAGCGGGCGAGGGAGTCGGGGCGCAGCCCGACGACGTCGGCGAGTTGGGAGGCGCGCTCGGCGTGGTCGGCGATGAACGCGTCGGCGGCGCCGGCGGTCATGTTGAGGCCGGTGACGGTGCCGCCGGTGTTGCCGGAGGTCTGCCAGGCGGTCATCGCCGCGGCCGCCCAGCGGGACAGCGCTGCGTGCCGCTCGGCGAGGTCGGCCTTGCCGATGCCGGCGTACGCGGCCTCGCGCAGCAGCGGCGTGGCGAACGCGTACCCGCCGCGGGCGCGGCGCAGCATGCGCCGCTGGAGCAGCTCCTCGACGGCGCGCTCCAGCTCGACGGCGGCGACGACGGCGGGCCGGGCCGGCTGGCCGGGCGGGTTGAAGCGCAGCGCCTCCAGGGCCCGGCTGGGCACGGTGTCGCCGATGACGGCCGCGTCGCGCAGCACGGCGCGGGTGTCGGCGGGCAGCGCGTCGATGCGGGCGGCGAGGACGGCGGCGAGGTCGCGGGAGAGCAGCCGCCCGCCGAGGGAGCCGGGGGTGAGCCGCCAGCCGACGGGGTCGCTGCCGGGCACGGTGCTCAGCGCGCCGCGCTCCTGGAGGAGGGTGACCAGTTCGGCGAGGTAGAACGGGTTGCCTTGCGCGGTCGCGAGGAGCCGGTCCTCGTCGGGTGCCGCGAGCCGCCCGCCGCCGAGGTACGCGCTGAGCAGCCGCGCCGCGTCGGCACCGCGCAGCGGCGGGATCGGCACCAGCTCGGCGTCGGGCACGCGGGTGAGGACGCCGGCGGAGCGGACCAGCTCGGGCCGGCCGAGCAGCACGATGAGGACCGGACCGGTGATCCGCTCGATGACGGCGCCGAGCGCGTCGACGGTCTCGGCGGTCGCGTCGTGCAGGTCGTCGACGATGACGACGAGGGGCGTCTCGGCGGCCATGCCGGACAGCAGCTCCGCGACCGCGTTGGGCACGGCGTGCAGGTCGAGCTCGTCGGGTTTGGCGCCGGGCGCAACCCAGGATGCCTCCGCCGACGAGCCGGAGTAGCCGATGAGGCTCAGCAGCAGGTCGGTGGCGAAGCGGGGCGGCTCGGGGCGGCCGCGGGCGGCGCGGGCCAGCCGCTGCGCGAGGCGGCGCAGCCGCTCCTCGACCGCCTCGCGGGTGAGGTTGGTGGCGTCCGGCGGCAGGCCGATCGCGGCGCGGACGAGGTCGGCGAGGGGCGCGAGCCGACGGCGTTCGCCGAAGGCGGCGCAGTGCACGGACAGCACGCGGGCGCCGCCGCCGGGCGCGAACCCGGCGCTCGGCGTGTAGCCCGCGGTGCCGAGGTAGCCGGCGGCGAAGCGCTCGATCTCGCCGGCGAGCCGGGACTTGCCCAGCCCGGCCTCGCCGGTGAAGACCAGGACGCGGGTCTCCTGCCGGTCGGCGATCTCGGCGAGCCGGCCGGAGACGCGGGCGAGCTCCGCCTCGCGGCCGACGAACGGCGCCTCGTCGCCGAGGCCGGAGCGGGTGCCGGGGGCGTCGAGCAGGCCGAGCAGCTCGTACGCCTCGACCGGCTCCCGCTTGCCTTTCAGGCGGAGGGGGCGCAGCGCGCGCCAGGAGGCGAGCCGCCGGGTGGTGGCGGAGGTGCGGTCGCCCGCGTAGACGGCGCCGATCGCGGCGGCGTCGGCGAGCCGGGCCGCCGTGTTGACGGTGTCGCCGATGACCGTGTATTCGATGCCCGCCTGTACGCCGGCGACGACGGTGCCCGTGTTGAGTCCGATGCGCAGCCCGAGCGGGGCGCCGCCGCCGCGCTCGTCGTCGAGGACCCGGCGCACCGCCCGTTGCATGGACAGCGCGGCGCGGACGGCCCGCTCGGCGTCGTCCTCGTGGGCGACGGGGGCGCCGAAGACGGCCATGATGCCGTCGCCGGTGAGCTTGTCGACGTGGCCGCCGAAGGTCTTGACCGCGCCGGCGAGCGCGGCGAGCACCCGGTCGGTGACCGCGCCGACCCGCTCCGGGTCGAGGTCCTCCGACCAGGCGGTGAAGTCGGACAGGTCGCCGAAGAGAACAGTCACGATCCGCCGCTCGGCGGCCGGGAGGGTGGCCGCGGCCGGCAGCGCGGAGCCGCAATGGTGGCAGAACCGCGCACCCGGAACGGCCACGGTTCCACACACCGAACACGTCACGTTGCGTCCAACCCTGGCTGGGGTGGTTGTGATTCCCGACTCAGATAGGCAAGTTGCGCCCGGACGGACCACTCGGCCGCTGTCCACAGGCTGCGGTCGACATCGGCGTACACCAGAGCGACGACCTCGGCGGGATCGGTGGCGCCCGCGGCGAGCGCCGCCCGGACCTGCTCGAGGCGGGCCTCGCGGTGCTGGTGGTAGAAGCGGGCGGCGACGGCGGTGTCGGTGAGCGCCGGACCGTGTCCGGGCAGCGCGGGCACGCCCTCGAAGCCGGCCAGCAGCCGCAGGCTGGCCAGGTAGTCGCCGAGGTCGCCGTCGGGCCAGGCGACGATGGTGGTCCCGCGGCCGAGGATGGTGTCGCCGGTCAGCATCAGCCGCTGGTCGCCGTGCCGTGCGGCGAAGCAGACGGAGTCGGCGGTGTGACCGGGCGTGATGACAGGTTCGATGAGGACGCCGTCGACGTCGAGTGTCGTGTGTACCGGCGGCTGGTGGACCGGCGCGCCGGTGAGCTCGGCGAGCCGCGGTACACCTTCGGTGTGGTCCTCGTGGCTGTGCGTGAGGATGATGGCCGCGATCGGCGCGTGGCCGGCGACTGCCCGCAGGTGGCCCTCGTCCAGGGGGCCCGGGTCGACGACGACGCAGCCGCCGCCGGGCGCCCGCAGGAGCCAGGTGTTCGTGCCGTCGAGCGTCATCGGGCCCGGGTTGGGCGCGCGGACCAGCGTCACCCAGTCGGGCAACGACGTGAGGACCTCGGCGGTCGGGACGGTGACGTGGCTTACCACGAAGTGATCGTACGGCGGGCCGGTTCCCACGACACGTCACCCGACCGGGCATCGAACCCGCACGGGGGTCCGTCGCTCAGGCGACCTCGAAGATCGCTTCGACCTCGACCGGGGTGTTGAGCGGCAGGGAGGAGACGCCGACGGCGCTGCGGGCGTGCCGGCCCGCCTCACCGAAGACCTCGGCGAACAGCTCGCTGGCGCCGTTGATGACGCCCGGCTGGCCGGTGAAGCCCGGCGCCGACGCGACGAACCCGACGATCTTGACGACTCGGACGACCTTGTCCAGGCCGACCAGGGCGTGCACGGCGGCGAGGGCGTTGAGCCCGGCCTGGCGGGCGAGCTCCTTGGCCTGCTCGGGGGTCACGTCGGCGCCGACCAGGCCGGCGGCGACGAGCTTCCCGTCGACCATCGGCAGCTGCCCCGAGACATACACGTGGTTGTTCGTCTGTACGGCCGGCACGTAGGCGGCGACCGGCGGCACGACCGCCGGGATCGTCAGGCCCAGTTCCTCCAGCCGGGTGAACACCTCATTGCCCACGTCAGTCCGCCTTGGGACGCTTGAAGTAGGCCACGAGGTTCTCCGGGTTGAGGCCCGGCACGATCGCCACGAGCTCCCAGCCGTCCTCGCCGAAGTTGTCCAGGATCAGCTTCGTGTTGTGGACCAGCAGGGGTGCGGTCAGGTACTCCCATTTCTGCATGAGGGGAGACTATCGGTCGCCTGCGGCGCGACGAGCGGACGCCGACCGAAATGGGGTCCCCCAATGCTCGCGTGCGACGGCTACCCTAAGGGCCGCGCCGCACGGGTCCCGGGAGCCGGACCGCCGGCGGACCGGCCGTCGCACACGAGGTGGAGACATGACACAACCGCCCCAGTACCCCGGGCAGCCTGAATACCAGGGCCAGCCGGGCGACCCTTACGCCGCGCCGGGTCAGGCACCGCAGCCGGCTCCGGGGCAGGGCTGGCCGCCCGCGCCGGGCCCGCAGGACCCGTTCGCCGTGCCGCCCACCTCGGCGCCGCCGACCTCCGCTCCGCCGACGTCCGGCCAGCCGTACGCGGTGCCGGTCCAGCCGCCGTTCCCGCAGGCCGGGTATCCGCAGCAGCCGGACCCGACGCAGTTCGGGCAGCAGCCGCAGTTCGGGCAGCCGGATCCGGCGCAGTACCCGCAGCAGGGCTACCCGCAGCAGCCGCAGTACCCGGCGACGGGCGCGTTCCCGACGGGTCCGCAGCCGACCGGGCCGTTCCCGACGGGTCCGCTGCCGCAGCAGCCGACCAGCGGTTTCCCGGCCCAGCCCACGAGCGGCTTCCCCGGCCAGCCGACCAGTGGCTTCCCGGCCGACCCGTACGCGGGTGGCTACCAGCCCGGCTACCAGCAGCCGGCGCCGCCGCGGAAGCGCGGCCTGATGATCACCCTGATCGTCCTGGCGGTCGTGCTCGTCCTGTGCGGCGGTGGCGGCGCGGCGGCGTACTTCGTCCAGAAGGGCAACCAGGGCAAGGGCCAGGCGAGCGCGGTCGACGCGGTCAACGGCTTCCTGAAGGCCGTCTACAAGGACAAGAACACCACCGAGGCGCTCAAGTACGTCTGTGCGTCGTCCCGTGACAAGAACAAGCTGGCCGCCCGGGTCGACGACATCAAGAAGTACGACGCCGGCCTGACCAGCCCGACCTACACCTGGCCCGCCCCGACGGTCGAGAAGCAGGACGCCTCCTCGGCGACGCTGGTCGTGGGAATCAAGGTCGCCACGAGTGACGAGAAGGTCGCCGAGTCGAAGTACAAGTTCCTCGCGACGAAGGACAACGGCTGGTGGGTGTGCGAGATCACTGCCGCGTAGTCGCTGACGGCGCCCTGTAGCGTCGAGGGGTGACAACGCGCGAGTCTCAGGACGGGCGGGGCGGCCGTGCAGGAAGCATGGGCTGGCCCGCCCGTCTGCATGTGGTCACCGGCAAGGGCGGCACCGGCAAGACCACGGTCGCCGGCGCGCTGGCGCTCGCGCTGGCCCGGGACGGCCGGCGGACGCTGCTGATCGAGGTCGAGGCCCGGCAGGGCATCGCGCAGGTCTTCGACCGCGACCCGCTGCCCTACCAGGAGCTGCGGATCGCCACGGCGAGCGGCGGCGGCGAGGTCCGCGCGCTGGCCGTGGACGCCGAGGAGGCGCTCCTGGAGTACCTGGAGATGTTCTACCGGCTCGGCGTGGCCGGCCGGGCGCTGCGCAAGGTCGGCGCCGTCGACTTCGCCACGACCGTCGCGCCGGGGCTCCGCGACGTGCTGCTGACCGGCAAGGTCAAGGAGGCGGTGACGCGCACCGTCGACGGCCGCCGGGTGTACGACGCGGTGGTCCTCGACGCGCCGCCGACGGGGCGGATCGGCCGGTTCCTCAACGTGACCGCCGAGACGGCCCGGCTGGCGAAGGTCGGCCCGATCAAGACGCAGAGCGAGGGCGTCGCGGCGATCCTGCGCTCGCCGATGACGGCTGTGCACGTGGTCACTCTTCTGGAGGAGATGCCGGTCCAGGAGACCGCGGACGCGATCGAAGAGCTCAGCCGGCTCGGCATCCCGATCGGCACGGTGATCGTCAACGCGACCCGCCCGCCCGTGCTGGCCGGGGCGAAGGTGACCCAGGCGGACCTGCGCCGGGGGTTGACCGCGGCGGGGCTCACCGCCGACAAGGAGACCCTCGCGGGGCTGGCGGGCGAGGCCAAGGCGTATCAGACCCGGGTCGCCGCGGAGGCGTCGCTGCGGGCCGACCTGCAGGGTCTCGGCCGGCCGGTGGTGGAGTTGCCCGTGCTCCCGGGTGGTGTCACCCCGCAGGCGCTGGAGTCCCTCGGTGATCTCTTGCTCACCTGAGCTTGACCGAGCGATGAACGGATACGCTCGCTAGGTGGGGACCCCCAAGCTCGACGTCGACGCGATCCTCGCCGACCCGGCGATCCGCATCGTCGTCTGCTGCGGCTCCGGCGGAGTCGGCAAGACCACGACCGCGGCCGCGCTCGCGGTGCGCGCCGCCGAGCGGCACAGCCGTCGCACGGTGGTGCTCACCATCGACCCGGCACGCCGGCTGGCGCAGGCGCTGGGCCTGACCGAGCTGGACAACACGCCGCGACTGGTCAAGGGCTTGCAGCCCGACGCGGCCGAGCTCCAGGCCATGATGCTGGACATGAAGCGGACCTTCGACGAGGTCGTGCTCGAGCACACCGACCCGAAGCGGGCCGAGGAGATCTTCGCCAACCCCTTCTACCAGGCCATGAGCTCCACGTTCTCCGGCACGCAGGAGTACATGGCGATGGAGAAGCTCGGCCAGCTGCGGGCCCGCGACGAGTGGGACCTGATCGTGGTCGACACGCCGCCGTCGCGCTCCGCGCTGGACTTCCTCGACGCGCCGGCGCGGCTGTCGCGGTTCCTGGACGGCAAGATGCTGCGGCTGCTGCTCGCCCCGGCCCGGGCCGGCGGGCGCAGCGTGTTCAACCTGGTGTCTGCCTCGTTCGGGCTGTTCAGCCGTACCGTCACCAAGATCCTCGGGGCGCAGCTGCTGACCGACCTGTCGGGGTTCGTCGGCGCCCTCGACTCGATGTTCGGCGGCTTCCGTGAGCGCGCCGAGCAGACGTACCGGGTGCTCCAGGCGCCGGAGACGGCGTTCCTGGTGGTGGCGGCGCCCGAGCCGGACGCGGTCCGGGAGGCGATGTATTTCGCCGGGCGGCTCGCGGCCGACCGGATGCCGCTGGCGGGTCTCGTGCTCAACCGGGTGGTGTCGGTGCCCGCGGCGCTGAGCGCCGACGATGCCCGTGCCGCCGCCGGCCGCCTCGACGAGCTGGGTGAGCATCCCGCGACGGCGGAGGTGCTGCGCGTGCACGCGGAGCTCGCGGACCAGCGGGACAGGCAGGCGGCGGTGTCAGGTCGGTTCCTGCGGGCCCACCCGGGTGTGCCGGTCGTGAAGATTCCGGCACAGCCCGCCGACGTCCATGACCTCGACGGGCTGCGCGCGATCGGATACTCGTTCTAGCCGGTGCCTCAGCCGGTCGGAACGAGCTCCTTGGTGGCGTCCTTCTCGTTACGATCCATGGCGGCTTCGAACATCTTGCGCCAGCTGGGCACCTGCGGGTGACGGCGCAGCAACGCACGGCGCTCGCGCTCGGTCATGCCGCCCCAGACTCCGAACTCGATCCGGTTGTCGAGGGCATCCGCCAGGCACTCATACCGCACGGGGCAGCTCCGGCAGATCCGCTTCGCCACGTTCTGCTCGGCACCCTGGACGAACAAAGCGTCCGGGTCGCCATTGCGACACGCGGCGATGCTGGGCCAGTCGACGACCATGCTCATATTTCCTCTTCCCCCCTTGGACTCCCCCCGGGTCCATCCGCCGTGCTTGCCCCAGCGAATAGCACCCAAACCACGTCCCCCCATGGCTTTTGGATGCAGTTCGCCGGGCTACCCGGCGCGACAGGAGGGTCCCCGGCCACGGGAACCCCGAGAGGAGCTTTCCGGAACATCATGCTCTGTAGTCGTCCAGTTACGCAACGTTGTTGCACCAGGTTAACCGGCCTTATGTGATCCACCAAAAGGCCGGAGCGTGCTACCGCTGCGTCACGACCGGGTGCGATTTGCCCAAAAAGCCCGCACCCCCGCGATCCGTGTATCAGACTCGGCTACGGGTCAACCTCACGCCCGGTGTCACGCGTCTAGGACAACGAGGACGCCACCATCAGGACGCGGCCTCATGACGCCGTCCCGTAGTCTGAGGAAGTGACCTGGATGCGCAAACGCGAACACGGCCTGCTGCCCAATGCAGCATCACTCCTGCTGTGTGGGCTGCTCGCGGGCTTGGTGGTCGCTGCGGCCGCATTCCCCGCGGTCGCGATGTCGGGCCTCGCCGCGAAGGCCGGCGCCGACACGTTCGAGAATCTGCCGACTGACATCGATGTGCTGCCGTCGCCGCAGATCAGTTATGTGTACGCATCCGACGGCAAGACCCTGCTGGCGATGATGTACGACGAGAACCGCCGCGACGTCACCAACCTCACCGACGTCGCCGACGTCATGCGCAAGGCGATCGTGGCCGCCGAGGACAACCGGTTCTACGAGCACCGCGGTGTCGACGTGAAGGGTGTGGCGCGCGCGTTCGTCGCCAACCAGAACGCCGGCGGCTCCGCCGAGCAGGGCGCCTCGACGCTGACCATGCAGTACGTGCGGCAGGCGATCTCCTACTCGGCCAAGACGCCGCAGGACGTGGTGGACGCCACCGACAAGACCCCCACGCGCAAGCTGCGCGAGATGAAGTACGCGATCGACCTTGAGAAGAAGCTCAACAAGGACGAGATCCTGCTTCGGTACCTCAACATCGCCGCGTTCGGTCACGGCGCCTACGGCATCTTCGCGGCCGCGCACGTGTACTTCGAGAAGGACCCGAAGGACCTGACCCTGCCCGAGGCCGCGCTCATCGCCGGCCTGGTCAAGGCGCCCGGCACGAGCGACCCGGCGACCGCCGAGGGCCTGCCCCGCGCGCTGGACCGGCAGAAGTACGTGCTCAACCAGATGGTCGCGATGGGCTACATCAACCAGCAGCAGGCCGACGAGGCCGGCAAGACCAAGCTGAACATCGTCGGCAAGCGCACGCCCGAGGGCTGCGAGTCGGTGCAGCGCCCCAACGAGCTGGGCGCCGGCTTCTTCTGCGACTACCTGCGCCGCTGGTGGATGGAGCAGAAGGTCTTCGGCGAGGACCAGTACCAGCGCGCCAACCGGCTCCGCGCCGGCGGCTACACGGTGATCTCCTCCCTCGACGTCAACACCCAGACCGCGGCCTTCAAGTACGCCGCCGACCAGCCGAACGTCGGCAAGAACGAGAAGATCCGGCTGGGCAACCAGAACGCGATCATGCTCGCCGCGGTCGAGCCGGGCACCGGCCGGGTCACGGCGATCGCGACGAACCGCACGTTCAGCAACGACAACAGCAAGAACGGGGCCAACACCAACCCGGACAAGAAGGGCCAGAAGGGCAACTACCCGAACACCACGGTGCCGATCATCACCGGTGACAAGGACATCCCCGGCTACCAGGCCGGCTCGACGTTCAAGATGTTCACCGCGGTGGCGGCGCTGGAGGCCGGCCTGCCCCTGGCGACGACGATCAACACCGAGAAGCAGTTCCAGTCGACCTTCAAGATCAACCCGAGCAGCCCGGCCGCCTGCAACGGCCCCTGGTACTGCCCGAAGAACGCCGGCGGCCAGTCCGGTCCGTACAACATGTGGACCGCGTTCGGCAGCTCCATCAACACGTACTTCGTGCCGCTGGAGCAGCAGGTCGGCGCCGACAAGGTGGTCGACGTGGCGAAGCGCCTCGGCATCCAGTTCAACGCCCCCGAGGACGCCAACCTGGCCCAGCCCCAGAACGCGAAGGGCTGGGGCGCCTTCACCCTCGGCGTCAGCGCCACCACGCCGCTGCAGCTGGCCAACGCCTACGGCACGCTCGCCGCGGACGGCCTGTACTGCGAGCCGACCCCGATCCTCGAGGTCAAGGACAACAGCGGCAAGAAGGTCGAGGGGCTCGACCCGAAGTGCAAGCAGGTCGTCGACAAGGAGGTCGCGCGCGCGGCCGTCGACATGGCCCGCTGCCCCGTCGGCGACCAGTCCGCCACCGGCAAGTGCGGCGGCGCCACCGCGGGCTACGCCCGCAAGTACGTCGGCCGCCCGGTCGCCGGCAAGTCCGGCACCACCGACTCGGAGAAGAGCGCCACGTTCGTCGCGATGACCAAGCAGCTCGCGGTCGGCGGCTTCCTCACCGACCCCGACTGGCCCGAGACCAACAAGGACATGAAGCACCCCCAGATCAACTACGCGACCCTGGGCACGCTCAAGGACGGCCTCGCCGGTAAGCCGGTGGTGCAGTTCACGGCGCCGACCAAGGACAAGTCGATGGGCAAGCTGGTGGAGATCCCGTCGGTCAAGTGCGCCCCGGTCGACCAGGCCCGCAGCCGCATCAGCCGGGCCGGCTTCACCGTGACGGTCTCCCCGAGCCAGGTCCCCTCCCCCTGCCCCGCCGGCACCGTCGCCCGCACCGAACCCGGCGGCGCCACGGTCAAGGGGGGCCAGGTCGCCCTGATCATCAGCAAGGGCCCCGGCAACCCCGCCCCGCCCTACCTGGGCACCGACCCCGCCACCGGCAACGGCGTCCGCGACGACACGGAATGCCCACTCCCCTGGGTCTGCTGACCCCGCACCACAGCACACAAAGCGGCCGCCCCGGACCTCCCGGGGCGGCCGCTCCCGTCTCCGCTCTTCTCCAACGCCCCGCACGCGAGGCCCTCGAATTGCCCAACCGGGCCTCGGCCGACACACGGAGTGCCGGACAGACGGGCGGGACTGGGCAGGTCAGGGGACGGCGCGAGCCGGACAGACCAGCGCAGGACAGGCAGGGCCGGGGCAGGCCGGGCCGGACCAGGGCGGGCCAGAGCAAGAGCGGGGCCGGCAAGCCAGGCCCGGGTCGAGGCAGGCCAGCCTGGCGGGTCGAGGCAGGCCAGGCGGGTCAAGGGCAGGGCAGGCGAGCCAGGCCGGGTCGGAGTCGCGCAGGCCAGGCGGGGCAGCACAACACCAGGGCGGCGCAGGACAGCCCAGGGCGGGGCGGGCCAAGGTCGGGCTACGGCAGGACGAGACAGAGCGGAGACGGGACCGCTGAGCGTCGAGGCCAGAGGCCGAGCGCCGAACCAGGCGCTCAGCTTGCAAGTGCGCTGCGCGACAACGAAGCACCCAGCTCTGAATGGCCCGGGCCGCGTCTGACCTGAATCCCTGGGTCGCTTAGCCGCACTCAGCCTCGGTCGCTCGGCCTCCGCCGCTCAGCCTCGCTCAGCCTCTGTCTGCCTCCGTCGTCGCTCAGCCCCGCTCGGTCTCCGTCGCTCGGACTCGGTCAGCCCCTGCACGGCCTCGGTCGGTGCTCCGTCGGTCAGGACTTCGCTAGCTGGGCGCGGACCTCGGCGGCGACGCGGCCGCCCTCGGCCCGGCCGGCGACCGCGGCCTGCGCGGCCTTCATCGCCTTGCCCATGCTCGCCATCCCGCTCAGCCCCTCCGCCGCGAGAGCGTCGCGCACGATGCCGGCGAGGTCGTCGTCGGAGAGCTGGGCAGGCAGGTATCCGGCGAGGATCTCCTCCTCGGCCCGCTCCTTCGCCGCCTGAGCCTCCCGGCCCGCGCCGGCGAAGGCCTCGGCGGCGTCGCGCCGCTTCTTCGCCTCCTTGGTGAGCACCGAGAGGATCTCCTCGTCGGAAAGCTCTCGGGCGGCCTCGCCGGCCACCTCGGCGTTGCGCACCGCGGTGATCGCCATCCGCAGGGTCGAGGTCACCAACCCGTCGCGGGCCTTCATGGCCGTGCGCAAGTCGGACTCCAGGCGCTCCTTCAACATGAACCAAGTCTATCCGCGGGGTCCGACACAAATTCGGTTGTAAAGGGCCGCTGAGGGCCGCCCGGTACGCTGGGCCAATGCGCGCGAAGACTGTCCGGCGACTTGCCGTCGGTACCGTTGCGGCCGGTGCCGCCACATTTGCCTATGCCTCGCTCGTCGAGCGCAACATGTTCACGCTGCGCAGGTTCGACGTGCCGGTGCTCGCGCCCGACGCGGAGCCGCTGCGGATCCTGCACCTGAGTGACTTCCACCTCACCCCCGGCCAGCACCGCAAGCAGCGCTGGATCGCCGAGCTCGCCGGCACCGACCCGGACCTGGTCGTCGTCACCGGTGACAACATGGCGCACGTCGATGCCGTTCCCGCGGTGGTGCGAGCGCTGACGCCCCTGCTCGATCGGCCCGGCGCCTTCGTGTTCGGCAGCAACGACTACCGCGGTCCGGTGCTGAAGAACCCGTTCGGGTACTTCGATCGCGACAAGCCGTATGTGCAGGGTGCCGTCCTGCCCACCGAGGAGCTGCGGGATGTGCTCACCGGCTCGGGCTGGTCGGACCTCAACAACGCGCGGACGACGATCAAGGCCGGCGGCCGCACCGTCGAGCTGGTCGGCGTCGACGACCCGCACATCGGCCGCGACGACTACGACAGCGTCGCGGGGCCGGCCCTGGCGGACGTCGACGTGCGCATCGGGCTCACGCACTCGCCGGAGCCCCGCATCCTGGACCGCATGGCCGACGACGGCTTCGACCTGCTGCTGGCCGGGCACACCCACGGCGGGCAGGTCGCGGTGCCGTTCTTCGGGGCGCTGGTGACCAACTGCGGCCTCGACCGTCGCATGGCGAAGGGCCTGCACCGCTGGCCGTTCTCCTCGGCGTTCCTGCACGTCTCCGCCGGTCTGGGCACCCACCCGACCGCGCCGGTCCGGTTCTCCTGCCCGCCGGAGGCGTCGATCCTGACCCTCGTCCCGCGATGACCGCCACGCCGGCCGTCCCCGCGGCGCCCGCCGCCGTCCGCAAGTGGCCCCGCCGGGCCGCGTACGCGGGCGTGGCCGGCGCGGCCGGGCTCGCCGTGCTGCTGCCGACGGGCACCGCGGGCGCCGGCTGGTTCCTGGCCGGTCAGGTCCTCAACGCCAATGCTGTGCGGGCCTGGCCGGTGCGGGTTCGCGCGTACGCCGGCAACCGCATCACCTTGACCCGCACTCCCGACACGGCCCGCTCGATGCCGCTCGCCTTCGTGTGGCCCGCCGGCCATGCGGTGCTCGGGCCTGTCATCGCCACCGATCGGGCGAGCGTGACCCGTGAGATCACGTCGCTGACCCGGGGGACACTGACCAGCGGGCTCAAGGGGTACACCACCGGCTATGTCTATGAAGGTGACCCCATGTCGGCCCGTGGGCTCCCTTTCGACGAGGTCCGCGTCCCGGCCGAGCTCGGCGACTGTCCGGCGTGGCTGGTGCCGCCGACGACCGGTCCCGCCGACGACACCTGGATCGTCGCCGTCCACGGCCGCGGCGCGCCGCGTGGTGAGGCTCTGCGCATCCTGCCGACCCTTGCCGAGTCCGGGCACAACACGCTCGTCGTCACGTACCGCAACGACCCGGAGGCGTTCCCGAGCCCCGACGCTCTGTTCCACCTCGGCCACACCGAGTGGCGTGACGTGCTGTCGGCGATCGACTACGCCCGCTCCGCCGGCGCCCGCCAGGTCATCCTGTATGGCTGGTCGATGGGCGGAGCCGCGATCCTCAACCTGTTGCGCTCGTGGGACCACGGCGGCTTCGTCCGCGGGATCGTCCTGGACTGCCCCGTCGTCGACTGGATCGCGACGTTGCGGATGAACGCCCGCCAGCTCAACGTCCCGCCCCTGTGGACCTGGACCGCCCTCAAGCTGATCCAGCACCGCCTGGGCGTGCGCTCCGCCGATCTGATCTACCGCGACGTGCCCCTGGACGTCCCGACCCTGCTGTACGTCGACCACGACGACCGCACGGTCGCCCCCGAGCCGACGGTCGCCCTGGCCGCGGCCTGCCCATCCGTCCAGCTCGTCGAGACCCGCGAGGCCGGTCACTGCCGCAGCTGGAACCTCGATCCGGCCGCTTACGAGTCCACCGTGAGCAGCTTCATCAAGTCCCTCTGACGCAACAGGGGATACCGAGTTGGAGCCCTGCCGAGCGTGGGCTACGATTACTCGGCACGCTCGGGGTATAGCGCAGCTTGGTAGCGCGCTTCGTTCGGGACGAAGAGGCCGTCGGTTCAAATCCGGCTACCCCGACAGCGTCCAGGGCCGGTCTTCCACACGGGAGGCCGGCCCTGAGTCATTTTTTTGTCGTACCCGCGTGGGATGCTGCGGGCATGAGCAAAGGTGACCTGCACCGCTATCTGCAGTCCGGCCGCGATGCGCTGCTGTGGAAGCTGGAAGGGCTGTCGGAATATGACGTACGGCGCCCGCTGGTGCCGACGGGCACCAACCTGCTCGGTCTGGTGAAGCACGTGGCCAGCGTCGAGTCGGGCTATTTCGGTGTGACGTTCGGCCGGCCGTTCGAGGAGCCGATGCCGTGGATCGGTCCGGGCGCCGAGCCGAGCGCCGACACGTGGGCCACGCCTGACGAGAGTCGCGAGCAGATCGTCGCCCTGTACCGGCGGGTGTGGGCACACTCCGACGCCACGATCGAGGCGCTGCCGCTCGACGCCGCCGGGCAGGTGCCGTGGTGGTCCGCCGGGCACCGCGACGTGACGCTGCACCGGATCCTGATCCACATGATCGCCGAGACGGACCGCCACGCCGGCCACGCCGACATCATCCGCGAGCTGATCGACGGCGCCGCCGGCTTACACCAGGGCAACGACAACCTGCCGGCCGAGGACAAGGCCTGGTGGGCGAGCCACTACGACCGCGTGGAGCGCGCGGCGAAGGAGGCCGGCGACGGGTGACGCTTGCGTTCCTACGGTGAGCGGGGCCGTCGCGGTGAGCGGGGCCGTCGCGGTGAGCGGGGCTGTCGTGCTCATCGAGGGCGCGGCGGTGGGAGCCCAGCAGAGCGGGTCACAAGACAACCCTGGAGCAACAAACTCACCAAGGCGGCCAATCCACCGGACCTGCTGCCCGCCGAATGTCCATCCCAGCGAACCGACCAGTCCACCGGAGCGACCATCCCAGCGGACCGGCAGCCCGCGGAGGTGCTGACCGTCTGCACGGGTCCTCGTAGCGGCCGGGTGCTTGCGACGGCGTCAGGTTCGTTGGGTCGGTACCCGTCGGTGTGGGTGCCCGTTCGCGTCGGCGTCCGTTTGGCGTCAGGTCCGTCGGTGTGGGTATCCGTCCGTGTTGGCATCCGTCCACTTCAGCGGCGGCATCCGTCCACGTTGGAGACGTTCGGTTGCGGGCGGCTACAGGCTGGCCGGCGGTGGCTGCTGGACGTGTCGCAGGGCGGTGATGGCGACCGTGGTGTAGGGCATCGTGAAGGTGCCGCCTAGGTGGTCGATGGCGGTGCCGACGCTGGCCAGGATCTCGGTCAGGCGGTCCTGGGGCACGCGGGTGAGGGAGCCTGACGTGGGGAGCTGGTCGAGCCAGGTGGCCGTGGTGTAGGTGTGCTCCCAGGAGAAGGTCCACTCCTCCGGCTCGGTGAAGGCGCCGGTCGCGCGGATGCCGGCGGCGGCCTGGGTGAACATCGGGCGGTACATCGCGACGCCCTGCACCGACGGCTGGATGGTGAAGGGGGTGTCGGGCAGGACCCGGTGGTAGACCTCGGCGAAGGTCTCCGCGAGCGGCGGAGGCAGCTCCCAGGTGTGCCAGAAGGCCGCTAGCAGGCCGCCCGGCCTGAGCACCTCAGCGGCCTTGGCCGCGCCCGCTGAGGGGTCCACCCAGTGCCAGGCGGTGGCGGCGACGACGGCGTCGAAGGAGCGGGCCGCGGGGTCCCAGGACTCGAAGGTCGAGACCTCGACGTCGATGCCGGTGGCGCGGGCGAAGGCGGCCATCCGGGGGTCGGGCTCGACGCCGAGCACCGTGCGGCCGGCGGCTCGCAGTTGGCGGCTCGCGATGCCGGTGCCGCAGCCGACGTCGAGGACATCTGGGCCGGGTGCGGTGGCGGTGATGCGGGCGATCAGCGCCTCCGGGTAGGCGAGGCGGGTCCGGTCGTAGCGGCCGGCGTCCACGCCGAACGACTCGGCAACCGCTCGGCGCTGCTCCGGGCTCGGACCCGGCTGCGGCGACAACGCCGGACCCGGCTGCGCCGACGACCCCGAAGCCGACGACAACCCCGAACCCGACGACAACCCCGAACCCGGCGATGACCCCGAAGCCGGCGCCGAAGTTGGCAACGGATCCGGCACCGGATCAAGGGACGGAGAGGGCGGGGACGAAGACGGCGGTAGAGTGGCCATGCGCCCACTATAAATGGGCAAGCGCCCATTCGGAACGGGCAAGCGCCCATCTGTAGCGGGAGCATGTCCGCACGACGGCTGGAACAAGCAGGACGGAGGCAGAGTGCCGACTGGGGTGGCGTTACGCGACGCGCGGCAGCAGTTGCTCGATGCGGCGGAGCGGGTGCTGTTGCGGGACGGACCGGGGGCGCTGACCAGCCGGACGGTCACGGCGGAGGCCGGCTGTGCCAAGGGCGTCCTGCACCGGCACTTCAAGGACTTCGACGACCTGCTCGTCGAACTCGTCCGCGACCAGGCCGGGCGGACGGTGGCCCGCGGGGATGCCCTGAAGGCCGCCGTGGGCACGGGCACCGTCCAGGACAACGTCGCCGAGGCGTTGGAGGAGTTGTTCAGCTCGGTGGCGGTGGCGGTGGTGCCGCTGATGACGTTCCGGGACGAGCTGCGGGCCAGGCTGCGTGAGACCTGGCCCACGAGCCTGCCGGTCCTGCAGGAGGCGGCCGAGTCGATCGCCGCCTACCTGGCCGCCGAGCGTGACCTGGGCCGCGTCGCCGCACAGGCCGACACCGACACCCTGGCGAGGATGCTGATCGGCACGGGCCATCTGCTGTACGCCGACCGCCGCGCCGCACCACCGGCCGGCGGGACCGTCCGAGCCACCATCGCCACCGCGCTCGCCGGCGGCGTCCCGCCCACCGTCGTCTGATTCGGCACCGCCGATCGACTGGACCGGACCGCCGAACGGTGGCGTGCGGCCGGTCCGTGGCCGGGCGTGGGCGCCCGAGGGGGTCGGTCTGCGTGGCGAGGTGGTCAGGTCCCGAACGAACCCGGCGTGGAACGATCGGCGCGCTCGTAGGCTCCGGCCAACCGGAGCGAAGGAGCACCGCCATGCCCGTCTTGGTCAAAGGCGCCAACACCGCCCTGTCGGCGACGTCCGTGCGGGCGGTTCTGGGATGGACCGCCGGCGCCGGAGTGCCCGATGTCGACGTCTCGGCGCTGCTGCTCACCGCCGCCGGAACAGTGCGCGGGGATCAGGACTTCGTCTTCTACAACCAGCCGGTCCATCCTGGCGGCGCGGTGCGTCACGCCGGGAAGCAGATGGCGGGCGGCCCGGCGCACGACAGCATCGTCGTCGACCTGGCGCGGGTCGACCGCGGGGTGGAGCGGGTCGTGATCGCCGCCTCCGCGGACGGCGGGACGTTCGGGCAGGTGCCGGGGCTGCACATCAGCATCGTGGACGCCACGCTCGGCACGGAGATCGCGCGATTCGACGACATGCGGGCGACGTCGGAGCGGGCTTTCGTCGCGGGTGAGCTGTACCTGCGCAACGGCGCCTGGAAGTTCCGGGCGGTCGGACAGGGGTGGGACTCGGGCCTGGCCGGCCTGGCGACGGCGTTCGGCATCACCGTCGACGACGAACCGCCGGCAAAGGCCGCCCACCAGATCCCGGCCCAGCCGCCCACCCAGGCACCGACCATGACACCGGTGGCACCGATGGCACCGGCCGCGGCCGCGATGCCGCCTGCGGCGCCGTCCCGGCACACCGGAGTCCTCCCGAGGCAGGGATGGGCGCCACCCGTACCCCGGCAGCCGACGACGATCAGTCTCACCAAGGGCAGCGGCCCAGCCCGCCTCACCAAGACGGCCACGATCGTCGCGTCGGCGTCATGGAGTTCGAGGACGGACTACGACCTGTACGCGCTCGTCGTCACCAGAGACGGCAAGGTGCACCACGTCGCGCGGTTCGGCGCTATAGGGGTCAGGGCGTCGTCGAAGTTCCGCGGCGTCCGGCAGGAGGGCGACGTCGGCCGGGCCGCGGGTGCGCAGGGGACGGCGACCGAGCGGTTGACGATCGCGTTCGACGACACCATCGCGGCCGTCGTCCCCGTCGCGTACTCGGCGCAGTCGAACGGGACCGGGTCGTTCCACCAGTACCGGGTGTCGCTCGCGGTCGACAACGGCGCCGGGGAACGCGTCACGATCGACGCCAGCAACGGCAACCGGAACAACCGGATCTACACGTGCGTGCCCGCGGTGATCCACAACGGGCGGGACGGCAACGTGTGGGTGGAGTACCTGGAGGCGTACTCGCGGCCCAACTCGGAGTGCCGGCCGGACGCGCACATCGGACCCGACGGGCGGGTCGTGGTGCGGATGGACGCGGGGCCGGTCAACCGGTTCAAGTAGCCGTCAGAAGATCTTGCCGGGGTTGAGGATGTTGTCGGGGTCGAGGGCGGCCTTGATCGAGCGGTGCGCCTTCAGGCCGGTGGGGCCGATCTCCCGGGCGAGCCAGTCGCGCTTGAGGAGGCCGACGCCGTGCTCTCCGGTGGAGGTGCCGCCGAGGGAGAGGCCCAGGGACATGATGGCGTCGAAGACCTTCTGGCCGCGGGCCAGGCTGGTGGGGTCGGAGCGGTCGATGACGATGATCGGGTGGAGGTTGCCGTCGCCGGCGTGGCCGACGGTGGCGACCACCACGCCGTGGGTGGCGGCGATGGACTCGATGCCTTCGATGAGCTCGACGAGCCGGGTGCGCGGGACGGCGACGTCGTCGACCATGATGCCGCCGCCGCCCGGGTAGAGCTGCGCGGCGAACTGCTCCAGCGCGGGGTGGGCGAGGCGGCGGGCGGCGAGGAGGGCGTCGGCCTCGACGCTGTCGGTGGCGACGTGGATGTCGGAGGCCTGCGCGTGGCGGCAGAGGGCGGCGATCGCGGCGAGGTCGTCGGGGGCCCGGCTGCCGGAGTCGACGGCGGCGATGAGCAGCGCGGCGGCGGTCGTGGGCAGGTCCATGGGGCGGTACGCCTCGATGGCGCTGAGGCTGACCCGGTCGATGACCTCCAGCATGCTGGGCTGCAGGCCGGAGGCGATCACGGACGAGACGGCGGCGCCCGCGGCGGGGAGGGTGTCGAAGACGGCGACGAGGGTGAGGGAGTCGGCGGGCGCGGGGCGCAGCTTGACGGTGATCTCGGTGATGACGCCGAGGGTGCCCTCGGAGCCGACGAAGAGGCTGGTGAGGTCGTAGCCGGCGACGCCCTTGGCGGTGCGCCGACCGCAGTTGAGGACCTCGCCGCTGGCCAGGACCACCTCGAGGCCGATGACGTGGTCGCTGGTGACGCCGTACTTCACGCAGCACATGCCGCCGGCGTCGGTGGAGACGTTGCCGCCGATGGTGGACTGCTCCCAGGAGCCGGGGTCGGGCGGGTAGTAGAGGCCCTTGTCGGCGACGGCGCGGCGGAGCTGGGCGTTGACGACGCCGGGCTGGACGACGGCGACACGGTTCGCGGCGTCGATGTCGATGATCTCGTTCATGGCGATGAGGGACAGCACGATCGCGCCGTCGATGGCGTTCGCGCCGCCGGCCAGGCCGGAGCGGGCACCCTGCGGGATGACGGGGACGCGGTGCTGACTCGCGGCGCGGAGGACGGCGGAGACCTGGCCGGTGGTCCGGGGACGGACGACGACCGCGGGGGTGCCGTACGCGCACAGGTCGGCCTCGTCGTGCTCGTACGAACGCAGCAGGTCCGGGTCGGTGATGACACCGCCTTCGTGAGGCAGTGCGGCACGGAGCGCCTGAATGAGATCCATGCTGAGATCCATGTTTGGCAGGCTAGTAGGCGTGCTCTACATCGACACGCCGCGGTGGCCGGCGCACGGCAGGTTCTGGGCCCATCTGATCAGCGACGTGTCGGCGGCGGAGCTGCACGCGTTCGCGGAGCTGCTGGGGGCGCCGCGGCGCGGGTTCGAGCGGGATCACTACGACGTGCCCGCCGAGATGGCGCAGCGGGCCGTCTGGCTGGGCGCGGAGCGGGTGACCGGCAAGGAGATCGTGGCGCGCCTGAAAGCTGCCGGCCTGCGTCGGCCACGGCATTTGTCCGACTCCACTGGCGCATCCAAGACAGTGAAATAGCTGCTCAGGGGTTGTTTTTGGAGGTAACTTAGGCGACCCTTGCTTAGGTAAGGCTAAGCGAGGAGTGCACCGTGTATGTCTGCATCTGTGCCCGCGTCCGGGAGTGCGAGATCCGGCGGGCCATCCGCGCCGGGGCGCACAGCGAGGACGCCGTCGGCGACGAGTGCGGCGCCGGCACCGGCTGCGGGACCTGCCTCGATCGGGTGGCGGACCTGATCGAGGCCGAGGCGCCGAATGCGGTATTGCCCGCTTTGGCCTAGAAAAGCGGCTACCCTGCCCACATGCAGGGGGATGCACGAGTCATTGAATTTCTCAACGAACAACTGACCGCCGAGCTCACGGCGATCAACCAGTACTTCCTTCACGCCAAGATGCAGGAGAACTGGGGATACACGGTCCTGGCGAAACACACCCGGCACGAGTCGATCGACGAGATGAAGCACGCCGAGGTGCTGACCGACCGGATCCTGTTCCTGGACGGTCTGCCCAACTATCAGCGCCTCTTCGCGCTGCGAATCGGCGAGACCGTGCCGGAGCAGTTCAAGTGCGACATGCAGATCGAGATGGAGGCCGTCGACCGGCTGCGGCGCGGCATCGAATACATGCGCTCGATCGGCGACGTGACGTCGGCCAACATCTTCGAGGAGATCCTCGAGGACGAGGAGCACCACGTCGACTACCTGGAGACCCAGCTGGCCCTCATCGAGAAGCTGGGCGAGCCCTTGTACCTGCAGAACGTCACGGAGCATCCAGAAGCGTCGTGATCTCGGCCCGCAGGTTGTCGTGTGCGCGGGCGGTCCACTCCGCCCGCGCCGGCACCGCGCGGAACAGCGATGGCTCGGCGAGGAACGCCCCCAGGATCTGTGCCCGCCCGGAGCGGAAGGCTTCCTCAGGGACGGCCGCGTACTCCGCTCGTACAGACGCCGCATAACGGGCATATTCGGCCGGCGGTGCCGCGAGGATGGCGAGGTCGGCGTCCGCGAGCAGGGCGCCGTTGCGGTCACCGCCGGCGACGGTGTGGCCCGCCGTCAGGCGGACGAGCCGGGCCACCTCGGCCGCCCGGTCCGGCGAGACGCCCAGGCCGGGCAGCACGTCCAGCGCCAGGACGGCGCTGCGCTCCTCATTGTCGGCGGCGAACGGCTCGTAGACCGCGTCGTGGAACCACGCCGCCATCCGCACGGCGTCGACGTCGTCGGCGGCATCGCCGTGATCGTCGATGACCTGGAGCATGAAGCCCAGGTGGTCGAGGGTGTGGTACCGCCGGTGCGGCTCCGACCAGCGGGCGATCAGATCGGCCCCGATCGAAGCGTCACCGGGAAACAGGCGCTGCCAGTCAGCCAACGACACCATACGAGGACTGTAGGGCCTCCACGATGTGCTCGATGCTGACCGCCCGTCCCGCGGCGCGGTCCCGCTGGTGGTCCGGCAGCAGCGGCAGCGTCACGGAGCGCAGCGTCTGCGCGTCCGGCGGCTCCGTGAGCCGGTGCCGGGCCCGCAGGCCGTCCGCGGCGCCGATCAGCCGCGCCGCGTGCCCCGGGTCGTCGGCCGCGACCAGCGCCGCGACCACGTCCAGCGAGATCGCCAGGTCCAGCCGGTCGCCGACCTCGTGCCGGGTGACCAGCGCGGTCACCAGCAGCCGCAGCGCCTCGACCCGGTCGCCCTCCAGCCGGGCGGCGAGGCCGAGCTGGTGCTGGGCCATCGCGGCGCCGAACGCGTCGCCGATCTGCCGGCTGAGGGTGAGGCTCTCGTCGAGGGCCTCGCGGGCCGCGGCGACGTCGCCCCGGGCGAGCATGATCTGCCCGAGGCACTCCAGGGCGAGCTGGATGCCCCGCGTGTTGCCGGCGGCACGCTCCAGCGCGAGACACTCGGTGGCGTAACGCTCGGCGACGGCGATCTCACCCTGCGACAGGGAGACCTTGCTCAGGTTGCCCAGCGACGCGGCGACCCCCTGCGGCACGTCGAGCTCCCGCCAGATCGCCAGGCTGTGCCCGAAGTGCTCGGTCGCGGCCGCGTGGTCGCCGCCGCCGATCGCCGCGATGCCCATCGCGTTGTGCGCGTGGCCCACGGTGGCGCGGTCCCCCGCCGCGGTCGCCTTCTCCAGGGCGGAGGCGCCGTAACGGAACGCCTCCTCGTGCTCGTCCTGGGTCGCGGCGAGGATGGCGGCGGCGTGCAGCAGCCGCGCCAGGGCGCCGTCCTCGAGTCCCGGGGCCGCCAGCAGCGCCGAGAGCCATTCGCGACCCTCGTTGATGTGGGCGCCGTTTCGCCAGTACCGCCAGAGCCCCAGACAGATCCGGGTCTTGATGCCCACGCCCGCGTGCGCGAAGGCGGCCCGCACGTTCTGGTAGTCCGCCTCGACCCGGCCCGTCCACTCGACCTGCTCCGGCCCGGACAGGCCGGCGGCCGACGCCTCCGCGAACTCGGCGTAGAAGTCGGCGTGCCGGTCCAGCGGCGCGGCCTCGTCGCCGAGGCGGTGCCTGGCGTACGAGCGGATCGTCGACAGCAGCCGGAACCGGCCGTCGTCCTCGTCCCGGACGACCAGGTGCTTGTCGACGAGCCCTTCGAGCCGCTTGACCAGCAGGTCGAGGTCGCCGCCGGGCAGCGTGACGGCGAGCGCGGCGGCGGCCGTCCAGCCGCCGGCGAACACGGACAGCTCCGTGAGCAGCCGCTGCCCCTCGGCGTCGAGCAGCACGAAGCTCCAGTCGATCGCCCCGCGCAGGGTCTGCTGCCGCGCCGGCAGGTCCCGCGGGCCGGCGCCGCCGAGGGAGTCGAGGTCGCGGTCGAGGTGCTCGGTGAGGTGGTTGAGCAGCTCGTCGGGGGTCCAGCGGTCGATGTGCGCGGCGGCCAGCTCGATGGCGAGCGGCAGGCCGTCGAGCCGCCGGCACAGCGCCGCGACCGGCAGCGCCGTGTCGATGGTGATCTCGAAGTCGGCGTCGACGGCCCGGGCGCGCTGCTCGAAGAGCGTCACCGCGGGCGAGTCGGCGAGCGTCGGCACCTGGTACACCTGCTCGCCGTAGAGCGAGAGCCGCTCCCGGCTGGTGACCAGCGCGCGGACGCCCGGCGCCGCGGCCAGCAGGTCGCTGACCAGGGCCGCGCCGTCGTCGACCACCTGCTCGAAGTTGTCCAGGACCAGCAGCAGCTCCGACTCCTCGAGCTGGTCCAGCACCGTGTCGAAGAGGTGCTGGTCGGGCAGCTCGCTGACCTGCAGCGCCCGCGCCAGGGCGGCGGTCATCTGCTCGGCGTCGATGCTGTCGGCGAGCGGCACGAACACGGCGCCGCCCTCGAAGTCGTCGGCGACGGTGGTGGCGGCCGCCAGCGACAGCCGGGTCTTGCCGATGCCGCCGGGGCCGACCAGCGTGACCAGCCGCGCGTCCCGGATCAGGGCGGCGACCTTCGCGGTCTCCCGGTCCCGTCCGACGAGCCGGGTCATCGGCACGGGCAGCCGGCTGCGGCGGCGCCTCGCCTTCGGTGGCTTGACCGTCCAGGTGCCGTCGGGGGCGCCGATGAGCTCGCCCTGCGACCGCAGCCGCGCCAGCTCCGCCTCGGCCTTCGCCGGCAGGCCGCCGGAGCGCTCGACGAGCCGGTCGACCAGCGCCTTGCTGGGCTCGCCGGCCAGGGCGATGCGCATCCAGATGCGCAGCGTCGCCGGCGACCACGGGGTCAGCTCGACGACGGCCTCGCGCAGCCCGGTGCGGCGCGGGTCGTCGTCGCGCGGGTTCGTGGTCGCGTACACGATCGCCGCGGCGTCCCCGAGCTCCGGCAGCGGGTCGCCCACGTCCGCCAGCAGGATGCATCCGGGGGTGCGCTCCGCCGCCAGTACAGCCGGAAAACCGCGCAAACGGGCGATCTGGGCGACTTCCCGGAGGAAGCGGGTGTGGCCCGCGCCCGGTGGGCCGACGATCCGCAGGGCGGCGTGGCCACCGGCGGCGACCCTCGTGAGGAACTCCTGCGTGCTGCTCAGCGCCGCGTCGCGCTCCCACAGCCGGGACGAGCCGCCACCCTGGCCGCCCGAGACCTCGACGTCGTCGCCGACCGCCTGCCCGCGGCCGCGGCGCTTCGCCAGATAGTTGCGGCGGTCGGCGGCGGCGATCAGGGTCTCGCCGTCGGTACCGTCGACCGGGCTGGTCGCCACGCCGAGGCTGATCGACAGGTGCAGCGGCGGGGTGCCGGCGAACTCCCGGGCGCGGATCTCGTCGGTCAGCCGGATCGCGAGGCGCAGCGCCTCGTCGGCGCCGGTGTTGGGCAGCAGCAGCACGAACTCGTCGCCGCCGTAGCGGAACAGCATGTCGTCGGTGCGGATGAGCTCGGCGATCCGGTCGGCGAGCTGGCGCAGCAGCAGGTCACCGCGGAGGTGGCCGAAGGCGTCGTTGACCGTCTTGAAGTGATCGACGTCGAACAGCAGCAGGCTGCACCCGGCGACGTCGTGCAGGGCGTCGTCCAGCGCGGCACGCGAATGAGCACCGGTGACTGGATCCATCGTCACCGGTGCTGGGCCGCCCTGCACGTTCATTGTCAACTTGATCGGCCTTCCGGGGTCGCCGATGAGGTGTTCAGCAGGTTTTGACCGTCCGGTGTCCACCCGCTGGATGTTCGTCGGCGCCGAATGTCTCTTTGCGTCCGCGGGACGTGACTATCTGTAAGCCCTCCTGCATGTTGGGTGAGCCGGCACCGATCGGGCCGGACCCCAGGAAGGAGCACTGGTGGCAGCTCACAGGACTGTCGTCGCGGGTGCGTTGGCGCTTGGTCTCATGTCACCCGTCGTCGTGGAACCGGACACACCGGCCGCTTTCGCCCACGACCAAGGGTCGAAGGTCTGGCACGCGGACGCGTGGTCCAACGCCGGCGGCACCGGGCTCACCGCCACCGACCTGGGCAACGCCTACTCCTCGCAGGTCGGCGGCGGCGACGGTACGGGGGTCGGCGTCGCGCTGATCGACACCGGCGTCGTGAACGTGGCCGGCCTGCCCGCGTCGCAGGTCGTCAACGGGCCCGACCTGTCGTTCGAGTCGCAGTCCGCGAACCTGCGCTACCTGGACACGTTCGGCCACGGTACGCATCTCGCCGGCATCATCGTCGGCAACGACCCCGCGACCGGCTTCCGCGGCATCGCCCCCAAGGCGAAGCTGACCTCGATCAAGGTCGGCGCATCCGGTGGTGCCGTGGACGTCTCGCAGGTCATCGCCGGGATCGACTGGGCCGTGCAGCACCGCAACGACGACAAGGCCAACCCGATCCGGATCATCACCCTCGCGTACGGCACCGACAGCACCCAGCCGACCCTCTACGACCCGCTGAACTACGCCGTGGAGAACGCGTGGCGCAACGGCGTCGTCGTCGTGGCCGCGGGCGGCAACGACGGCACCGTCGCCACGCTCACCAACCCGGCCAACGACCCGTCGGTGCTGTCCGTCGGCTCGGCCTCGGTCAACAACACCGTCAGCAGCGCCGACGACACCGCGTCGTCGTTCAACTCCCGCGGTGTCGCGCGCAACCTGGACCTGCTCGCACCCGGCGAGCAGATCGTGTCGCTGCGCGACCCGGGCTCCTACCTCGACCAGACCTACCCGGGCGCCCGCGTGGGCGACAGGTACTTCCGGGGCAGCGGCAGCTCGCAGGCCGCGGCGGTGACGTCCGGCGGCATCGCCCTGCTCCTGCAGAAGCGCCCCACCCTCACCCCCGACCAGGTCAAGGCGCTGCTCAAGAGCACCGCCACGGCGCTGCCGGGCGGCGTGGGCGAGCTCAACCTGGCCGCGGCGGTCAAGGCCGCGACCCCGGCAACGGTCCAGAGCGCCGGCACGGCGGCGGGCGTCGGGTCGTTGGAGTCCGCGCGCGGCTCCAACCACGTCGTGCACGACAACCAGCAGCTGGTCGGCGAGTTCGACATCTTCGGCGGCTTCAACTCCGCGGTCTGGGCGCAGGCGGCCCGCAACGGCACCTCCTGGAACGGCGGCGTGTGGATGGGCCGCCGCATGGCGGGCGACGGCTGGACCGGCACCTCGTGGGCGTCGAAGACCTGGGCCTCGGCGGCGTGGGCCGGCGAGAGCTGGGCCGACGAGACCTGGTACGACGACACGTGGTCGGGCCACTACTGGTCCGGCGGGACGTGGTCGGGGCACTACTGGAGCGGGCACTACTGGAGCTCCAGCACCTGGTCCGCGAAGCGCTGGAAGTGAGGTGGTCGGGGGGGCCCGCCGGGGCGGGGGACCGCGGGGTTTATTGGGGGGTTTT